>CAZKHO010000030.1:0-21963 GCA_964552505.1 uncultured Bifidobacterium sp. | reverse complement strand
AAGTTCCGCGAGAACGACCGCAAGTTCGCCATCACCGACGCGGTGCGGGCGGCGGGTCCGAAGGCCTGAGGCCGAGGATGCCGGCGACCGCCGCGGCCGAGGTGACCTACGACCATGTGGTGGAGGCCATGCGCCGCATCGAGGGTGGCGTGGTGCGCACGCCATGTCAGGAGAGCGTGGCCCTGTCGGAGCTGTGCGGCGCCACCATCTTCTCCAAGGCGGAGTACCTGCAGCGCACGGGCAGCTTCAAGGAGCGCGGCGCGCGCAACGCGCTGCTGCAGCTGGAGGCGTCGGCCCGGACGCGCGGCGTGGTGGCGGCCAGCGCCGGCAACCACGCGCTGGCGCTGGCCTATCACGGGCGCGATCTGGGCATCCCGGTGACCGTGGTGATGCCGCGGGGCGCGCCGCTGGTGAAGCAGGTGCGGTGCGCGCACTACGGGGCGCGCGTGCTGCTGCACGGCGACACCATCGCCGACGCCAAGGTGAAGGCGGACGAGCTGGCCAAGGCCGACGGCCTGGCCTACGTCCACGGCTTCAACGACGCGGCCATCATCGCGGGCGCGGGCACCGTGGGACTGGAGATCCTGGACCAGGTGCCCCGCGTGGACGCGATCGTGGTGCCGGTGGGCGGCGCCGGCCTGATCGCGGGCGTGGCGCTGGCCGTGAAGGAGGCGCATCCGCACGTGCAGATGGTGGGCGTGGAGCCGGCGCGCTGCGCCAGCCTGTTCAAGGCGATGGAGGCGGGGCGTCCGGTGCACGCCTTCGACGGACCCACGCTGGCCGACGGCCTGGCCGTGCCGCAGGTGGGCGACCGCGCCTTCGCCATCGCGCGCGAGCGGGTGGACCGCGTGGTGACGGTGAGCGAGGAGGACATCTCGCTGGCCATCCTGCGGCTGGTGGAACTGGAGAAGGGCGTGGTGGAGGGCGCGGGCGCCGCGCCGCTGGCGGGCTTCCTGGCCGGCAAGCTGCCCTTCCTGAAGGGCAAGCGCGTGGCGCTGCTCCTGTGCGGCGGCAACATCGATCCCATGGTGCTGAGCCGCGTGATCGAGCACGGCGTGGCCGTGGACGGGCGCCTAGCGCAGTTCACGGCGGTGATCTCGGATCGGCCCGGCGGTCTGGCGGAACTGGCCAGCACCATCGCCGCCACCGGCGCCAGCATCCAGCAGATCGAGCACGAGCGCGCGTTCGGCGAGGCGGACGTGAGCCGCGTCACCGTGCGATGCCGCGTGGAGGTTCGCGATGCCGCGCACCTGGCGGCGCTGAAGGCCGCGCTGGTGGCCAAGGGCATCCGCGTCGACTGACCGGTCGGCGGCAGGGGCGGGGCCCGATGCCGGACCGCCGTTTCCACGGATCCAAGGCTCCTTTTCCGGTCCTTCCGCGTTTGTGCGGTTTGTGACGCCTGCGCGCTCAAGTGACCCCCGCAGGGCGCCGATGCCCGGGTCATGAGCAACACCGCCTCCAAGACCGTCCTGACGACCGGCGAAGTGGCCGACATCTGCAAGGTGGCCGCCCGCACCGTCAGCAAGTGGATCGACACCGGCCGCCTGGAGGGCTACCGCATCCCGGGAAGCCGCGACCGCCGCGTCACCCGCGAGGCGCTGGAGAACTTCATCCGCGAGAACGGGCTGCCCAGCGGCGGCCTCTCCTCGGGGACCCTGGAGCGGGTGCTGGTGGTGGACGCCGACACGTCCACCGCCACCATGCTGGCCGACACGCTGGCGCAGGAGACCGGCCGCGAGACGCGCACCGCGCGCACCGCGTTCGAGGCGGGCGTGACGTGCGCGCGCTTCCAGCCCGACTGGGTGGTGGTGGACACCAGCGTGGGTCTGGCCGAGATCACCGCGCTGACCGCCTGCCTCCGCACGGAGGCGCCGCGGTGCCGCGTGGCGGTGATGGGTCAGGTCTTCCTGGCGCAGGAGGAGAACGCGCTCCGCAACGCGGGCGTGCGCACCATTCTTCGCAAGCCCTTCACGCTGCGCGCCGCCATCGAGGCGCTGGCCACCCGGTACGCCGCGGCCGGCTGATCTTCCGACCGCTTCCGATCGGCCCCGTGCAGGGCACGCCGACGCCGTCCGGGAGCGTCCCTTGCGGGCACCGGGGGCACCACCCCCGTAGCATCACGCCATGCGCATCGCGGCGGCCCAGCTGGACCTGACGGTGGGGGACGTGGAGGGAAACCTTGCACGCCTGGACGCCGCCGCCTGCGACGCCCGTGCCGCCGGCGCGCAGGTGCTGCTGACGCCCGAGATGTCGCTGCTGGGGTATCCGCCGCGCGACCTGGTGCTGCGACAAGGGGTGGCCGAGGCGTGCGAACGCGCGGCCGCCGAACTGGCCCGACGCCATCCGGACCTGCTGCTGCTGCTGGGACTGCCTCGTCGCGTGGACCGCCGTGGTCGGCGGCTGGCCAACGCCGTCGCCATCTGTCGCGGCGGTCGCGTGGAGGGATTCCACGACAAGCGTCTGCTGCCCACCTACGACGTCTTCGACGAGGACCGCTGGTTTGCGCCGGGGGATCACGCCACCGTGGTGGAGCATCAGGGCGAGCGGCTGGGCCTGCTGCTCTGCGAGGACCTCTGGGGCGGCGCGGACGTGGACGCCAGCCGCACCTACCCGGTGGACCCCGCGGTGGACGCGGTGCGCGCCGGCGCCACGGCGCTGGTGGCCGCCAGCGCCTCGCCGTTCGTGCTGGGCAAGCGCGCGCGTCAGCTGGAGCGCGTCTCGCAGGTGGCCTCCTCCCTGGGCGTGCCCGTGCTGCTCTGCAACCAGGTGGGCGCCAACGACGACCTGATCTTCGACGGCGGATCCATGCTGGTGGACGCCGCCGGCCGCGTGGCCGAGCGCTGGCCGCTCTTCGAGGCCTCCACGCGCGCGGTGGATCTGCGCGGCGGCTGCCGTTGCGACGCGTCGCCGGCCCGCGCGCCCGAGCGAGACCTGGTGGACGCGCTGGTGGCGGGCATCCGCGGCTACTTCGCCAAGACGGGCCACACCCGGGCCACGCTGGGGCTCTCGGGCGGCATCGACAGCGCGCTGGTGGCGGTGCTGGCCTCGCTGGCGCTGGGACCCGCCGCCGTGACCGGCGTGACCATGCCCTCGCGCTTCTCCAGCCGCGGCAGCGTGGACGACGCCCGGGCGCTGGCCGCCAACCTGGGTCTGGGCCGGCTGCTCCACCTGCCCATCGCGGACCTGCACGATCGCTTCGCCACGCACCTGAAGGGAGCGCTGGGCGCCTTCACCGGACTGCCGGACGAGAACCTGCAGAGCCGGCTGCGCGGCCTCACCGTGATGGCCGTCAGCAACGCCGACGGCTCGCTGGTGCTGAGCACGGGCAACAAGAGCGAACTCTCCGTGGGCTACGCCACGCTGTACGGCGACATGGTGGGCGGACTGGCGCCGCTGGGCGACGCGCTGAAGACGCAGGTCTACGCCATGGCGCGTCACCTGAACGCGCGCTTCGCCGACTTCGGTCTGCCGTGCGCGCCCATTCCGCCGGCCAGCATCGAGAAGGCGCCCAGCGCCGAGCTTCGCCCCGACCAGACCGACCAGGACACGCTGCCGCCCTACGAGGACCTGGACCGGATCGTCACCGGCTGGATCGAGCACGAGGGCGACCCCGCGCGCATCGCGCAGTCGGCCGGACTGCCGCTGGAGCTGGTGGACCGCTGGTGCCGCGCCATCGACCGCGCGCAGTTCAAGCGCGATCAGGCGCCGCTGGTGCTCAAGGTCGCCGCGCGAACATTCGGCCGTGGCCGGCCGATGCCCATTGCGGCGCGGTGGCGGCTGCCGCAGGCGTGAAGCCTTCGCGCGGAGCCTGCCGCGAGGCCACCTGCAGGAAGCGCTCCTCCTCCACCACGTAGCCCGTGAGGGCGCCGCCGTAGGCGCAGCCCGTGTCCACGTTCACCACCATGGGTCGCCCGTTGCGGCGCAGCATCAGCGGTTCGCGCAGGGGCTTGTGGCCCACCACGAGCAGTCCGTCGCGTCCGTCGTAGCGCTCCCACCACGGCGTCTCGCCGGGAAGCGCCTTGAGGTGGACCTTGTCGTGGTCGCTGGTGCCGTCCAGGCCCGCGCCCGGCACCACGCCGCCGTGCAGCACCGACCATCCGGCGCCGCGCAGCACGATGCAGCCCACCGCCTCGGCCAGCAGGCGCCGCGCGGCCACCAGCCGGCCGGCGCGATCGAGCAGACGGATGGCGGTGGCCTCGGAGGGGGCCAGCGTGTCCAGCGAGGCGCCGGCGTCGCGGCGGCGGAGCGCCTCGAGCAGGCGAAGGTCATGGTTGCCGCAGACCAGGTCCACGCGGCGGCCCTCGGCACGGTGATCCGAGATCAGGTCCACCACCAGGTCGGGGCGGGGGCCCTTGGTGAACAGGTCGCCCACCACCACCACGCGGGCGTCGGCGCGTTCGCGCCGAGCCACGTCGAGCAGCTCGGCGAACTCCTCGCCGCAGCCGTGCAGGTCGCCGACCACCAGGGTGCTCATGCCGGTGGAAACCATAGTCGATCGATCGGCGTTTCAGGCGTCCCGGCCGCAACTTCCCGCGTGAAGGATGCGTGAAGCGCACCGATAGACTCGCCCGGATGCCGATCCGGCAGCTGCCTCCCAACCTGGTGAACCAGATCGCCGCGGGCGAGGTGGTGGACCGGCCGGCCAGCGTGGTGAAGGAGCTGGTGGAGAATGCGCTGGACGCCGGCGCCACCCGCATCGAGGTGCGGCTGGAGGGTGGCGGCCGCGACCGGATCGAGGTGAGCGACGACGGTGCGGGCATTTCGGCGGCGGAACTGCCGCTGGCGGTGGCGGCCCACGCCACCAGCAAGATCGCCAGCCTGGACGACCTGCTCTCCATCGCCACCTGCGGCTTCCGAGGCGAGGCGCTGGCCAGCATCGGCTCCGTGGCCCGGCTCACCGTCACCAGCCGCGCCCGTGACGCGCGGGAGGCGGCCTCCATTCAGGTGGACCACGGCGCCACCAGCCCGGTCCGGCCCGCCGCGGCCAACCAAGGCACGCGGGTGGAGGTGGAGCGGCTCTTCGGTCAGGTGCCGGCGCGGCGGAAGTTCCTGCGCAGCGAGCCCACGGAGGCAGGCCGCGTGGTGGAGGTGCTGGAGTGGATCGCGCTGGCGCGTCCGCAGGTCTGGTTCACGCTGTGGCAGGACGGCCGGAAGTCGCTGGAGCTGCCCGCGCAGGCCGATCCCGCGCGTCGCGTGGTGGACGTGATCGGCGAGTCGCTGGCGCAGGAACCACTGGCGGTGCAGGCGGACGCCGCGATGGCCGCGGGATCGCCCATCTCCGTCTGGGGCCTGCTGGCGCGGCCGGCGGCGGCGCGCGTGGCGGCCAAGGGACTTCGCTTCACGCTGAACGGCCGGCCCATCGCGGACCGCGGACTGCTGCACGCCGTACGCGAGGCCTACCGCGGCCTCGTCGAGCCGGGGCGCACGCCGGTGGGCTTCCTGGCGGTGGAGATGGATCCGCGCGAGGTGGACGTGAACGTGCATCCCGCCAAGAGCGAGGTTCGCTTCCGACAGCCCGCCGCCGTGCACTCGCTGGTGCACCGCGCGGTGAAGGCGGCGCTGCGCGCGGCGAACCTGATGCCGGAGTTTCCGCTGGCGGCACCGCCGGGACCGGGGCAGGGCGGAGGCGCGTGGCCGTCCAGGCCGGAGGCCGCGGCGGGCGCGGGCTGGTCGGGTTCGGGCGAGGTGGGCGGCGCCCACGCCGGTGATTCGGGCTTCGACTTTGGTGAGCTGCATCGCGCGCTGTCGCAGCCGGCGACCGCGGCGATGGCCGTGCCGGCCGCGGCGGCGGAGCTTCCCATGCCCATCGCCGCGCCGCGCTTCCTGCAGGCGGGCCGTGCGTGGCTGGTGACCAGCGACGCGCAGGGACTGGTGGTGGTGGACCAGCACGCCCTGCACGAGCGCGTGATGTTCGAGCGCCTCAAGGCGCGCACGCTGGCCGGTCCGCTGGAGAGCCAGCCGCTGCTGGCGCCGCGCATCGAGCCGGCCACTGCGCTGGAGGTGGAGCGGCTGGAGGAGGCGCGGCCGCTGCTGGAGCGGCTGGGCTTTGACGTGCGCGCGGGCGGCCCGCGCAGCCTGGCGGTGCACGCGGAGCCCGTGTTCCTGATCGAGCGCGGCGTGGACCCGGTGGAGGTGCTGCGCGAGTGGCTGGGCCGCGACACCTTCGACGCCGCCGGCGACGGCGAGGCGCTGCTGGCCGAGGTGCTGGACATGATGGCGTGCAAGGCGGCGGTGAAGGCGGGCGACGCGCTCTCCGACCGCGAGGTGGCCGAGCTGCTGCGGCAGCTGGAGGAGGTGGAGCGATCCACCAACTGCCCGCACGGGCGGCCCACGGCCATGCGCATCCCGTGGCGCGAGCTGGAGCGGCGGTTCGGTCGCGGCTAGGCGCGGCTGGAGCGCGCGCCGCTCAGGCCTGTCCGCGAAGCGCGTCCGGTTCAGGCGCGGGCTCGTCGCGTTCGGTCACGATCTGGTGGAAGACCGTCTGGCCCGTTCGGAGCGCCCGGCGCAGGTAGGGTCGGCACATGCCGCACGACGCGCCGCAGCCGAACCGGCAGGCCAGTTCCTGGGGATGCACGCCACGCGTCCGCACCTCCTCCAGGGCTTCGGCGAAGGTGACGTCGGCGCAGACGCAGCGATCGATGCGCATGGTCACCTGGGGTCGTACGCGCCGTCGTCGGCGGAGAGGAAGCCGTTGCTGGGCCAGTCGAGCGGCGCCTTCAGCAGCTGTGGAGTGGCGCGTGCACCCTGGAACGCCTCGCCCGCGGTGTCCACGTGACCGTCCAGCCACGCCACGCCGCACTGGCCGCGGTGTCGGAAGGCGCTGCCGCCCGCGTACACCAGGCCCAGGTCGTTCTCCACGCGGCCGCTGGGTGCGCGCATGAACTTGTTGGCGCCGCCCTTCCAGCCGCCGTCGGCGAAGACCGCCGTCTCGCTCGGCCGCCGCCACTGGCCCGGCCCCACGCCGGCGCGCACGCGCCGCCAGCCGTCCAGCACGCGTCCGTCGTCGGTGGTCTCGGGAAGCAGGCCTTCCGCGCCCAGGTACGTGGTGTTGTAGTGGTAGCCCGTGGCGGGATCGGCGCCGAAGGTGCTGGGCGCCGCGCAGCAGGGGCACTGCTGCACCTGTTCGGGATGGTCGCTGAACTTCCAGAGCGATCCCGGGCCCACGGTGCCCGACTGCTGCTCGAAGTCCCAGGCCACCGTGCGCAGCGCGGCGCCGCGCTGGTAGTACAGGATGGCGGCCGGAAGGCGTCCCTCCGCGCAGGCGCCGTAGGCGTGCGAAGCCATGGACATCTGTCGCAGGTTGGAGCGGCAGAGTGCCGCACGCGACGATTCGCCGGCGCTGTGCAGCCCGCCCATGGTGAGCGCCACCAGCATCCCGACGATGCCCGTGGTCACCAGCACCTCCACCAGCGTGAACCCTCTGCGCATGCTCAGTTCATCTCCAGCAGGATGAGGGCGATGTCGCCGTAGTCCACCAGGCCGCTGCCGTCCACGTCCGCGTCGCCGCCCGCGTCGCCCATGCAGAGCATGGCCAGCGCGATGTCGCCGTAGTCCACGCTGCCGGAGCGGTCCAGATCGAAGCGCGAGAACGCCGGCGGCACCACCGCCACCGCGTCGATCTCCGGGCTTCCCGACGCTCCCGTGGGATGTCGGAACCGCACGAACCGCGCGCTGGCCAGTCCCACCCAGGCCAGGTCCACGCCCGCGCCGCCCGCGCCGCCGTCGTAGGCCATCACCAGGTCGGCGTAGTTCACGCCGGTCACGGTGAGCTCCGTGACGGCGGGATCCACGGCGCGAAGGAAGTCCGTGGGCACCTGTCCCGGCGCCGTGTCGTACGGGCCCGCGTCCATCCACGCCATGGTGGGCAGCGGCCCGTCCACCACCACGCCGGGCACGGTCAACCACGTCACGCCGTCCTCGCTCACGTCCACCAGTCCGCCTTCGCCGGCGCACCAGGCGGGTGATCCGAGCGGAGGCGCGCCGTCGGCGAAGAGGGCGTTGCCGTAGACGATGAGGTCGATGCCGAAGCGGTGGTCGGCGTCGTCGGTGGCCGGCGTGCCCAGTTCCAGCGTGAGCGATCCGCCCGCGCCGATGGAGACGATCTGGCTGTTCATCCACGAGGGCTGGAAGGGCGTCACCGTCTCGGGAGCGTTGGAGGGCCCGGTCATGCGCGCCGGTTCGCCCAGCGCCGCCGACGCGTTGCGATGACCCGCGGAGGCGCCCGTGCCCGCCGCGTAGGACACCACGCGCGAGGCGTACCAGCCGTCCGCGCGGGCCCAGGCCGCAAGCACCAGCATCACGCACGCCACCATGGTTGAGCGCATGCCGACCGCCTCCGTGCAGATCGGAGGATTGCCCATCACCCCGTTTCGCGGGGGCGTGGACCGAAGGTCGAGGCAGGTCTTCCGGCTTCGGGTGACACGCCGCCCGCCTTCCCGATGCACCCATGGGGTGCACCAGTGGCTTGTGGGCGGCGCGTTGCAGGGCAGGAGCCCTGCGCCCGTCACGGCGGCGCGTCCGCGGCGGATTTGCACCGCCTTCCCTCGTGGCCGGGTCGCGGCGCTGGCCGCGATCCGGTCGGTGCCCGGGATCCACCCCCAGGACACCTCGACGCGGGCAGCATAGCGGCGCGGGCAGGGGCGCCGGGCCGCCGATTCCGGTAGATTCCCGAACCCCCAGCGGCGATCCTGCCGCGCTCATCGGAGACCCACCGGATGCCATTCGTCGCCGCGCTCGTGCTTGCCCTGCCGCTCGCCTTCCCCATGGTGGCCGTCGCGTGGAGCGACGACGAGACCAAGCCGCAGGAGCCGGCGGGGGACACCGCGCCGGTGGAGTCCGCGGCGTCCACCGGCGATCCGGACCTGGAAGCGCTTCCGGAGGCCATGCGTCCGGCCGCCATGCAGATGGCGACCGTGCTGCAGGCGCAGCTCAAGGCGGCGAAGGACCCCGCGAAGGTTCAGGCCGCGTTGGCCGTGCTGGACGCCCAGATCGCGATGGCTCCGGACGAGCAGAAGCCCATGCTGGAGTTCGTCCGCAAGAAGCTGGCGGCGGGCATCGCGGCCATGGTCAAGGACGGCGCCGGCGAGACCGCCGAGGCCTCCCCGTCCGCTCCAGACGCGGGCGAGCCCAAGCCCATCGAGAAGGTCGAGGATCTTCCGCCGCCGTCGCCCGCAAGCGTGGAGGCGATGGAGGCGTTCGTGCACGCGTGCCTGATCGCGCGTCCGGACCTGGCCTCGGGCGCCGCGGACGTGATGCTGGCCGACGGCGTTCCCGCCACGGAACTGGCGCTGATCGTGGACCAGCGCAACATGGGCGATCGCCTGGAACGCGCCGTGGCCGCCACGCGGGCGGACGACGCGTTGCACGCGTCGGCGCTGAAGGTGCTCAGGAAGGTGGACGCTGGCCGTGACGCCATGGCGCGGGACCAGGGCCGTCTGCGTGCGCTCGTGCCGCACTTCAAGGGCACCCTTCGTCAGCAGGCCGACGCGCAGCGTCGCTTTGCGCTGGCCGGCAGCTACGGCGTGCCCGTGCTGGTGGAGACGCTGATCTTCTCCAAGGATCCCCAGCTGGAGATGATGGCGCACCGGGCGCTGGTGAGCGTGGGTCGCAACGCGGTGCTTCCGCTGGCGGCGGCGCTGCCCCTGGTGAACGAGAGCGAACAGGTCCGCATCTGCCAGGTGCTGGGCGAGATCGGCTGGAAGGTGGCCGCGCCCGCGCTGGTCACGCTGGTCGAGAATCCGAAGTCGTACCCCGGGGCCCGCGAGGCGGCGCGCGTGGTTCTGCAGCGCATGGGCGTGGCCTCCTCGGACGCGGGCGCGCTGTGGGCGGGTCTGGCGCGCGAGTGCCTGGTGGGCGGTGAGGGACTGGTGCCGCACCCCGCCGACGATCATCAGCTGGCCTGGAGCTTCGAACCGCACGGCGGCATGAAGCCGGAGATCATTCCCACGGCCGCGTACCTGAACATCATGGCCAAGCGCTTCGCGTTGCGGGCCATGCAGCTGAATCCGGCGGACGGCGGGGCGTTGGCCACGTTCCTGGCGGCGGGTCTGCGGCTGGAGGCCGCGGGACTGCCCGTGGACGGGTTCACGCCGTCCTCGCTGACGCTGGTGGCGGGCCCGGCCGTGGCCCGTGAGGTGCTGTCGCTGGGCCTGGCTCTTCAGGACGCTGGTCTGCAGCGGAGCGCCATCCAAGCGCTGGCGCACTGCGGCGGCTCCGAGGCGCTGCTCCACGGCGGCGATTCCCCGATCCTGGCGTGCCTGGAGAGCTCCAGTCAGCGCGTCCGCGTGGACGCTGCGCTGGCACTCGCTCGGGCCATGCCCACGGCGTCCTTCCGCAACAGCGACGCAGTGGTGCCGGTGCTGGCTGGCGCGGTCCGGTCGGGTGGCCGCCCGTCGGCGGTGGTCGTCTCGCCGCAGGCAGAGGATCGAAGCAACTACGGCAAGTGGCTGGCGGACCGTGGATTCGAGGTGGTGGCGGCGGAGTCCGACGCCGCGGCGCTGGTCTCGGCCATGGCCGGCCGCGGCAGCGCCGAGCTGGTGGTGGTGTCCGGCTCCACGTCCCTGGTCAACGATTCCGTCCGCGCGCTGCGCGCGCAGCCCGTCACGGGCGCCTCGCTGATGCTGCTGGCCGTGGACCAGGCCGATCTGCCTCGCGTGGACGCCTCGCTTCGTGACGACCGCGCCAACATGCTGTGGGGTGCCGGCCGTCCCGCGGAGACCTTCGCCGCGTCGGTCGATCAGCTCATGCGCCGATCGGGCGGTGGCGTGATGGGGCCCTCGGACGGCGCGATGATGGTGCAGGACTGCGCGGCTGCGCTGGTGGACATCGGCCGCGCCGGCGGCGGCGTCTTCCGCATGGCCGACGCCGAGCAGGCGCTGGTCAAGGCGCTGCAGGCGGAGGGCCTGTCGGCGGAAGCGCAGCCCCGGATCGTGGAGGCGCTCTCGTGGGTTCCCACGGCGGACGCCCAGCGTGCCCTGATCACCTTCGGCCTTCAGCGCATGTCCAAGGACGACGCCTCGGGCGCCGCCCTCATGCTGCAGGCTGCCGCGTCCAGTGCGCGTCGCTTTGGCGACAAGGCCGATCCGGGTCAGGTGGAACTGGTCCGCAAGAGTCTGACGGCCGCGGCTGCCAAGGGTGCCACCATGTCGCCCGAACTGGTGGCGGCGCTGAGCGAGCTGCACGGCAGCCTGAACCTGGGCCCGGAGCAGGCGATCAAGATGATCGCCAAGTGAGCGCGCGCCGCGGACGCAGAGCCACCTACGGGATTCGAACCCGTGACCTGAGCTTTACGAAAGCTCCGCTCTACCGCTGAGCTAAGGTGGCGTGACCACGGCTTTCGCCGCGGCGAAGGCGAGAAGTGTAGCGGTTCGTGGCGGGACTGCCCAACGCCCGTCAGAACAGGAATCGCAGCCCGAACATGGCGGTGAAGCTGGAGTTGCCGCGGTCGGTGGAGCTTTCCCACAGGGGCAGCTGGATGCCGAACTCGAAGGCGAATCGCGTGCCTTCCATCAGCAGTCCCGGACCCATGGACCACTGCGCGCTGCCGTCGGTCTCGTACACGCCCTGCATCTCGGTCTGGAAGTACCACGCCTCGCGGTGCTCGTGCCCGTACTCCGCCGGCTCGATCCGGTAGAGCCAGCTGGCGCCGGTGTGCAGCATGTCGGCGGTGGTCTGGGTGGCGAAGACCGGATCGAAGGTGCTGCCCGTGTTGAACATCCACTGCGCGCTGAGACCCACGCCGTTGCGGCCCGCGATCCAGGTCATGGAGGTGCGGAGGAACGGATTGACGGAGTCCGCGCCGTAGCCGTCCGTGCCCGTGGGGATCTGCGCACCCACGCTGCCGGCCACGCGCAGCGTGTCGATGGTGTCGTAGTCGATCTTCAGCAGGCGGATCTTGGCGTCCACCTCCAGGTTGCCCAGGCCCACGCCCAGGATCCGCTTCTCAGGATCGGTGGAGCCGATGCTTCCGTCGTACACGGGCATGCGTCCCTCCACGGCCACGCCGGGCGCCAGGCCCAGCATGGCCATGGTGTTGACCTCGGTGAGGTAGCCGTCCACGCCCTGCGAGCCGGTGGGGGTGAAGGTGCTGCCGGCGATCATCACGTGGCTCACCCACGCACCCGGGCCGGGCATGGTGGCGGCCGGGGTGAAGGTGGCTTCCTGCGCGTGCGCAAGCGTGACGGCGCCCAGTGCGCCGACGGTGGCGAGGGTGCTTCGCATGGGTCACTTCTCCTCGATGCTGGCCAGGGTGAGGCCCGAGTCGTCCACGGCCTTGGCCAGCGCGCCGCGGGTGACGCCCTTGGCGGGGTCGAAGTCCACGGTCACCACGCCGGTGGCCATGTCGATGCTGGACGTGCGGACGCCAGGGATGCGCTTGAGCTGGATGTCCACGTTGGTGACGCACTTGGGGCAGCTCATGCCCTTCACGTGCAGCACCGCGGGGGAGGTCTTGACCGCCGTGGGGTCGTGCAGCAGGGCGTCGTTGGTGGGATCGCGGCGGGTGAGGCCACACTTGGGGTCGTAGTTGTATTCGCAGGCGGCCAGGGTGCCGAGGGCGACGATGACGGCCGCCAGGCGGAAGTTTCGAAGAGCCATGGGATGGATCCTTCCAGACAGGAGTTCGGAGTGGGTCGGCCGCGCGCGCGGCACGACACGGCGCGTCAGGCGTGCGCCCGGCGCGGTGCGGACAGAGTGCTCCTGTGGGAGTCGCTAGTGACGCAGGCAGCACGACCGCAGCAGCACGCCGCGGCCGGACTGGGTGCGGTCGGATCGGGGCGTGGCGCGTGGCGCCACGCGGGCGCCGGCCACCGGCGCCAGATCCAGGGTGGGCAGGGGCGCCACGTCGAGCGCGCGATCCAGCTCCACGCCTCCGCTGGGCGGCGTGGCGGGAGCGCGCTCGGTGGGGCGTGCGGGAGCGTCGCCGGCTTCGCAGCCGCACGGCGCGGCGGAATCCTGGCCGTCACCTTCGCAGCAGCAACGCGTGGCGCAGCATCCGCCGGCACGTTCGCCGGAGGTGGCGCACGCGGAGGCCAGCGCGCCCCACGGCCACAGCAGCGAAAGGGCCAGCGCAAGGATGGTCGCCACGCGCGCCATGCACGCATCTTCGGCCGGGAGCGCCGTGTCCGGCAAGGGGCATCCGCCCATTCCGTACACTTTTCCGATGCCCGCGCCTCGTGCCGCCGCCCCGGATGCCGTCGCCAGCGCCCCATCGCCGGTGCGGCTCGATCCCACGCCGCTGGTGCCGTTGGCGCTGCCGGACACCGGCCGCGTGATCTGGTGCAAGGCCGAGTATCACCATCCTTCGGGCAGCACCAAGGACCGGATCGCCGCGCACATCCTGGGTCAGGCCCTGCGGGAGGGACGGATCCGGCCCGGTCAGGAAGTGGTGGAGGCCAGCAGCGGCTCCACCAGCATCGCCATGAGCATGGTGTGCGCGCGACTGGGGCTTCGCTTCACCGCCTTCATGCCCGAGGGCGTCAGCCTGGAGCGCTCGCTCATGATCCGCGCCTACGGCGGAGAGGTGCGCCTCACGCCGCGCGACCGCGGCATCGTGGGATCGCTGGAGGCCTGCCGAGACCACGCGCGCGCGCACGGCGCCTTCGAGCCGCGCCAGTTCGAGAACCCGGCGAATGCGGAGGCCCACCGGCACGGCACCGCGGCCGAGATCCTGCGACAGGTGCCGGGCGGCCGCGTGGACGCGTTCGTGAGCGGCGTGGGGACCGGCGGCACCATCGTTGGACTCCGGATGGGCTTCGCCGACGCGGGTCTGCAGCCGCGCGCCGTGGCCGCGCGCCCCGTGGCCGGCGGCCGGAGCGCGTGCGGCGACTGCTTCGCCGCGGTGGAGCAGTGCAGCTTCTCCGCGCGGATTCCCGGCGTGCTGGACGGCATGAGCGCCCTCTATCGCGCGGAGGACTTCCCCCACCTGCAGGTGGTGGAGGTGACCGACGACGCGGCGCTGGAGGCCACGCGCCTGCTCATCCGAAGCGGCCATCCCGTGGGGCCCAGCAGCGGACTGAACCTGGCGGCCGCCGCGGAAGCCGCGCGCACGCTGCCCTTGGACGCGGTGATCGTGACGGTGCTCTGCGACCGAATGGAGCGCTACTTCAGCACGGAACTCTTCGCCGAGTGGAAGGCGGAGAACCGCTAGACTGTCGGAATGAGCCATCCGCACCCGCATTCCAGCCGACCGGCGCCGCGCGCCATGGGCTTCAAGCACGGCGTCAAGCTCTTCCTCCTGAATGCGGTGCTCTACGGCGCCTGCGCAGCCTTCGCGGGCCTGATGGTGGGGGATTACCTGCCTGTGGAAGCGCAGGGGCGCGTGATCCTGGCGTTCATGGTGGGACCGCTGGTGCTGGCCGTGATCAGCACGGTGTCGCACATGAAGGCGCACGCCTGGACCAGCGTGGACGACATGGCGGAGCGGTTCACGCATCCGCACCAGAAGCCCGACGGCGGCCGCGGCTGACCAATGTCGCTCTCGCGGCGTGAACTGCTGGCCTCGCTGGGTCTGGGGGCGCTGTCCGCGTGCGCGGCGGGCCAGACCGCGCCGCAGCCGGTGCCGCCGGCGCCGCGACCGGGCGGCACCAAGGGCATGACGCCGCAGGAACTGGGCGAATACAAGGCCCGCATGGCGGCGCCCAATCCGCTGGGGGTGACCCAGTCCGGGTTTCAGCGCCGCTGCGCGGACGGGCTCAAGCCCACCGACTTCGCCAAGTTCGTGCGGACGCAGCTGGGCGTGGGGCTGGTGAGCTGGAGCGGGCCGCTCATGGGCGGCGCGCAGAAGGAATCCATGGCGGCGCTTCGCGTTTCCGCCGACGAGCAGAACGTGCGAAGCGTGCTGGTGGATCCGGCGATCGGTCCCGGGTTGGCGTCCGCGGACGCCTCCACGCGCGCCGCCGCGCTGGAGCGTCTGAAGCCGTGGCTGGAGGCGGCCCGCACGCTCTCCGCGGTGGGACTCTCCATCGACCTGCGGGGCCAAGGCGACTACGACGCACAGCTGGCGGGCGCGGTGGCCGGCGTGCGCGCGGCGCTGCCGCTCTTCCAGTCGGCGGGCCTGCAGGCGGTGGTGAAGTGTCTGGGCGGATACACCAGCCACGGACAGTTCCTGGCCGCGCTGATGAACCAGGTGGCCGACGTCACGGTGCGCCTGGAGCCCACCTTCGACTCCTGGAAGGTGGCCGAAGGCGAGGAGTACCACCGCAACCGCGGCATGGAGCTGCTCATGCCGTTCGCCGCGTGCGTGCTGGCCGACTACGAGGCGTTCAACGCGGAGGGCGAATCCACCCGCTTCCCCACGCGCTATCTGGTGCAGCGGGTGCGTGAGCCCGGATTCCGCGGGCCGGTCATGATGCAGTTCAAGGGCCCCGGCGACGAGCTGGAGGGCACCCTGAAGATCAAGAGTCTCCTCACAAGGTACCCGTTCAAGCCATGAGCCCAGGCAAGTCAGGCATGTCGCCCGCCGTTCAGGACCGTCCGCTCTCCGGCCTTCGTCGCAGCCGTGCCGTGCTGGTCACGGGCGCGGGCGGCGAGATGGGCCATTCGCTCATCGGCGCGCTGGCCGCGCGTCCGGGCACCAGCGTGGTGGCCATGGACATCCGGGAGCTGGACGCCCAGGTGCGCGCGAAGTGCGAGAACGCCTTCGTGGGCGACGTCTGCGACGCGCAGCTGCTGGAGCGCCTGCTGGCCATGTACGAGGTGGACGAGGTCTACCACCTGGCGGCACTGCTGAGCACGCGCGGCGAGTTTGCGCCGGAGACGGCGCACCAGGTGAACGTGGTGGGCACGCTCAACCTGCTCAAGCTCTCGGCGGAGCAGGCGCGCAGCCACGGGCGTCGTGTGAAGTTCGTCTTCCCCAGCTCCATCGCCGCCTACGGCATCCCGGACCTGGAGACCAAGCGCAAGGCCGGCGCGGTGCGCGAGGACCAGTTCCTGGAGCCGCACACCATGTACGGCGTGAACAAGCTGGCTGGCGAGCACCTGGGGCGCTACTACGAGGGCCACTACCGCAAGCTGGCCAAGGACCGCATGCCGGCCCCCATCGACTTCCGGTCGATCCGGTTCCCGGGCATCATCAGCGCGGACACGCTGCCCAGCGGCGGCACCAGCGACTACGGGCCGGAGATGATCCACGCGGCGGCGCAGGGCAACCCGTACGCCTGCTTCGTGCGACGCGACACGCGCATCCCGTTCATGACCATGCCGGACGCGGTGGAGGCCATCCTGAAGCTGGCCGCCGCTCCCAAGGATCGGCTCACGCGCTGCGTCTACAACGTGGCGGGCTTCTCGCCAAGCGCGGGCGACTTCGAGCGGCTGGTGCTGGAGCGCTTCCCCAAGGCGAAGGTCACCTTCGAGCCGGACCTGGGCCGTCAGTCCATCGTGGACAGCTGGCCCGAGGACGTGAACGACAGCGCGGCGCGTGGCGACTGGGGCTGGAGCCCCAGGCACGATCTGCGGCGCGCGTTCGACGAGTACCTGATGCCGCGGATCGTTGCGCGGTACGCCTGAGGCCGCCCCTCACCGCCCCCAGCTGGACTTGCCCGCCGGCGAGGCGGCCCAGCGCACGGCGTTGAGCCGGAACTGGGCGCGTTCCTTCAGCGAAGCCAGCTGGCGCGCCAGGTCGGCGTGCTGCGCGCCCAGCGCGGCGATCCGATCGTCGACGCCCGCAAGGCACTCCTCCAGCGCCGGCGCGTCGCTGAGGTCGCCGCTGGTGTCCACCGTGTAACTCCAGCGCTTCAGGAACGCTCGAGCGTCCGCCGCCGGATCGCCGCGGTCCGGGGTGCGATTGGCGCCCCCGGCCGACGAGGGCACCGCCTCCCACGGCATGGGCGCGGGCGGCGTGAGCAGGACCACGGCCTGGGCCATGTCCGCTCGATCGGCCTCCACCTCGAATCGGAAGGGCAGCACCAGCTGCTGCGTGGCCACCTGTCCCAGCGTGCCGTTGATGGCGAAGCATGGCAGCAGCATCAGCTGCTCCGACTGTCGGATGCAGTCCGGTGCGCTGCCGCGGCATGGCAGCAGCGCGGGCTGCACGATGTCCACGTAGCGGTCCTGCGTGGTGATCCAGCGATTGCCCATGAGCACGGTGGTGCCGGGCACCAGCACCTGGCCACCGTACCAGCGCCCTGGCGCGTAGAGCACGCGCGCGGCGGCGAAGCCGTCGTCGGCATGGCGCGTGACGAAGGCCTCCGGCCTGCCCACGCGGCCGCCGTCGAACACCGCGGTGCGCGATTCGCTCAGGCGCTGCGGCTCCCGCGTCTCCTCCCAGTCCCAGACGCGTCGCCCCAGCGGCCGGCCCTGGGCGTCCACCAGACGCACGTCCAGCGCCACCACCCGGTCGGCCAGCGTGCGAACCCGGTCCCACGCCTCCGGGGGAAGCACATAGCCGCGCGTTCCACCTTTCCACGCGTCGCAGACGGCCAGCAGGTGGCGCTCCTGGCGTGACGCGTTGGTCCAGTCCACGATGGTGCTTGGCTGCAGCGAGCCCTTCGGCTGCAGGTTCACGAAGCGGCCGCGGAAGCCGTCCCGGTTGTCCTTGCCCAGCATCAGCGCGTTGGTGAAGGGTTCGGTCTGCGAGGCGGACCGGGTGTCGGGCGTGACCGACGCCTCCCAGTTCCGCGACCAGTGGTGGGTGTCCACGTTCCAGTGGATGGGTCCGCAGTTGAGGGAGACCGGGCCCAGCACGCGGTCGGCGTCTCGGCACCAGTCCTCCCAGCGATCCGGGTTGACCTGCAGGCGCACGCCCACCTCCACCAGCATGTTCCGTCCCTTGGACTCCACCAGGCGCTGGTAGACCACGCCGGCCTGGCAGGTCTTGCCCGGGAATCCGCGGAACAGCTCCTCCAGCATCGCCATGCCGGACGCTTGCCGCGTGCGAAGCGAGCGGGCCTGCGCGGACATGGACCGCAGGTCGACCGGCGCGGTGTGCACGCCCTGGTCGTTCAGCGCGCGGGTCAGGCGCTCGCGCTGCACCTGGGCGCGCACGCGGACGCGGATCATGGAGCCGTCGGGGCGAGGTTCGCCCATGGGCTCGAAGCGCGTGACGAAGCCGTTGGCGAAGGTGAGAACCTTGGAGTCGATCAGCCGTTCGTTCTCCACCCGGTCCTCGGCGCGCACCAGCGTCCCCACCACCTGCGCCACGGCATCCCGCAACGCCGACTGTGTGGCCTCGTCCTGGGTGCGGCCCAGGCCGGTGGCCTCCACGGTCTGCGCCCCGTCCTCCGCGCCCGCGTCGCCGCCGGCGGTGCGTGGGTCGTCGTCCGCCGGCACCGTGACGATCCGCGCGCGGTCCGCGCCCGGAGAGCCGTTCCAGTCCGTGTCGTCTGCCACGCCCTTCCAGCTGCTGCAGGCGGTCAGGGCGGCCAGGCACAGCAGGGGCAGCAGATGCGCGGCGCCGCGCAAGGCGGGCATCCCGGCGTACATGGTTCGCTGCGGCCCCGTCGGCATCCCTCCAGTCTAGACGCGTCCGTCTTGCGGGCCGCCACGTGGAGCGCTCGATAGCCTCTGCGCACACTTCAGGAGCCCCGCCCATGCGTCCGGACTGCTCTCGCCGATCGTTCCTGGCCGCCGCCGCCTCCATCCCGCTGGCGGGTCTGATCGGCTGCGCGGCGTCCACGGCGTCCAGAGCGTCACGGTCCGGCGGAGCCGCTGCGCCCGCCGTCCCCGCGCCGGAGCCCGCCGCCGCAGGCCCGGACGCGCCCACGCTCCGCTTTGCGCATCTGACCGACAGCCACCTGCAGCCCGAACGCGGCGGTTCGCGCGGCACGGCGGCGTGCCTGGAGCACGTGCAGTCGCTGTCGCGCAAGCCGGACTTCATCCTGACCGGCGGCGACAACGTGATGGACGTCTTTGAGGCCAAGCGCGGACGCGCCGAACAGCTGGCGGCGGAGTTTCGCAGCACCTGGAAGCACCACTGCGGCCTTCCGGTGGAGCACACGCTGGGCAACCACGACATCTTCGGATGGAACAAGGGGCGCAGCGGCACCAGCGGAAGCGAGGCAGACTGGGGCAAGAAGTTCGCCTGCGACCTCTACGGATTCCCCCGCACCTGGCGCAGCTTCGACCGCGGCGGCTGGCGCTTCCTGGTGCTGGACTCGGTGCAGCCCAAGGGCGACGGCTACGTGGCGTTCCTGGATCCGGAACAGCTGGACTGGCTGGAGCGGACGTTGCGGGAGACGCCGCGCGGCACGCCCATCTGCGTGGTGAGCCACATTCCCATCCTGTGCGTCTCGGCCATGGTGTTCGGCAACCCGCGCTCGCTGGAGAAGCGGGGCACCGACGTGATCGTGCAGGCCGGCGAGATGCACACGGACGGCGACCACCTGCACCAGCTCTTCAGGAATCATGGTGGCGTGAAGCTCTGCCTCTCCGGGCACATCCATCTGCTGGACCACTGCCAGATGGACGGCATCACCTACATCTGCGACGGTGCCGTCAGCGGCAACTGGTGGAAGGGCCCCATCCAGGGCACCCCCGAGGGCTACGGCGTGGTGGACCTGTGGTCGGACGGGCGGTTCGAGCACCGGTACCAGCCCTATGGATGGAAGGCGGAGGCCTGAACCACCTGAACTTGCGCAATCCGTCCGGATGCCGTGTCCCGTGAGGGCTTCCGGCCGCTTCAGGATCGGCGCAGGTGCGCGCATCGTGGACCCAGTCGCGCGCCGCCAGCCTCTACGCTCCGCGCGCATGTCCGGGCATCCATCGCCGCTGCATGACGCCTTCCCCTCCACGCACCGCACGTGGATCGTGGAGACGCTGCGCGCCGCGCTGGAGAGCGCGGAGCCGGGGGTCCGGGAGCGCGCGCTCACGGAACTTCGGCAGCACGTGATGGAGCGCTACTTCGAGCCGCTGCGCGTCTATGTGAAGGGCAGCAGCTTTCGCACCATGGGCGAGAGCGCCGATCTGGTGAACGGCTTCTTCGCCAGCCGCCTCTCGCGCGACGACTACCTGGCCAAGTGGGCGGAGAGCGCCCTTCCGCTGCGACGCTGGCTGGCCAACGGGCTGGTGATGCACCTGCGCGAACGGCTTCGTGAAGGTCGGATCGGCGGAAGGCCTGTGGAGCTGCGCGATCCGGCCGAGCTGGAGGCGCTGGATCTGCCCGCGCTGCACGAGCCCGACGCGGCCATGGCCATGGAGCGCAGCTGGGCCGAGGCGGTGGTGGCGGGGGCGCTGCGCGACACGCTGGCGGGGCTGGAGGCGTCCCGAAGACAGGCGGCATGGGAGGTCTTCCAGCGCCACTTCGTGCAGGGCGTCACCTACGAGGACATCGCCGCGCAGACCGGGCGCACCCTGCTGGAGCTGAAGGCCGACGCCAAGCTGGTGCAGCGAAGGCTGCGTGCCGAGGTGGAGCAGCGCCTGCGGCAGGACGGCGTGCCGGAGTCGAGGTTGGAGGAAGAGACCGACCAACTCATCGCCATGCTGATGGGGGCGTGAGCGGGATGGCGTCGCGGGATGAGCGCGGCTCGG
Organism: uncultured Bifidobacterium sp.; assembly: GCA_964552505.1. Classification (GTDB taxonomy): domain Bacteria; phylum Planctomycetota; class Phycisphaerae; order Phycisphaerales; family SM1A02; genus SYAC01. The sequence goes on along the minus strand of CAZKHO010000030.1, from coordinate 1,503 downwards.
AGGTGGATCCGGCGCAGGTGCGCGGGGCGCTGAGGGCGCTGCGTGAGCTGCGGGACGGGTCGGACCTCACGCAGACTGCCGTCTTGGGCTCCCGGGCGATCGGGGGGCCAGTTGGAACCCCGCGCGGAGCCACCACGCCGGAGAAAGCACGGCTGCAGGCGGGGGCGAGCACCTTTCTTCGTGTTTTTGTCGCCTTGGCATGTCTCGCCATCGTCGGCTGGCGCTTCTCCGGTGGGCGCGGTGCGCCCGAAACCGGACCCGTCTCTTTGTCCAGGCCTCTGGCCGGCGGGTCGATGCAGAAGTCCAGCGGGCCCTTGGGGCCGGAGCAGGTCGTCATGCGGTTGGATGCTCGTTCGGTGGTGGCGGTGATGGCGTCAAGCGTGACGGCGGCAGCCTTTGCGCAGGTGCCGGTGGAGTGGAAGGCGAGTGACGGCGGCAACGGGCACTGGTACCAGGCGAGGCGTTGGGCCGCTCCGATGACCTGGCCCAACGCGCGAATGCAGGCTGAGTCCAACGGCGCGATGCTCGCATGCATCACCTCATCGGCGGAGAACGCCTGGGTGGGAACCTTGAATCTGGACACGAGCGGTTGCCCCGGTGGAACCCATGGTTGGCACCTCGGCGGCTATCAGGACCTTTCGGCGCCGGACTTCAGCGAGCCTGCGGGTGGGTGGCGATGGATTTCGGGGGAGCCGTGGCAGTTCACGCCATGGCTCAACTCGGTCAATCTCGGTCGTGCGGTACCGGGCGGTGATCGGCCGAACAATTACAACCCGGCATCTGGCGGTGAGCAGTACCTCAAGATGTCCGAGCCGCCGTACCAGCCGTACTGGGACGACGTCGGCCCCGGCAACGGTGCTCAGATGTGCGGCGCGCTCTTGGAATGGTCCGCCGACTGCAACGCCGACGGCAAGGTCGACTACGGTCAGATCCGCCGAGGCGAACTTGCCGACTTCGATGGCAACAACATTCCGGACTGCTGCGAGCGGGGTGTCCCCTGCGAGGCGCAGGCCACGGGCCACTTCCCGGTGCAGTGGAAGTCTGACGAGGGTGGCAACGGTCACTGGTACGGGCGGACCAGAGTCATCGGCACTTGGGACGCAGCTCGGTCGAGCGCAGCAAGCGCAGGCGGGAGACTCGCGAGCATCCAGACCGAGTCGGAGAATGATGCGATCGCCTCGCTCATGTCCCCAACGCTCGACTGCTGGATCGGCGCAAGCAAGATGCCCTCTGAACCTTGGACGTGGGCGGATGGATCTTCGTGGAGCTTCACCAAATGGTGCCCGGGCGAGCCCTGTTGCTACGACAACGGCTTGTATGTCTTCATGCGATTGGCGGGCTGCTGGGATGACCACAATCAGACGGCTACGCTTCGCCCCGGCGTGATCGAATGGTCCGCCGACTGCGACGCCGACGGCAAGGTCGACATCGGCCAGATCCTGCGCGGCGACCTTCTGGACCGCGACTCCAACGGCGTTCCCGACACCTGCCAGTGCGCCACGA
>CAZKHO010000029.1:0-22233 GCA_964552505.1 uncultured Bifidobacterium sp. | reverse complement strand
CCGCCCACGCCCTTTTTTGAGCGGGCGGGTCCAGTTCCCCTGGGCCCGTCCGCTTGATTTTTGGGCATGGCCTGGGGGCCTCGTCTGGAGTATGCCCCGGACACCTGCGCGAAGGATGGGAGTGCGGATGGCGTGCGCCCGGCCGTGCGCTCAGCCGCGCGCGGCACGGCGCGCTTCGCGCTCCGCGGCCAGATGCTGGTCCCAGGTGGGCTGGATCTCGTGCGGCACGCCCAGCAGGTCCATCATGCGGGCCACCATGAAGTCCACCAGATCGTCCAGGCCCGTGGGGTTCAGATAGAAGCCCGGTGACAGCGGCAGGATCACGGCGCCCGCCAGCGTGGCCGCGCGCATGGCCTCGATCTCCACCAGGCTGAGCGGCGTCTCGCGGTGGGCCAGGATCAGGCGCCGGCGCTCCTTGAGCGTGACCATGGCGGCGCGCTGCAGCTGGTTGTCGGTGAGGCCGTAGGCCACCTTGCTCATGGTGTTGCCGCTGCACGGCACGATCACCATGCCGTCGTGCCGGAAGCTGCCGCTGGCCACGGGACCACCCAGATCGTTCTCGTTGTGGATGGTGAGCTGCGAACCGCGGCCACCGGTCAGCTGGTCCGGGTCCAGACGCTTGATGCCGCACTCGTCGGCCAGCAGCCGGCGACCCAGCGCACTGGCCAGCAGGTGGATCTCGCACTCGGCGTGGGCCAGGCGCTCCAGCAGGCGCTTGGCGTAGGGCGCGCCGCTGGCGCCCGTGATGCCGACGATGATGCGCTTGGGTTCCATGCGGGCCTCGGGGCCACGATATTCGCGCCAGACCGAGCGGCGGATGACGAAGCCCACGAAATGGGGGAAACAGCCCTTTCCGGGCCTCAGGCGGGGGTGCCCGGCGCCTCGACGCGCGGGTAGAGCGCCACCTTGGTCATCCGGGTGCCGGGCTTGAGCCCGCCCCACGCCACCTTCCGCTCCCACGATTCGCCCGCCATGGGTGCGCCCAGGGCGGCCTGCAGGTCCGTCATGCGCTGCGGCAGGAACGGCTCCAGCAGCAGCGACGCGATGCGCACGGTCTCGGCGCACTGGGCCAGGATGCCGGCCACTTCGTCGCGCCGCGCCGGGTCCTTGGCCAGCTTGAACGGTTCGGTGCGGTTGATGAAGCCGTCCACCTCGCGCAGCAGGCCCATGGCCGCCGCCGCCGCCGGTCCCAGCTCGAAGCGGTCCATGTGACCTTCCCACTGCTTGACCACGCTGGCGCACATGGCGGGCCAGGTGTCGCCGCCGCGCGGGTCCGCCGGCATGGCGCCGTCGAAGGTCTTGCCGATCATCGCGGTGACGCGGCTGGAGCAGTTGCCCACCGTGTTCACCAGGTCCGCCACGTAGGTCTCGTGGAAGGCCAGTGCGCGGAAGTCGGCGTCGGTGGATTCCAGCGGGCCGCGCGTCAGCATGAACCAGCGCAGTGCGTCCAGGCCGTACCGGCCCACGTAGCCCTCCAGCGCGGCCAGGTCGATGAAGTTGCCCAGGCTCTTGGACATCTTCTGGCCCTCGCTGATCCAGAAGCTGTGCGCGTAGACGCACCGAGGCAGCGGCAGGTCCAGCGCCATGAGCATGGCCGGCCAGATCACCGCGTGGAACCAGAGGATCTCCTTGCCGATGACGTGGTAGTCGGCCGGCCAGTACCGGGCGCGTTCCTTCACGCTGCCGTCGCCCAGTCCCAGCGCGGTGACGTAGTTGAAGAGCGCGTCGATCCACACGTAGATGACGTGCCCGGGGTCGCCCGGCATGGGAATGCCCCAGGAGAAGTTGGTGCGCGTCATGGGCACGTCCTGCAGGCCTTCGCGCAGTCGGCCCAGCACCTCGTTGCGGCGTGCGGCGGGCCTCACGAAGTCGGGGTTGGCGGCGAACATGGCCTCCAGCCGGGGCGCGAACGCGCTGAGCTTGAAGTACCAGTTCTCCTCCTTGGCGCGCACCAGCGGGCGGCCGCTCACGGGACTGCGGTAGTCGCACTCCTTGGCCCGCGTCTCGGTGAGGTAGTTCTCCTCGCCCTCGTCGTACCAGCCCTCGAACGCGCCCTTGTACAGCACGCCTGCGGCCTTCAGCCGCTCCACCAGCGCCTGTACCTGCCGCTCGTGGCGGGGTTGCGTGGTGCGGATGAAGTCGTCGTTGGTCTGCTGGAACAGCCGCAGCACCGCCTCGAACTCCGCCGCGTTTCGATCGGCCCACGCCTGCGGGCTCACGCCGTTGGCGGTGGCGCTCTTCTCCACCTTCACGCCGTGCTCGTCGGTGCCGGTGAGGAAGAAGGTGTCGCGGCCGCGCATGCGCATGGCCCGCGCCCAGGTGTCGCAGAGCGTGGTGGTGAACACGTGGCCGATGTGCGGCCGGTCGTTCACGTAGTAGATGGGCGTGGTGATGCTGGCGGTGGCGCTCATGAGCCCGCCAGTCTAGGGAATGACACGCGCGTCACGGCGCGCCCAGCGCCTCGCGCAGGCGGTCGGCTTCCTCGTCGTCCTCCACGCACGCCACATGCAGCAGTCGGCCGTCGCTCCAGACCAGCGCGGCCGTGGGTCCGCCGGAGCGGGCGGGGAGTTCACCGTCGAAGGACACATCCGGCACCAGCGGGTGCGGACGGCCCAGCGAGTCGAAGGTGAGGTACTGGCCGTCGTCGGCGCAGAGCAGGAGCATGACCCAGTTCCCGTCCTGTTCACCCACCCCGCGATACAGGGCGCCCGCCGCGCGATAGGCCGCGCCGGGCAGGGAGAGAGGAACCACCTGACGCAGCCCGTACCCCAGCGATCCAAGGTCCGGCAGCGGTGTGGCGCGTCCCAGGAACTTCACCAGCAGGCCCTTCGCCTCCTGGGTGGCCAGATCGGTGGCGTCGCCGGATCCCAGGTCCGAGCGGATGGCCTGCACGATGGGTTCGGCGGCCGCGTCCACCACGTCGCCCACCGGCACGGCGCCGCCCAGACCGGAGCGCCCGGCCACGGGCGGTCCGTAGATGCCGAAGGCCACCGCGCCCGCCACCGCCAGCAGCGTGAGGATCACCGCCGGCAGCGAGGCGCGCGCGGGCTGGGGCTGGGTGGAACGCATGCGCGGAGGATGCTAGTGGCCAGCGCCCGGCCGCTACGATGTGGCCATGCGATGGACGCGATCCACGGCGGTGCGCGTGACGCTGGTGACCATGGCCTCCGGCCTGGCCACCGCACTGGCGCTGGGTCAGGGTGCGTTGGACGCCGGCCTCCAGGTGGGCAGCAAGGCCAACGCCGCCGCGCGGCAGGAGGATTTCCGATCACGCAACCTGGTGGTGACGGGCGACGTGGCCGCCGGTCGCGGATTCCGAGGCAGCGTGGGCTACGCCGCCGAAGGCGACTTCCGCGGCGCCACCGGCAGCGACACCAGCATCAACTTCCGGCGCAACACCGCCCTGAGCAGCCCCACGCTGGCGCAGGGATCTGGTGGTGCCGGCACCAGCTTCGCCATCGGGCGCGACTCCGTCTCCTCGCTGGAGTACCGCCGCGACTATGTGGGTGCCGGCTCCACGGGCCCCGCGGGCGCTTCGACTTCGGTGGACGCCACCCGCTCCAGGCTGGATCGTCTGAGCGCTTCGCTCACCAGTTCCGAACGGCAGGGTATCGAGGCGCAGAGCAGTCCCATGGTGCGCTATCGCGGCCGGGAGGGCGACGAAGGCACGCTCACCGTCAGCAGCGTCCGGGGCATCAAGAAGGAACGCGACCGAGACCGGCTGGCGGGCGACCGCCTGAGCCTGTACGAGGCCGCGCGCCTTCGTGAGGACCTTCGCAACGGCCTCATGACCATGGACGCGGTGGGACCGCGCTCGGACAACCCGTTCAAGACGGCGGCGCCGCAGGATTCGGTGAACGTCTCGTCCACCCGCGACATCCGGCAACCCTCCCGTGGCGAGCTGGCCAACCAGCCCGTGGAGGGTCACGCTTCGCAGTACGACAACATCCTGAAGGAGATCCGCGCCAACTGGCTCTCCCGCGCCGGCAAGCGCGAGGGCGAGGCGGAGCCTGCGCAGGCCGCCACCCCGGCCGGTGGTCCGGAGGCGAAGAAGGTGGACGACGAGCGTCTGGGTGACGCCTACGAACGCCTGTTGCGTCAGTTGCGCGGAGCGAAGGCGGGAGCCTCGGACGGCGCGGCCAAGGCCGGCGAGAAGCAGGGCGAGGATGGAAAGCCCTCGGGTCAGGGCGACGGCAAGGACGGCAAGGCACCCGAGGAACAGCGGCGCGGCGGCGTGAACATGACGCTGGACGACTACGCCGTGGTGCTCAGGCACGGCACCACGCTGGATGCGTTCGGCGACGGCGGTCGTGACCGACAGGACCAGCTGCTGGCCGAGGGCCAGCGGGCCATGCACGAGGGCAACAGTTTCGTGGCCGAGAAGCGCTTCGAGGTGGTGCTGGCCATGAAGCCCGGCGATGCGCGCGCCACCGCGGGTCTGCTGCACTGCCAGATCGGCGCCAACCTTCCCGGTTCCGCCGCGATCACGCTCCGCGCGCTGCTGACGGAGCATCCCGAGATGATGGACGTGCGCTACGGCGCGCAGGCGATGCCACCGCAGGCTCGTCTGGAACGGACCGCGGCCGCCGTGCGCGAGCGTCTGAAGGCCGGTCGCGACACCAGCGACTACGGGCTGCTGCTGGCGTACATCGGTCACCTGGTGGGTGACACCGGTGCGGTCCAGGAGGGCCTGGGCTGGGTGAAGGGAACGCCCGGCGACGACACCATGCGGGCGCTGCTGGAGAAGCTCTGGCTTGCGCCCGACGCCAAGCCCGCCATCGAGGGCGCCACGCCGCTGGCTCCGGCCGCTCCACCCACGCCCGTTCCCTGACGGCCCTCAGCGCATCCCGGCGGCGCTCTTGAGTCCCAGATTGCGGAAGATCTGGCGCGTGGCCGCGCTGCGGTTCAGCGTGTAGAAGTGCAGTCCGCGCACGCCACGGTCGAGCAGTTCCAGGCACTGCTGCGTGGCCCAGTGGATGCCCACGCGCTCGATGGATTCGGCGTCGCCGTCGCATCGGCCCAGAGCCCGCTGCAGCTTGGCCGGAACATGCGTGCACGCCGCCAGCTCCGCCATGCGGTGCAGGTTGGCCAGACTGAGCACGGGCATCACGCCCGCCAGGATGGGCACGGCGATGCCGGCCAGTTCGCAGCGTTCGCGCCAGTCCAGGAAGGAGCGGTTGTCGAAGAAGAGCTGCGTGCAGATCCAGTCGGCGCCGGCGTCCACCTTGGCCTTCAGGTGATCCATGAGCCGAAGGGTGTTGGGGGTCTCCGGGTGACCCTCCGGGAACCCGGCCACGCCGATGCCGAAGCCGCGCGGATGCGGGTGCAGCCCTCGGGCGTTGAACTCCCGGATGAAGCGCACCAGGTCCGCCGCGTGGGGAAAGTCGCCGCCGGAGGCCGTTCCACCCCGAGGCGCGTCGCCGCGCAGCGCCAGGATGTTGGAGACGCCCGCCTCCGCGTAGCGCTCCAGGATGGTCTGCACCTCGGCGCGCGTGTGGCCCACGCACGTGAGGTGCGGCACCGGGTCCAGGCTGGTCTGCGTCCGGAGCCGCAGCACCAGGTCGTTGGTGTGGGTGCGGGTGCTTCCGCCGGCGCCGTAGGTGACGCTCACGAAGCCGGGCGACAGGGGCTCCAACTCCGCGATCGAGGCGAACAGCGCCTCCCAGCCCGACTCCTTGGTGGGCGGGAAGAACTCGAAGCTGGCCGTGCAGCGGTCACGGGCCAGGATGTCCGCCATGTGCATGGGTACAGTCTAAGGAACCGCCGCCGCATGCCCCCTTTGAACCGAATTCCCAAGCCCACGGCTCGTCGTCTGAGCCGGTACCTGCGGCTCCTCCAGGTCCGGGAGGCCGGCGGCGGAGGCGCCAGCGTCAGCAGCCGTGAACTGGCCGAGGCGGCGGGGGTGGTGGACGCGCAGGTCCGGAAGGATCTGGCCAGCGTGGGGGCGGTGGGCCAGCCGGGCGTGGGCTTTCGGTCGGCCGATCTCCTGGAGCGTCTTCGATCGGCCATGGGACTGGAACGGAGCTGGCGGGTGGCCCTGGTGGGCGCGGGCAAGATCGGCCGGGCGCTGCTTGCCTACCCCAGGTTCACGGAGGAGGGGTTCGAGATCGTGGCCGTGTTCGACCGGTCTCCGGCGGTGGTGGGCCGGAAGCTGGCCGGCCACGTGGTTCAGTCGATGTCGGCGCTGCCGGAGGGGGTGAAGCGCAGCGGCGCAGAGCTGGGCATCGTGGCCGTGCCCCCGGATGAGGCGCAGGACGTGGCTCAGGCGCTGGTCCGGGCTGGAATCGGTGGAGTGCTCAACTTCGCTCCCCGGCCGCTCCGGCTGGCACCCGCCGTGCCGGTGGTGCCGGTGGACTTCACCGAGGCGCTTGAGCGTCTTGCGTTCGAGATCACCGCCCGACGGGGAGCCACCGGTCGATCCCGCGGCGGCTGAGCGCGGTCGAGGCACCACCCAAGCACATGTCACAACGTCCGGAATGGCGGTCCTTTGCGTCCGGTGTCGGCAGGCGATGCCTTCCCTTGGATGCAGGCCTCCGCCGCGGCGCTCCTTATGATGGCGGCATGCACGCGGGACCTGGGTCCACGTCGGATCGGAAGGCCATCCACCACAAGGCGTGGTGGGTGCTGGCCGCGATCATCCTTCCCATGGGAGCGGGATGTCAGAAGGTGCTCTTTCCGCAGGCTGAGCCGCGCACGCAGTACCAGCGCGCCGACACGCTTCGTGATCGCTTCACGCCGCTGCAGGAGCCGGACGCCTTCGGCAATCCGAAGCCGGCGCTCCGCGCCAGGCTGGCGCCGCCGACGGATTGAGTTGGAGGATTTGCAGAAGATCCGTGCGCTTCGCATCCGATACCCCGGAACCGGAAACTGTCCATGCTGATCGGCACCCCGATGCTTCGAACCTCGCTGGCCGCCGCGCGACTCTCGCGGCGCACCCGCGTGGTCTGGGGCGCCTTCTGCGCCGCCATGGCGCTGGCGTGCGGCGTGCTGGTGCTGGGTGACGCAGGCGGTCCGCGCGCGGTGCCGGCCATCGCGGTGCTGCAGGCGGGCAACCAGGATGGCGGACTCTCGCCGCTGGCGGCGCCTCTGGACCGCGAGGCACCGCTGGATCGCGCGCGCTGGAATGCCATCGTGATCCACCATTCGGGCACGCCTGCCGGAGACGCCTCCACCATCGCCCGACTGCAGGGCGCGGATGGCCTGGACGGCCTGGGCTACCACTTCGTGATCGGCAACGGCCAGGGCATGCCCGACGGCTTCGTCTTTGTGGGACCGCGCTGGAACCGGCAGCAGCCGGGCGCGCACGTGGCCTCCAAGATGCGCGCGGGGGATGCGCAGCGCGTTTCGCTGGCCCGTGGAACCACGCCGGAAGCGCTCAACCTTCACGCGGTGGGCATCTGCCTCGTCGGAAACGGGGATCGCCGGGAGTTCACCGAGCGTCAGATCCGCGAGCTGGTCACGCTGGTCCGGCGCATCCAGCGATCGCTCAACATCCCGTCCGACCGGATCTTCCTGCACGGGGACGTGGCGGACACCAGCAGCCCCGGACGCTTCTTCCCGGTGGCGGCGTTCGAGGAGCAGCTGGTCCGCGGAACTCCCTGAATTGGGGCCGGGGCCGCAATGGTCCATCGCCCGCCCCGTTGCGGGTTGAACCGGAATTTCATAGACTGTCCCGACTGAGCGGATTTCGGCCTTTTTCGCGTGTGGGGTAGCGGTTCCGCCGCTTCGACACCCCATCCTCGGCAGTGCAGGAGCGGTTCCTGCCAAGGGCACGGACGCTATGTTCGGACCGATGCCGGCGACCATGTCCACTCTTCCCACCGAACTCTTCGGTCAGATCGTGGTGGCCAAGCTGGGCAGCGGCGCGGCCAGCGAGCTGTACGCGGTGCAGGATCCCCGGACCAAGCAGGTCTGGGCGCTGAAGCACGTGGTGCGCCGCAACGACAAGGAGAGCCGCTTCATCGAGCAGGTGGAGCAGGAGCACGGCATCGGATCCAAGCTGGGACACCCCAACGTCCGAGGCGTGGGCAAGATGTTCCGCACCCGCAAGCTGTTCACCACCGTGGAGATCGGCCTGCTGCTGGAGCTGGTGGACGCGGATTCCATGGACCAGCGTCTGCCCCGGACCATGCGGGAGGCCGCCAACCAGTTCGCGCAGATCGCCCGCGGCCTCCGTCACATGCATGAGAAGGGCTTCGTGCATGCGGACATGAAGCCCATCAACGCCATGGTGGACGACACGGGCCACGTGAAGATCATCGACCTGGGACAGGCGTGCGCCATCGGCATCAAGAAGGCGCGCATCCAGGGAACGCCCGGCTACATCGCGCCGGAGCAGGCCCGTCGGGAGGCCATCACCCCCGCCACCGACGTCTACAACTTCGGCGCCACCATGCACTGGGTGCTGCTGGGCGAGGTGATGCCCACGGTGATGCCGCCCTCCGGCGAGGGACAGGTCTCCACCGTGGACGTGGGACGACTCAAGATGCCGGTGCCTCCGCACCAGCGGAACCCGCGGATCCCCGAGGCGCTCAGCACGCTGGTGCTGGACTGCGTCCGGATCGCGCCGGAGGAGCGCTGCTCCATGACCGACGCGCTGGAACGGCTGGAGAGCATCGAGGTGGAGCTGGGCAACCGGGCCCCGCTGCCCCTCTGGATGCCCGAGCGCGCGGGCAAGTGACATGACGGAGCTGGCGCCCAGCGAGAAGTGGGACCGGCGCTTCCTGCAGCTGGCCGACCAGATCGCCACATGGAGCAAGGACCCCAGTCGAGGCGTGGGCGCCGTGGTGGTCTCCACGGCGCGGCAGATCGTGGCCACCGGCTTCAACGGCCTCCCGCGCGGCTTCGCCGACCTGCCGGAGCGCCTGCAGCGGCCGGTGAAGTACGACCTGGTGGTGCACGCGGAGCTGAACGCCATCATCCAGTGCGGCCGCAACGGCACCAGCGCCATCGGCTGCACCGTGTACACCAGCTTTGCGCCGTGCGTGCACTGTTCGCTGGCCATGGTGCAGGCGGGCGTGGCGCGCGTGGTGACCTGGGAACCCGACCTGGCCGGCGGCGACGCGCACTGGCGCGAGAGCCTGGAGAAGTCCCGCCTGGTGCTGGGCGAGGTGGGGGTGCCGCTTGACCACCTTCGGCGTTGAGCGGGCGTCCCAGCGCCTCACGGCCGCGCTCAAGCGACGCATGGTGTCCCGGGCGATCGACTTCCTGGCCGAGCGCGAGGGACTGTCCGCGGAGCAGCGTGCCGCGCTGGAGGCGGTGCCCATCCGCTGGCGTCGCCGACGCGGCGGAAGTCGTTTCTATTCCGGGCCGGCCCACGGATTCCCCGGGCCCCACATCCTCCTCAGCGTGGGGCGTGGTTCCGAGCAGCGTTGGCACACCTACCGCCGGGTGCGCGCGGGACTGACCACGCCGCGGCAGGGCATCCCCATGGCGATGGAGCTCCACGCCACGGTGGTTCTGGTGCACGAGTTCACGCACGCGCTGCAGCACGGCGTGTGCGGCACGCCCAGGCGACGCTTCAGCGAGGTGGAGACCACGGACCACGAGATCGAGTTCGTTCGCCGCGTGGCGCCGGACCTGCATGCGCAGCTGGTGCCGGTGGTGCGGAAGGCGGCGGGCACGGGATCGTCAAGGCGGCGGCGCGGGTCACCCCGGACCGTTCGCAGGGCGTCCCGAGTGCCGCGCATGTTCGACTGGCTGCGGGAACTCCTGGGTCTTCCGCCCCGCTGACGTCACATCCGCGTGGGCGCCTCGATGCCCAGCAGCGACAGGCCTTCGGCCAGCGTGCGCTGCACCAGCGAGGAGAGACGCAGACGCGACAGCCGCGTGGCGGCGTCCGGCGCCTTGAGCACCGGGCAGGCCTGATAGAAGCCGGCGTAGGCGTTGGCCAGCTCGTGCAGCGCGGCGCAGAGGCGCTGCGGCGCCTGCTGCTCCGTGGCCGTCAGCACCACGCCCGGGAAACGGAGCAGGCAGAGCGCGAGATGACGTTCCGCAGGTTCCGAGGGGGCGTACGCGGCGCCCGCGATGGCCTCGGCACGCTCGCCGGAGCGCGACACCAGGCTGGCGATGCGCGCATGTGCGTACTGGATGTACGGTCCGGTGTCGCCTTCGAAGGCGATCATGCGGTCCAGGTCGAAGACGTAGTCCTTCACCGGGTCGCCGCTCAGGTCGGCGTACTTCACGGCACCCACGCCCACGGCCGCACCGATGGCGCGAAGTTCCGCCTCGGGAAGGCCGTGGGTGGGCGCGTCGGGTTCGGCGGCGCGGCGCATGACCTGCTGCACGCCGCGCTCCACGGCCTCGTCCAGCAGCGCCTTCAGCGTGAAGTTCTCGCCGCTGCGCGTCTTGAGCGGCCGCTTGTCCTTGCCCAGCACGCTGCCGAAGGCCATGTGGCTCAGCTCCGCGTGCGTGCCGTCCGGCAGCGTGTCCCAGCCGATCAGGCGGATGGCGTCGAACACGTCCTTGAAGTGGTCGCGCTGGCGGGCGTCCACCACGTAGATCACGCGGCCGCCGTCCAGCTCCTGCACGCGGAAGCGCACGGCCGCCAGATCGGTGGTGGCATAGAGGAATCCGCCGTCCGCCTTGCGGATCAGCATGGGGCGTTCGCGGTCGGCGTAGTGCACCACGATGGCGCCGGCGTCCTGGCGCGCCAGGCCCCTGGACAGGAACGCCTCCACCACCGGCCCCAGCCGGTCGCGGTAGAAGCTCTCGCCGCGGGAGTGCTCCGGCCCCAGCTTCACGCCCAGCGTGCGCGCCGTGACGAACACCTCGGCCATGGTCACGTCGATCAGGCGCTGCCAGTCCGCCACGGTGGCCGGATCGCCGCCCTGCAGCTTGAGGAGCGTGGCCTTGGCATCGCGTTCGGCGGCCAGCGCCGGGCCGTTCTGCGCCTCGAATTCCGCCAGCCGATGGGGACCGGCGCCGCTGGACACGGCCGCCGCCTGGCCCACCTCGTCGCTCTTCGCCTCGGCCTGTGCGGCGCGATAGGCGGTGTTCAGGTCGTCCAGCGTGAGGCGCGAGAAGTCGCGACCCTGCCTGCGCAGGCTGGCCATGGTCATGGCGATGGGCAGGCCCCAGTCGCCCAGATGGTTCTCGCGCCAGACCTTCCGGCCCAGCCGCTCGTGCAGCCGAGCCATCACGTCGCCGATGATGGTGGCGCGCAGGTGGCCCACGTGCATCTGCTTGGCCACGTTGACGCCGCAGAGGTCGATGACCACCGCGTGCGGCAGCGGCGCCGGCTGGATGCCCAGCGCCGGCGAGTCCATGCACGACAGCAGGTCACCCAGCGCGTGGCCCGAGAGCCAGACGTTGATGAACCCCGGACCCGCGATCTCCGTCCGCTCGGCCAGCGCGCCCAGCGGCGTGGCGGCCAGGATGCGCTGCGCCAGCTCGCGCGGGTTGGCCTTGGCGGCCTTGGCCAGCGCCAGCGCCGCGTTGCACTGGAAGTCGCCGTGCTTGGGGTCCGCGCCGGCCTTCACCTGCGGATCCACGGCGGCCGCATCCACGCCGGTGGCGGCGGCGATGCCGGCACGGAACGCCTGCTCCAGCAGGGCGACGGGATCGCAGGAGACCATGGGGCGAGTCTAGCGACGCGTGCGCGTCGGCTTGAGCAGGACCCGGCCTTTGCGATGCAGCATGTCCATGAGCTTCATGGAGCCGTCGCGCCAGCCGTCGCGATCCGTCAGCCCGGTGGCCGCCACCTCGATCATGCGCACCAGCGACTCGAAGTCGGCCATGGACACGAACTCAGGGCCCACGCGCGCCTTCGCCTTGCCGGCGACCACGCCGTCGATGTCCGCCATGTTGTGGTAGTTGCCCAGCGGCAGGCAGAGACAGGTGCTCTCGAAGCCGTGGGTGGCGAAGGCCGTGGCCTCGCATGCGCCGCCCGGCATCAGCTTGCGCTGGAAGCGGAAGGAGGGGTCCTTGGTGCGCACCTTGGCGTAGAGATCGCCCAGCGCGTTGGTGAGCACGGGGCTGAAGACGCTGAGGCGGTCGCCCACACGCAGGATGGCGCCGGCGCCGATGGGGCTGTCGTGCGGGAAGCTCCGGGAGTTCTCCAGGCAGATCAGGCGCGCGTTCCGCGGCACGAATCCGTTGCGGGCGGCATGGATGGCGCCCACGAAGCCCACCTCCTCCGCGCGGGTGAACAGCAGACCCACGTGCGCCGCCTTGCGCTGCCCCAGCAGGCGGTCGAAGGCGGCCAGCGCCGCGGCCACGGCGGCCAGGTCGTCGCAGGCATGCGTGTGCAGCAGCCCCTTGGTGACGCGCGGCCTGGGCAGATGCCAACGCGCGATGTCGCCCACCGCCACGGAAGGCGCCGGCTTGGCCAGACGCGCCGTGACGCGCTTGTACGGCTTGGCCTTGGCGTCCATGGAGGTGATGCGCGCCGCGTGCTCGCCGTCGGCGCCGTCCACCACGGAGATCCTGGCGCCCGCGAAGTACGGGTCGTGCACGCCGCCGCGGAACTCCAGTTCCAGCGTGCGCGCGTCCACCCGACGCCGCACCACGAACGCCGGATGATCCAGATGCGCCGTCACCAGCAGGGGCCGGACGCCGCGCGGGGCGTCCGTGCGGGTGATCAGCAGGTTGCCGCCGTCGTCCCGCCGCAGCCGCACGCGCGCGGAGCGCACGAAGCACCATCCTTCGATGAAGGCGATCACGCGCTGCTCCAGTCCGGCGGCGGTGGGGATGCCGGTGACGGTGAGGGCGAGGGTCCGTTCGTGGGGTTGCAGGGCCATGGGTCGGGCAGGGTATCGCGCTGGGGTGGCATCTACACTTGCGCGATGCCGCTGGCCCCCATCTCCGAGATCCTGGACGACCTTCGAGCCGGCAAGGCGATCGTGCTGGTGGACGACGAGCGGCGCGAGAACGAGGGCGACTTCGTGGTGGCGGCCGAGTTCGTCACGCCGGAGATGGTGAACTTCCTCACCCGTGTGGGCGGCGGCTACCTCTGCGTGGCGCTGGACGGCGAGACCTGCGACCGTCTGTCGCTGGAGCCGGCGGTGGCCCGCAACACCAGCCTGCGCGGCACCGCGTTCACGGTCAGCGTGGAGGCGCATCCCCGGTTCGGCGTGGGCACCGGCGTGAGCGCCAAGGACCGCTCCACCACCATCCGACGTCTGGCGGAGGCCACGGCCACGGCCGACGACTTCACCCGTCCCGGCCACGTGAATCCGCTGCGCGCCCGCGACGGTGGCGTGCTGGTGCGCACCGGACAGACCGAGGGCAGCGTGGACCTCTGCCGGCTGGCGGGCCTGCGTCCGGCCGCGGCCATCATCGAGATCGTGAAGCCCGACGGCGAGATGGCGCGCATGCCGGACCTGGAGACGATCTGTCGCGAGCACGGCCTCCGCATGTGCAGCGTGGAGCAGGTGATCGAATGGCGGCTGCGCGGCGAGGGGATGGTGCAGCGTCTGGAGCCGCGCGACGGCGAATCGATTCGGCTTCCCGAGGGCGAGTTCCGACTCTTCGCGTGGCGCACCGCGGTGGACGCGCTGCCGCATCTGGCGCTGACCATGGGCGAGGTGGGGCGGCTGGACGGCGCCGGCCGCGTTCGCGTGGAGGAGCGTCCCACGCTGGTCCGCATGCATCGCCGCGACATCTTCAGCGACGTCTTCGGCATGTCCCGCGGCGACAGCGACGGACAGCGCGACGTGCGCGCGGCGCTCCGGGCCATCGCCCGCGACGGCCGTGGCGCGCTGGTCTACCTGCGCAGCGAGGGGAGCGGCTTCGACCTGCCAGGTCGCCTGCAGCGCATCCAGCGTCCCGCCGGCGACGACGTGAACGCGCCGGACCTCACGCGACCGGACGGGATCGGCGCCAGGGCGCATCCCATGGACCTGCGCGAGTTCGGCGTGGGCGGTCAGGTGCTGCGCGACCTGGGCCTGACGCGGCTGCGGCTCCTCACCAATCATCCGAAGACCACCATGCCTGGCCTGCACGGGTTCGGTCTGGAGATCGTGGAACAGGTGGGCATGTCATGAACCCAATGGCGTCGGCGGCGCTCTCGTTGATGATGCTGGGTTGCGCGTCGGCGCAGCAGGGAGCGCCCGCGGGCGTGACGGAGCCGCCGGCATCGCCGCCGGCCAGGACGGACGCGCTGGCGGCCACGCCCGATGGCGGTGCGGTGCCCAAGCCCTTCGAGAGCACCGACGCGCTGCTGGACGCGCTGGAGCGTTCCACCCAGGGTCTGCGGGACTTCACGGCCACCGTGATCTACGACCGCACCGACGCCATCACCGGCGACCGGGAGCGTCGCACGGGGCGTCTGGTGCTGGAGCAGCCCGTGGGCGACGCCACGCGCCGACGGTTCGGCATCGCGTTCGACCAGTACATCGACGCCTCCGGACACGCGTCGCCGCAGGTGCAGCGGTTCGCCTTCGGCGACGGATGGCTGAGCGAGTTCGACGACGCACGCCGCCAGTGCATCGAGCGGCAGCTGGTGCCCGACGGCAAGCGCCTGGATCCGCTGCGTCTGGGCGAAGGTCCCATGCCGCTCCCGGTGGGCCAGAGCGCCGTGGAGGTGCGCCGCCGCTTCACGGTCTCGCCGACGCCGGCGCCCGACGCGCCGCTGCTGAAGCGCCTGGAGGGCGTGCAGGGACTGGTGCTGGTCCCGCGGCCAGGCACAGGCTTGGACGAGGACTTCACCGAGGTCCGCGTCTGGTACGACCTGCGCACGCTGGCGCCGCTGGGCGTGGTGGCCACGCTGAAGAGCGGCGACGTGAAGACCGTGCTGCTGCGCGACGTCCGCGTGAACGCCGGACTGGACGACCCGGCACGGCGCATGCTGGACCGCACGCCGCCGGCCGGGTGGCAGCGTGACGTGCGACCCATGCGCGGCGGCACGCCATGAGGCGAGGCATGGCGGCGTGGGCCGCACCCATGCTGACGTGCATGGCGGCGCTGGCGCAGAGCTACACCGAAGGCATCCGTCCCTCCGAGGCGGTGCGTTCCGCGCTGGAGGCGCCCGGCCTCACCGAATCCGAGCGCCGGCAGCTTCGTGTGCGTCACGGTCAGTGGAGCGACACGGATCTGGACACGCCCGAGCGGCGCGCGGACGCCGCCTTGCGCGTCTGGGACCTGGCTTCACCGGCGCTGGCCGACCCGGCGGCGCCGGTATGGCTGCGCGCGGAGGCGCTGCTCAGGCGTGGCCGCGCCGAGGAGGCGGTGTCGCTGCTGGCCGGATGCGAGGAGCCCGCCTGCGCCCTCGCGCGCGCCGGATGTCTGGAACTGCTCGGGCGGTCGGAGCAGGCGCTGGCCCAATTGGCGCCGCTGGAGTCCGCCGCCGCGGCGTCGGACGCCACGCCCCAGGCGCTTCGCCTGGGTGCGCGCGCCGTGATGCTTCGTTCGCGCCTGCAGCGCGTGGAGCCCTCCAGGTGGAAGGACGCGGCGGACTGGCTGGGCCGCGCGCGCGAAGCGGATCGGCTGGAGCCCACGGTGGCACGACTGGAGGGCCAGCTGCTTCTGGGCCGTCACAATCGACCGCAGGGGGTGCCCGCGCTTCGTGAGGCGCTGCAGCGCGATCCGCGCGACAGCGAGGCGTGGTACCTGCTTGGGCGCGCCGCGCTGGACGCGTTCGACTTCGAGTCCGCCGCGCGCGCCGTGGAGGCGCTTCGGACGCTGCATCCGGCGCATGCGCTGGCGGACCTGCTGGAGGCGGAGTCGATGCTGCTGCAGGAGGACCCCGACCGTGCGGAGCGCGCACTGGAGGGTCTGCTGCAGCGCGAGCCCGAGATGCCTCAGGCGCTGGCGCTGCACGCGGCGGTGGCGGCGCGACGCTGGGACCGGGCGGAGACCGCCCGGCGCCTGGCGCTGCTGGACGCGCGCTTTCCGGGACAGGCCACCGGCGCCGCCACGGTGGGTCGACTGCTCTCGCTGCAGCGTCAGTACGGCTGGGCGGAGCAGCTGCTGCGTCAGGCCATCGAGCGGCGCCCGGCGTGGAGCGAACCGCGTTCCGAGCTGGCGCAGATGCTCACGCAGACCGGGCGGGTGGACGACGCGCGCGCCGCGCTGGCGGAGGCGGCGCGTCTGGACCCGTTCGACAAGTCCAGCGCCTTCGCGCAGTGGCTGCTGGACACCATGGGCGCGTGGCGCGTGATCGAGACGCCGCACTTCCGCATCCGCGTGAAGCCGGGCGTGGACGAGGCGGTGGCGGCGTCCATGGCCGAGCCGCTGGAGGCCATGCATCGCCAGGTGGCGGATCGCTTCGGTCATGAGCCCGCCGAGCGCACCACCATCGAGCTGCTGCCCGACCACGAGTTCTTCGGCGTCCGCATCACCGGCATGCCGTCCATCCACACCATGGCCGCGTCCACGGGACCGGTGATCGCCATGGAGGCGCCGCGGGGCGGCAACCCGCGCAAGCATCTGGGCACCTACGACTGGCTGGAGGTGCTTCGTCACGAGTACACGCACACCGTCACGCTCAGCCAGACCGGCAACCGCATTCCGCACTGGCTCACCGAGGCGCTGGCCGTGAGCATGGAGACCAAGCCGCGCTCCATGGAGACCTGCCGGCTCCTGGCCGACGCGCTGGCCACGGGCCGGCTGTTCCCCCTGGATCGCATCAAGTGGGCGTTCGTGCGTCCGGAGACGCCGCAGGACCGTCCGCTCGGCTACGCGCAGGGGCGCTGGATGGTGGAGTTCCTGGAGGCCACGTGGGGCCGTGACGCGGTGCCGAAGCTGCTGGAGCGCTATCGCCAGGGCGACGACGAGGACGCGGCGTTGCGCGCCACCATCGGCATGGGCGCGGGCGAGTTCTTCGAACGGTTCCTGCCCTGGGCGAAGCAGCAGGTGCGCGCCTGGGGACTGGATCCGCAGCCGTCCATGGACGCGCTGGTGGACCAGGCGTTGGAGTCGGACGCGTCCCTGCGCGAGACCGCGGGCGAGGCGCGGATGGACCGGCTGGAGGCGGTGGCGAAGGTGGTCGCGGCTCGCGCCGGGCGGCCGGCTCGCGCAGGGGAGCCGCCGCTGGCGGCCGCGCGTTGGCCTGCGCCCAAGCTGCCCGCGGTGGAGGTGACGGACGCTCGGCTGGACGCGTGGCTCTCACAGCATCCGGACCATCCAGACCTGCTGGAAATCAAGTTGCGGCGCCGCATGGAGGCGCAGCCGGAGCTCAACGAGACCACGCGCGCGTTGCTGGACGCGTACGCCCGCGCGCGTCCGGTGGATCCGCTCCCAGACCGGCTGCTGGCGCGGGTGGGTGGACCGGAGGCCGTCGCGCACCTGCGCCGCCTGGACGCGCTGGAGGAGCGGAACCCCGCCTACGCGCTGGAACTGGCGCGGCTGCTGCGTGCGCAGGGTGATCTGCCCGCGGCGCTGGCGTGCGTGGAGAAGGCCGCGCGCATCGACGGCTACGACCCCGCCACCCGGGAACTGGCCGCGGCGATCGCGCTGGAAGCCGGCAGGCCCGGCGACGCGCTGCGTCACGTGCAGGCGTTGCAGCTGCTGGAACCGGAGCAGCCACGACACGCCGAACGACGCCGAAAGCTGGAGGCGATGCTGGCGCCTGCGAGCGCGCGGCCGTCCGTGCGCTGACGCGCGCCCCAGCCGCTACCTTCGCGGGATGGGATCCAGCCCCCGTGCCGCATCGCCTTCGTGGACCCGTGAGATCCCGCTGGTGGTGGGGGCGGCCACGGCCGTGGCCGTCCTGGCGCACCTCTCGCCGTCGGCGCCTCCGGCCGCGCCCGTCAGCCTGCTCTGGACGGGCTGGCTGGTGGTGTGCGTGATCGCGTGCGCGGCGCGTGCCATGAGCCATGCGGACGCGCTGGCCGAACGCTTCGGCGAGCCTGGCGGCACCATCATCCTCACCATCGCGGCCATCACCATCGAGGTGGCGGCGGTCTGCGCCATCATGCTGGGCAAGGGCGGCTCGCCCACGGTGGCCCGCGACAGCATGTTCGCGGTGATCATGATCATCCTGAACGGACTGGTGGGCGGCAGCATGCTGCTGGGCAGCCTCAAGCGCGGCGAGCAGGCGTTCAACGCGGATTCGTCGGCGTCGTATCTGCCGCTGCTGATCACGCTGGGCACCATCACGCTGGTGCTTCCGCGCTTCTGCACCAGCACCGTGGGCGGCTGGATGAGCGACCCCATGGAGATCTTCGTGGGCGGCGGCTCGTTGCTGGTGTACACGGCGTTCGTGTGGCTGCAGTCGGGCCGCTACAGCGGGTACTTCGCCGTCGGCTCCGGTCACGCCACGCAGCGTCACGCGCAGGTTCCGCTGGCGCGCACGCTGGCGCTTCTGGTCGCTTCGCTGGTGCTGGTGGTGGCGTGCGCCGAGGGCATGGCCGGGCGGTTGCCGCCGCTGCTGGAGGCCCTGCACCTCCCGCCAAGTTTCGCGGGCGTGCTGGTGGCGGCCATGGTCCTGACGCCGGAGGGCTTTTCCGCGCTCCACTCGAGCGCGCGGGGTCAGATGCAGCGGAGCATCAACGTGCTCCTGGGAAGCGCGCTGGCCACCATCGGCCTCACCGTGCCGGCGGTGCTGGTGGTGCGATGGATCAAGGGCGTGGACACGGAGTTCGGTCTGGAGCCGCCTTACATCGTGCTCCTGTTCCTCACGTTCATCGTGTCCAGCCTGAACTTCTCGCGTGGCCGCGTGAACGCCATCCAGGGGCTGATCCACCTGCTGATCCTGCTGGCGTGGATCGCCACCATCATCGACGACGCGCTTCCCCGCGAAGTGGCCGCCGCGGCGCACTGAGTCACGTCCGCCCGGCTCAGCGCAGCCAGGGCAGCCGGTCCAGGTCCACGTTGCCGCCGCAGATGACCAGGGCGGCGTTCCGCCATCCGGCGGCACGGGCCCGCTCCCGGAAGGCCGGTGAACGGATGGCCGCCACGCCCACGGCGGCGCTGGGCTCGATCACCAGCTTGAGGCGCTCGAAGGCGAACTGCATCCAGCGCGCGATGTCGTCCTCGGAGACCGTGATCACCTCGTCCACCCACCGCTGCAGCAGCGGAAGCGTCAACGCGCCGATGCCGGCGCGCAGGCCGTCGGCCAGCGTGGGGGCGTTGGTGGGGGGCTGCCGCACGCCGCTGCGACGGCTGCGTGCGGCGTCGTCCACGGCCTGCGGTTCCGCGGCCAGCACCGCCACCGAGGGCTTCAGCCCCTTCGCCGCCACCGCCGTGCCGCCCACCATGCCGCCGCCGCCCACGGGCGCCACGATCACGTCCACCTCCGGCCAGTCCTGCACGATCTCCAGGCCAAGGGTGCCCTGGCCGTTCACCACGTCCACGTGATCGAAGGGCGGCACCACCGCCGCGCCGGTCCGTGCCACCACCTCCGCCAGCGTGGCCTCCCGCGCCTGCATGGTGGGTTCGCACGTCACCACCACCGCTCCCGCCGCCTCAACCGCCGCACGCTTGGAGCGCGGCGCGTCGTGCGGCATCACCACGGTGCACGGGAACCCTCGTGCGCGTGCCGCGGTGGCCAGCGCCAGCGCATGGTTGCCGCTGGAGTGGGTGGCCACGCCGCGCGCGCCCGCGTCCGCCTCCAGCAACGCCACCGCGTTCGACGCCCCGCGCAGCTTGAAGCTGCCCGTGCGCTGGAAGGACTCCATCTTGAGCCGGACGGTGAGGCCCGCCTCGCGCGAGAGTTCGCCGCCGTCCAGGAGCGGCGTCCGCCGCACCATCGAGCGGGTGCGTTCCTGGGCCGCCTTCACTTCGTCCAGCGAGATGCCGCGCATGCGCGGCAGCCTACGCGCCTCAGCCGCGATGCACGGGCTGCGGCGGGCCGTCTTCGAAGCCCCACTGCAGGTCGTCGCGCCAGATGCGCCGATGCAGGCTCAGGTCCACCTGGCTGACGCCCGGAATGGCGATCAGCTTGGCGCGCATCTCGTTCATGGCCTGTTCGCTGGGGCAGGCGAAGTCCACGATCACGCCGTACGGGCCGCCGCAGGCGCACGGCCACAGCGTGCCCGGGAGCGACGCGGCACGTTCCAGCACGGAGCGGATGGAGCCGCGGGTCCGGAGGCACGCGGTGGCGCGCACCAGGTTGCCGACGCGGGCGGGGCTGGGCAGGGTGATGATGCTGACCACGCCGTCGGCCTGCAGGCGGCGGAAGCGGTCGGCGGCGCTGGTGGCGCTGATGCCGCTGGCCTCGGCCAGTTCCGCGAAGCTGGCGCGGCCGTTGGCCTGCAGCGCGTAGATCAGGGCGCGATCCACCTGGTCCAGGTCGGGCTGACGGACACCCTCGACCCGGCGGCTGGTCGTGGAGACCGCCGTCTTCTCGGTGTGCGGCTTGGGGGTGTAGTAGTCCAGGACCGGACAGATCACCAATTCCTCCACGTTCCGGTCGTCGCCGCAGACGGTGTCGACCAGGTCGATCAGCCGCTGGTTGTCGCGCACGCAGGCGTAGATCACGATGTCGAACGCGCCGAAGGTGGATCCGCACCAGTGGACGTTGGGAAGCTTGCCCAGGCGTTCCGCGGTGGGGGCGGCGTCGCCCTTGCAACGCACCAGCAGCACGCAGCGGGTGTGCAGCCCCAGCATCTGCGCAGGCACCATGGCAAGGATGCGCAGCGATCCCTCCTCCACCAGACGCGCCAGACGGCGGCTGACGTTGGCCTCCGAAAGCGCCGAGCGCTGCGCGATGTCGCGACCGCTCATGCGGCCGTCCTCGCAGAGCAGCTCGATGATCTTCAGGTCCGCCTCATCCAGGGGAGGCAGGTTGGATGGAAACTCCTTGGGCGGCTGCGACATCAGGGGCATGTGAGGTGAATCTCCTGGACTGGTTCCACCGGTCTCCTCATGGAGCCGACACCCCCGGCCTAAGCACACCTGGTCAAGCCCCCGAAGGGACGCCCGCCGATCCGAAGACCTGCGAGAAACTCGTCGACGCGGTGGAAGATAGCGGTATGATCCGGAGATCGCTCGGGGCGCGCATGCCATTCGGGGCATTCGCTGAGAAGCACCCGTGAACCTGATCCGGTTCGGACCGGCGTAGGGAATGCGAGACATCGTCGGATTCAAGGATGCCCAAGCGGCGCCCAGTCCGGGCCGAAGATTGACGCGAAGGCACGGCCCGACAGAAAGTGAAATTACAATGCAGAATCACAACATGGAAGAGAGCGGCGCGGGCGCAAAGATTCACAACGGTCCTCAACTGCCAATCCATGGAGCGCACAACCCCTCCAGCGCATCCGAAGGCACCACGCCCGGTTCCTTCGCGCTGAAGGGGGACGTGGGCGGCCCGCTGGCCTTTGCCAGCCCGGACACCCCGGGCATGCCTGCGCCCAGTGACCGCACCGCGTGGGACTTCCTGCCCGAGGGCTGGACGCTGGTGGCGGCCTCCTCACACCGGCTCGGCTGCGCCGGACACAACCATCCCGAACTGGGCCAGTTCCTCCGCGCTCAGGCGCCCGCGGGTTTCAAGGCCGTCACGCAGCTTGAGCATGCGCGTCTGGGCACCGTCACGCCGCAGATGGAGCGCGTGTCCCAGCGCGAGTCGCACCTCACGCCGGAGCAGGTGCGTGACGAGGTGGCCGCGGGCCGCATGGTGATTCCGGCCAACGTCAACCACCTGCGCCATCGCCTGGATCCCATGGCCATCGGCCGCGCCAGCAAGACCAAGATCAACGCCAACATGGGCGCCAGCCCCGTCTCCAGCGGCACCGACGCCGAGGTGGAGAAGCTGAAGTGGGCCGAGCGCTGGGGCGCCGACACCGTGATGGACCTCTCCACCGGCGGCGACCTGGATGCCTGCCGCGAGGCCATCCTCCGCAACAGCACCGTGCCCATCGGCACGGTGCCCATCTACAGCATGATCATCGGCCGCACGATCGAGGATCTCACGCTGCCCATCATCCTGGAGACCCTGGAGCACCAGGCGCGTCAGGGGGTGGACTACTTCACCATCCATGCAGGCGTGCTCCGCGAGCACCTGCCGTTCATCAAGGACCGCCTCATCGGCATCGTGAGCCGCGGCGGCAGCCTGCTGGCCAAGTGGATGCTGGTGCACGGTCAGCAGAACCCCATGTACACGGCGTGGGAGGACATCTGCCGTGTGATGCGCGCGCACGACGTCACCTTCTCCATCGGCGACGGCCTGCGCCCGGGCGGCCTGGCCGACGCCACCGACCGTGCGCAGCTGGCCGAGCTGGCCACGCTGGGCCAGCTCACGGAGCGCGCGTGGCGTCAGGGCGTGCAGGTGATGATCGAAGGTCCGGGCCACGTGCCCTTCGACCAGATCGAGTTCAACATGAAGCTGCAGCGCCGGCTCTGCCACGGCGCGCC
>CAZKHO010000028.1:0-22287 GCA_964552505.1 uncultured Bifidobacterium sp. | reverse complement strand
CGCCTGGCCCCCTACCGCGACGTCCGCGACGCCGACCTCCGCGGCGCGCACGGCCTGTTCCTGGTGGAGAGTCCCCGATGCGTGGCGCGCTTCCTTCGCGCGTGCGCCCGCGGCGCGTGGCAGGCCGAGAGCGCGCTGGTGGCTCCCGAACACCTGTCCCTGCTGGGCCCGCTGGCGCGGGCCGCGAACTGCCCGCTGCTGCACGCGGAGGCCGACTGGATCGCCGCGCACAGCGGCTACCGCTTCCACCACGGCGCGCTGGCCATCGGACGACATCCGGCTCCGCGGCCCCTCGCGGAACTCCTGACCGCGCTCCCTCCCGGTCCCGCCACGCTGGTGATCGCCGACGGCGTGGTGCACGTGGACAACATGGGCTCGCTGTTCCGCAACGCGGCCTGCCTGGGCGCGCACGCCGTGGCGCTGGGCCCCGGATGCGCCGACCCGCTGGGCCGCAAGAGCGTCCGGATCAGCATGGGCCGCGTCTTCGGCGTCCCCTTCACGGCGGTCCCGGACGCGGCTCAGGCCGTGCGTGAGGCCAAGGCCGCCGGCTTCGCGTGCGTGGCGCTGGAGCAGGCCCCGGGCGCCGTGCCGCTGCAGGGATGGACGCCGGCGGCGCGGACGGCGCTGGTGCTGGGCGCGGAGGGTCGCGGCGTGGATCCCGGCCTGCTGGCTGCGTGCGACGCGTGCGTGGAGATCCCGGCCAGCCCCGACCCGCTGGCGGGCGAACTGGACGGCGCGCCCAGCCTCAACGTCTCCACCGCGCTGGCGATCGCCTTACATGAACTGCGCCGCGCCCACGGCGGCACCGGCACCACGCAGGGACTCGGCGTCGGCGCCACCGGAACCTGAAGTCTCCTTCAGGCGCTCCACGTTGGCGCCCAGCGCGTTCAGCGTCTCCTCCATGCGGTGGTAGCCGCGGTCCAGGTGGTAGACGCGGTTCACGATGGTCTCGCCCTCCGCGGCCAGTCCGGCCAGCACCAGGCTGGCGCTGGCGCGAAGGTCGCTGGCCATCACCGGCGCGCCGATCAGCTTGTGGCCGCCGGCCACCACCACGGTGGGGCCCTGACGGTAGAGCTGCGCGCCCATGCGCATGAGCTCCGCCACGTGCATGAAGCGCTCGGGGTAGATCTTCTCGGTCACCACGCTGTTGCCCTCGGCCAGGCAGAGCAGCGCCATGAACTGCGCCTGCAGGTCCGTGGGGAAGCCCGGATGCGGCTGGGTGGTGATGGTGGTGGGCTTGAGGTTGCGCTCGCTGGTCACGCGCACGGTGCAGCGCATGGGGTCGTCGCCGGAGACGCGGTCCACGTGCACGCCGATCTCGCGGAAGTGCTGGATGGAGGCCAGCAGCGCGTCGTAGGGGAAGTCGTCCAGCGTCACGTCGCCGTTGGTGATGGCGGCGGCCGCGGCGTAGGTGCCCGCCACGATCCGGTCCGGCATGACCACGTGGTCCACGCCGTCCAGGTCGTCCACGCCGTCGATCACCAGACGGGGCGAGCCCGCGCCCTGGATCTTGGCGCCCATGGCGTTCAGCATGTTGGCCAGCTCCACCACCTCGGGCTCGCACGCGGCGCATTCGATGGTGGTGCGGCCCTGCGCCAGCACAGCGGCGCTCATCACGTTGGCGGTGCCAAGCACGGTGCTGCCGAAGGGGCCGCCCAGAAACACGGTTCCGCCCTTCAGGCGATCGGCGGTGGCCACGATGTCGCCGCCGCGCAGCTCGATCTTGGCGCCCAGCGCCTCCAGGCCGCGCAGGTGCAGGTCCACCGGACGGTGACCGAAGGCGCAGCCGCCCGGCATGCTCACCACCGCCTTGCGACGGCGGGCCAGCATGGGGCCCAGCACGCAGATGCTGGCGCGCATGGTGCGCACGATGTCGTACCGGGCGTGCACCCGGTTGGTGTCCATGCTCTGCAGGCTCAGGCCACCGGCGGCGGGCTTCACCTCCACGCCCAGCTCGGCCAGCAGGCGGCCCATGTTGGCGATGTCGGCCAGCGGCTTGATGTTGCGAAGCACCACCGGGCGATCGGTCAGCAGGCACGTGGCCATCAGCGGCAGGGCCGCGTTCTTGGCCCCCTCCACGCGCACGCGTCCACTGAGCCTTCGGCCACCTTCGATGCGGAAGAAATCCATGGGTCGTTCGTTCCTTGAAGAGCCCCCACAGGACGCGGGGGAGAGCCAATCCATCGGCCAGCCACAGAGATCCGGGCCACTTTCCCGGGGTGGGGGCGTACGATAGCGAGGTGAGCGAAGTCCTTGAAGCCGTGGGCGAGCCCAAACTCCCCGAAGTCAAGATGCACCTGGTCCCCCCCACCGCGCCCGCACCGGGACAGGTGGTCAGCAATCAGCTCTGCATGAAGGGTCGGTCGGCCAGCTTCGTGCGCCATGTCTGCATCGACGTGGGCCAGACCCCCATGGCCGGGCAGTTCCGGGCCGGCCAGAGCTTTGGCGTGGTGCCTCCCGGCACGGACGCCCACGGCAAGCCCCACAAGGTGCGCCTGTACTCCATCGCCAGCCCCAGCTGGGGCGAGGACGGCCACGGCCGCGTCCTGGCCACCACCCCCAAGCGGCTGATCGCCGAACGGAGCCCCCAGCGCCCCGGCGACGATCCGAACGATCACGGCCTTTTCCTGGGCGTCTGCAGCAATTACGTCTGCGACCTCAAGCCGGGCGACCCGGTGGCCGTCACGGGCCCGGCGGGCAAGCGGTTCCTGCTGCCCCAGGACCCCGATCAGCACGACTACCTGTTCCTGGCCACCGGCACGGGCATCGCGCCGTTCCGCGGCATGGTGATGGAACTGCTCCAGGGACCGCCCGAGGGAAGCCCCTGGAAGGCCGGCTGGAAGCCGTCCACCAGCCGCGTGGAGCTGGTCATGGGCAGTCCCTACACCACCGACCTGCTCTACGACGACCTGTTCCGCGGCCTGGCCCGGCAGCACGCCAACTTCCACTACCACCCCGTCATCAGCCGCGAGACCCGGCCCGACGGCGGCAAGGGCGAGTACGCGCACCAGTTCATCGAGCGCCTGCTGGGCGACCGGTTCGAGTCCATGCTGCGCAACCCGCGCACGCTGATCTACGTCTGCGGCCTGGCGGGCATGCAGATGGGCCTCTTTCGCATCCTGGGCGAGCGCGGCCTGGCCGCCGGATACCTGACCGTGGACGAGCAGATCGCCGCGGTGCCGCCCAAGGATTGGACCGACGAGCACCTCAAGCGCCGCGTGCGACCCACGCATCGCTGCATGATCGAGGTGTACTGAGACCCTGCGGGCGGACGAAGTCCCCGCCGCCCGCGGAATCCGCAGCAAAGGCGGCCTCTGGATTCGCTTCCGCGCGCCCCGGCCCTATCCTGCCGCCATGCCCGAGCCCGAGTGGCAGGACCCCGAGCAGCGCGCCGAGCAGCTGGCCGAGAAGGCCCGCGAACTCTTCCAGCGTGGCCGCCTGAAGGAGGCCGAAGCCTGCCTTCGCGAGGCCGTGGAACTGCAGCCCGATCACGGCGCGTGGCGCATGAACCTGGGTGTGACGCTGCAGGCGCTGGGCCGCACCGACGAGGCGCTCCGCTGCTTCGAGATGGCCAGCGCGCGCTCCCCCGACCATGCCGAACCCCGCGTGGCCGCCGCCGTGGCCGCGGCCTCGCTGCAGCGATGGAAGCTGGCGCTCAAGTGGGCCGAGGAAGCCACCCAGCGTCAGCCCGACCTGGATCCCGCATGGGCCGTGCGCGTGGAGTCGCTGCGCCGTCTGGGCCGTCGCGAGGACGCCACGCTGGCCTTCTACCTCTCGCAGCAGCATCTGGAGGCCGCGCCAGGCACGCTGCAGGCCATGGCCGAGGTGCTGCTGGAGGAAGGCAAGAA
This sequence comes from uncultured Bifidobacterium sp., assembly GCA_964552505.1. GTDB lineage: Bacteria > Planctomycetota > Phycisphaerae > Phycisphaerales > SM1A02 > SYAC01. The sequence goes on along the minus strand of CAZKHO010000028.1, from coordinate 18,439 downwards.
CGAGCGCGCCGCCTGGTGCCTTGGCGAAGCGCTGCGTCTGGAGCCCAACCTGGTGCGCGTGCGGGTGCGTCTGGCGCAGCTGGCCGCGGACGGCGGACAGCCGCATCGCGCCATCGAACTGCTGACCGAGGAGACCCGCCATCACCCGGGCGACGTGCAGGCGTGGATCGCCTTCGGCGACCTGCTGGCCCGCCTTCGACGCGCCCCTGAGGCGGCGGAGAAGTACCGCCGCGCCGCGGAACTGGACCCCGACAGCGCCGCGGCCCGCTGGCGCCTGGGCTCGCTGGCCCTGGCGGCACGCCGTCTGGACGAGGCCTGCGCGGAGCTGGAGATCGCCATGCGGCTGGATGCGGACAACCCCGCGCCGCGCGTGGAACTGGCGCACGCGCGGCTGGAGCGCAGCGAACCTGAGGAAGCCGCACGACTGCTGGAGGTGCACGCCGAACGGTTGCCGCCGGAGCAGGATCCGCGCCTCAACAACCCGCAGGCCGCCGTCTCCCTGGCCGAACTCATGCTTCGTGCGGATCGCCCCACGCTGGCCGCACGCACGCTCACCGCGTCACTGCGCTTTGCGGCCTGCCGCAAGGACGTGCCGCTGGCCCGGAAGCTGGCGCTGGCGCGCTACCGCAGCGGCGACCTGAAGGCCGGCGACGACGCCAGCCAGCACCTGCATCGCCTGGATCCCAAGGACCGGGCCGCCCCCTACAACCTGGCCCTCTCGGCCATGCAGCGCGGCAACATCCACGAGGCCCGCACATGGGCACGACGGGGCCTGGCGCAGCACCCGCGCGACGCCGGCCTTCGACGCCTGCTGCTGCGTGCGTGGCTCAACCCGGTGCTCCGTTTCCTTCGCCTTGGCGGCGTGGACACGTCCCAGGCGCCGGTGGCGCCCAGGAAGCCGTGACCCGGACGGGCGCAGGCGTCAGTTGGCGGCGTTGGTGAAGGGCAGCAGCGCCAGATGACGGGCGCGCTTGATGGCCGTGGCCAGGGTCTTCTGCTCGCCGGCGCCCAGCTGCAGGCGCTTGCGGCCGATGATCTTGCCGTTGCCGGTCATCATGCGGCGCAACTCCTCGACGTTCTTGTAGTCGATGGGGCCCTTCATGGTGCGGCGTTCGGTGGGTGCGGAGAACTGGCTCATGGTGTGTGCGTCCTGGATCTCGGGTTCGAGAGCCCCCGACGGCCGGGGGCGACGAGCCGGGTAGTGTAGCGGAAACCCCGACCCCCACCAATGCCCCTGATTCTCTCGGATCTGCACCTGGGCCTGGGCCCGCTGGAAACACGCCAACTGGCCCCCCTGGTGGAGGCCGCCGACCAGCTCTGGCTGAACGGGGACACCGCCGAGGAGCGCCACCCGGCCCACCGGGATCGCGCGCAGCGGCTCATGGCGGAACTTCAGGACGCCTGCAGCCGCCGCGGCATCCCCCTGGTGCGGCTGGCCGGCAACCACGATCACCATGACGCGCTTCCCCTGCACCGGACCCTGGCGGACGGCCGGATCTTCGTCACCCACGGCCACGCCTTCCTGCCGGAGATTGCGCCGTGGTCCGTGTGGTCGCGCGACGCCGGGCGGCGTCACCGCGAGTTCCTGGCTTCGCTGCCGCCGTCAGAGCGCGACACGCTGGACGCCGCCCTTGGTGCGGCGGCGGCGGCCAGCGAAGCCGCGTGGGTGGGCGTGGCGAGTGAGCGGAAGCTGCACGCCGCCGCCATGCTGGCTCGGCCGTGGGCGGTGGCCGAAGTCCTGCGCACCTGGTGGCGATGGCCCGGCCTCACCGCACGGTTCGTGGAGACGCACTGGCCGCAGGCCCGCGTGGTGGTGAGCGGACACTCGCATCGGCGTGCGTGCAGCGTGCTTGCCGGCCGCACGCTCATGAACACCGGCAGCTTTCATCCGCCCGCGCGACCCGCGGCCGTGCTGGTCCGCGACCAGGAGGCCTGCTGGATCCCGCTCTCGCTGCGCAGGGACGTCTACGCGTTGCCGCCCGAGTCACGCTGGAGGCGCGTGAGGGTCTGACGCATGACCGCGCCCGCCGCGGCCACCGCCGCCGCGTCCACGCCGTGACTGAACCCTTCGGCCTGCAGCGCCGCCAGCAGTCCTTCGGTGGCCAGATTGCCCGGAGCGCCAGGCGCGTACGGGCAGCCACCCAGTCCTGCCGCGGCGCTGTCGAAGCTTCGCACGCCCAGCGACAGCGCGCGGCGCACGCAGGCCACGGCCTGACCATGCGTGTCGTGCAGATGCAGCGTGACGGCCTCGGGCGAGAGCAGCGGCTCCATGCCTTGCAGCAGCGCCTCGATGTCGTCCGGCACGGCCGCGCCGATGGTGTCGCCCAGGTCGATCTCGGTGCAGCCCATCTGGAGCAGCCGGTCGCTCACCGCGCGGACGGCCTCGGGCGACACGGGGCCGTCGAAGGGGCATCGAACCACGCAGCTCACGTACCCGCGCACCGGCAGTCCGGCCGCGCGCGCCTGCCGCACCACGGGGTCCAGCCGGTCCAGGCACTCCTGCACGCCGGCGTTCACGTTGCGGCGGCTGAAGCCCTCGGTGGCGCTCGCGAACACGCTCACCTTGTCCACCTTGGCCTCCAGCGCTCCCTGCAGTCCGCGCTCGTTGGGCACCAGCGCCGAGAGCTTGGTGCCGGCGCGCCGTCGCACCCGCGCCATCACCTCCGCACCGTCGGCCAGCTGCGGCACCCAGCGGGGGCTCACGAAGCTGGTGACCTCCACTTCGGGGAAGCCCGCGGCCACCAGCGCGTCCACGAAGGCCACCTTGTCGGCCACGGGCACGGTGGTGCGCTCGTTCTGCAGCCCGTCGCGCGGGCCCACCTCCGTCACGCGCACAAGGCGGCGGCCGCTCACGGACCCTCCCTTCCCGCACGCTCCCGCTCCCGCTGCGCGCGGTCCTCGCGGAAGGCGTGCCGCAGCAGCAGCCACACCACCACGACCACCGCCATGGTGAGCACGCCCGCCGCCACGAACAGCACGAACTCCGGCTCCAGCTTCATGCCGTTCACGCGGCGCCTCCCGGCAGGAACCGGAGCTGCGGCTGCACCAGACCCGTGGCCCAGTCCCCTTCGGCCGCCACACGCACCAGCGTGCCGGGCTCTCCGAAGGCGTACCGGAGCATGGCAAAGGCCACGCACGCGCTGCCCAGCATGGGCGCCGGCGCACTGCTGGTGATCCGGCCGATCACCTCGCCCGCCTCCGCGGCCTGATGCACCTCGGCGCCGCAGACCGGCAGCCGGTCCTCCTGCATGCGAACCGCCACCAGCCGCTGCTTGGGCTTGCCCAGACTCTCCATCCGCGCCACCACTTCCTGACCCAGGTAGCAGCCCTTGCGGAAGTTCACGCGTCGCGAAAGCAGGCCCGTCTCGTGCGGCAGCGCCTCCCGGCCGAAGTCCACCAGGAAGAGCGGCGTGCCCGCTTCCACGCGCGCCACATTCCACGCGTGCCAGCCCACCGGACGCACGGGCTGGGGCATGGGCTCGCCCGCGGCCATCACCGCGTCAAAGAGCGCCGTCGTGCGCTCGAGCGGAACCAGCAGCTCCACGCCCGGCACGCCCGCCTGATCGCGCCGCACCGCATGCACCGCACCGGCGGGCCCGTCGAACACCGCGCACGAAAGATCCGCCTCCAGCGCGCCCTCCGGCAGCCCCAGCAGGCGCAGCAGCTGCAGCGCCGCCGCGCCGTGCAGGGCGATGCGGCCCCAGGCGTCCGTGGCGTCCTCCAGGCGCACGTCCTCGCTGAACAGGAACCCCTGCAGCTCGGTGGCCGCCTGCGCAGCCGCGAACCGGTCCACGTCCACAAGCATCGCGTCGCCAAACTCGGCCATCAGCAGGTCGGCCTGCACGCGACCCTTGCGGTTCAGCCAGAAGCTCTCGCGCACCCCGCCGGCCGAGAGGCCCTTGAGGTCCTGGGTGACCATGCGCTGCAGGAAGGCCACGCGGTCGGCGCCCGTCACGCGAAGGGTTCCGCGATGCACGCCGTCCATCACGCCCACGCCCCGACGGATGGCTGCGTACTCGGCCGCCGGCGATCCCAGGTCCGCCGCGATGCGCACGCACGCCTCGGCGCTGTCCGGCCCGTAGGCGATCCAGGCCACCGCGGGCTTCAGCGGCGCCGTCTCGGCAAGCCCGGGACGCGCCGCCGCGTTCACCGCCGCCTGCAGGCGGCCGGCCTGGGCCTGCACCGAGCGTTCAAAGCGATCTTCCAGCGGGGAGTGCCTCACAGGACCGCGATGGTACGCAGGGCGCTCGCCACGGCCGCGGTCAACCCGCCCGGACCGCGTCCACCAGCCGCCGGGCCACGGTCTCGGCCGCGTCCACCCGAGGCAGCGCCGTCAGTGCGGCGTGCATGCGGTCGCGGGCCGGCCCGTCCGTGAGCAGGCTCTCCAGCAGCCGGCCCATCACCGGCATGTTCGCCTCCGGCTCGATGGCGTCCAGCGCGATGGCGGCGGCCCCCGCTTCCACCAGATGTCTGGCGTTCTCGCGCTGGTGCAGGTCGCGGTGGTACGGATACGGCACGAAGAGGCACGGCACGCGGTTGAGCTCGGCCTCGGCCACGCTGTTGGCGCCGGCGCGCGTGAGCGCCACGTCGGCGGCGCCCCACGCCAGGCCCATGCGGTGCAGAAACGGCATCACCACCGCCGCCACGCCCGCCGCGCGGTAGGCCTCGCGCAGCGCGGACAGCTGGCCCTCCGGCAGGCTGCCGGCCAGATGCAGCACCTGCCAGCCCGCCAGCAGCCCCGCGCGCTGCCCGGCGAAGTGAGGCACGAAACGGTTCAGGCTGGTGGCCCCCTGCGACGCGCCCGTCACCAGCAGCGTCTGCAGCGTGGGCTGCAGGCCCAGCTGCGCCCGGCACGCCGCGGCCTCGCCCGGCGCGATCGCGCTTCGGCGCACGGGGAAGCCGATCACGCGCCCATCCCAGCGCGGCAGCCCCTTGGCAGGCACCGCGCTCCAGACCTGTGTGGCCCACCTGGCCACCGAGCGGTTGGCGCGGCCCGGCGTGGCGTCCAGGTTGAGCAGCGTCACGGGCACGCCCATTGCACGGGCCTGCCGAACCACCGGCGCGGAGACGAAGCCTCCCAGGCTCACCACGTGGCGCACGTTCGCCTCACGCATGGCACCTCCGGCGGCGGCACGCGTGGCCCTCCATGACCTCAGGAATCGCAGCAGCTTCAGCGGGTGGAGCGAAGGTGGCCGCGCGGGCATGGGCAGGAACCGCGCACCGGCCTCGCCCAGCATGAGCGCGTCCACCGGCCGATCGCTGCAGAGGAAGAGCGATCCCACGCCGCCGCCCAGCGACATCAGCCGTTCCGCCATGGCCAGACCCGGGCTCAGGTGCCCGCCGGAGCCGCCGCCCGCGAAGGCGATGCAGGCCCCCGCATTGGTGGCCTCCATCGACATGCGATCAGGCCGGCTGGGCCGCCGAGGGTTCCTCGTCCGGCTCGATGGCGCCCGCCGCCTCCAGCTGCCTGCGACGGGCTTCGCTGGCGCGCGCGATGGCGGCCACCATGCCCAGGCTGAAGGCGGTCAGGATCCAGCCGGTGCCGCCTCGGGAGATCAGCGGCAGCGCGATGCCCTTGGTGGGCGCCAGCCCGGTCACCACCGCCACGTTGATCAGCGCCTGCACCGTGACGGTGAGCGTGAAGCCCAGCGCCACCAGCGACTCGAAGTTGGTGGTCAGCGGCACCAGCCGCGCGCCGTCCGATCCGCGCGCACGCGCCGACGCGTTGGCCACCGCCAGACCGCTCCAGGCCAGCAGCGCGAAGAGGATCAGGATGCCCACGGCGCCCCCGATGCCCAGCTCTTCGCACGCGATCGAGTAGATGAAGTCGGTGGTGGCCTCCGGCAGGTATCCAAACTTCTGGATGCCGTTGCCCAGACCGCGCCCTGGCAGGCCGCCCCCCGAGATGGCCGCCATGCTCTGGATCACGTGATAGCCCTTGCCCTGCGCGTCCGCGTACGGATCCATGTACGCCAGGATGCGGTTCATGCGGTACGGGCTGGTCACCACCAGACCCACGAACGCCGCTCCTGCGGCCGGCAGCAGCATGCCCACGTGCCACCAGCGCACGCCTGCGGCCACCAGCATGGCCAGCGACACCAGCATGATCAGCACCGCGGTGCCAAGGTCCTCCAGAGCCACCAGCCCGGAGATCACGCTCACCAGCGCAAAGGGCGGAAGGAAGCCCTTCTTGAAGCTCCCAAGGTCTCCGGCCTTGCGGCAGCAGTGCCACGCCACCATCAGAGGCACCCCCCACTTGGCGATCTCGCTGGGCTGGAAGCTCAGCGGCCCCAGACCGATCCAGCGCTTGGCGCCGTTCACTTCCTTGCCGATGCCAGGCACGTGCACCAGAAGCAGTCCCACGAAGATGGCGCCCAGCAGCCAGGGAATGGGGCTGGCCCAGCCGCGACGCGTGAAGATGGCCTCCACGGGCATGCGCGTTCCCACCAGCAGCGCCGCCACCGCGGCCAGCAGGAACAGGCTGTTGCGCCCAAACATCAGGTCCTGCACGGTGGTGCCGGGGCCACCCGCGTTGGTGAGGCCGGCGCTGTTGACCAGCACCGTCCCGGTCACCAGCAGGGCGAGCACGATGAACAGCAGTCCTTGGCCAGGGCGCATGAGGCCCTTTCATCGGCCGGACCGGCCCGGATGGGCCAAAACCGGACAGGCCGGATCGCGGTCCGCCGTAGACTCGCCCCTCCCTCATGCCCGGCGTCCCCGTCTATCTCGAGACCTTCGGCTGCCAGATGAACGAGCTGGACTCGGAGCTGGTCCGGGGCCAGCTGGCCCGCATGGGTTACGCCTTCGTGGACGATCCGGACCGGGCCGAGGTGGTGCTGTTCAACACCTGCTCGGTGCGCGAGCACGCGGAAAGCAAGGCCTACAGCCGCATCGGCCTGGTGGGAAAGCGCAAGGCCGCCGGCGAGCGGGTGCTGCTGGGCGTGCTGGGCTGCATGGCCGAGCGCGACGGCCTGGACATGCTGCGCCGCTACCCGCAGGTGGACGTGCTCTGCGGCCCCGGCGAACTGGACCGGCTGCCCGCCCTGCTGGACGCGGCCCGCCGAAGCGAGGCCGCCAGCCAGGCCGAGCGCGTGGCGCTGGCCGGCAACCGCACCCGACGGAGCGCCGTGCTGAGCGCCGTGCAGGACGACCTGGAGACGCTGGACCTCAGCCGCGCCTTCGACCCGGACGCCGAAGGGCGCCGCCGCCACAGCGCGCAGGTTCGCATCACCCGCGGCTGCAACAAGTTCTGCACCTACTGCGTGGTGCCCTACACGCGTGGCGCCGAGGTCCACCGCCCGCCCGACCACGTCATCGACGAGTGCAAGCGGCTGGCCGACGCGGGCGCCATCGAGGTCACGCTGCTCGGCCAGACCGTGAACCACTACCGCTACGAGCACGGTCTGGCGGTCACCGTGGGGGGCCGCGAGGCGCCCCAGGTGGGCCCCGGCCTGCAGGCGTTCCGCAGCCCGGTTCCGCAGGGCAAGCGCATCACCACCTTCGCGCGGCTGCTGCAGCGCATCCATGACGAAGTGCCCGGCATCCAGCGGCTGCGCTTCGTGACCAGCTATCCGCGTGACTTCGGCCGCGACATCCTGGAGGTGATGCGCGACTGCCCGCGCATCTGCCGCTACCTGCACGCCCCGGCGCAGTCGGGCAGCGACCGCATCCTGGGCCTGATGAACCGCGGCTACACGCGCGCGCAGTACGAGGCGTTCGTGGCCGAGGTGTTCCAGGTGCTGCCCGACGCCACGCTGGCCGGCGACATCATCGTGGGATTCCCCGGCGAGACCGACGCGGACTTCCAGGCCACCTGCGACCTGGTGCGCACGCTGCCGTTCAAGAACAACTTCATCTTCAAGTACTCGCCGCGGCCCGGCACCATCGCCATCGACCGCTTCCCCGACGACGTGCCCGACGAGGTCAAGCGCCTGCGCAACAACACGCTGCTGGCGCTGCAGTCGGAGACCAGCGCGCGCGTGCATGCGTCGTGGACGGGACGCACGGTGCCCGTGCTGGTGGAGGAGTGCTACGCGGAGGCCGCGCCGGCTCCACGCGCCGCCGGTCAGGTGGAACTTCGCTGGGAAGCCCGCGGCGCAGCTCCTGCACGCAAGGCGCTGCGCGGGCGAACGCCCGGCGACCTCATCGTGGCGATGGATGCACCTGCGGGCATGGACGCTTCGGCGATGGTGGGAACCGTGGTGCATGCGCGCATCGAGCACGCGTCGGCGCTGCTGCTGCACGGATCGGTGCAGGAAGTGCCCGCGAGCGCCACTTCCTGATTGTCTTATAATAACAGTCTTATCTGTTCTAAAACGCCATTTTTGGCTTCAGGGGCTGCACCGGTCGGTCTGCCGCCTCCGAAACCGCGGTTTTTCGACTTCACACGCTTTCCACGCAACCCGCAGAAGCCATCGTTCGGAGTGTCACTCGACGAGTCACTGGCCCGCCGGCAGAGTGTCCGGCAGGTTGAGAGGGAGAAACGACTCGTCAACAACTAGATCCTCCTGAAGAGAGGGAAAGGGAAAGAGATGAAGAACTATCTCGTTGCTGCGTCTGCGATCGGTGTGGCCGCTTCCGCGTTCGCCACCGTCAGCTCCACGCTGACTGCCGACACCTACATCGTGAAGGACGGCGCCGGCGCCTCCGCCAAGTTCTACTCCGTGCTCGACATCTACGTGAAGGGCACCAACCTGGGCGACGTCATGAGCTCGGTCAGCGGCCTCAACGGCACCTCGGGTCACTCCGTGGTGTTCGCCACCAGCAGCGCCACCGGCACCGGCCTCACCCGCGACGCCAGCGGCAAGATCACCGCCGGCACCATCACCAGCGACATCTTCGTGCAGGCCGGCAACAGCGCCTGGGCCCCCACCTACGGTGGCGGCGAGGCGTGGGACAGCTTCGTGGCCTGCGGCCAGCGCAAGCAGAACGCCAGCGTCACCAACCGTGCCGGCACCCTGAAGTCCTACGACGCCGCCAACTTCCAGGGCAGCGCGGACTTCAACCAGTACGGCGCGGCCAACTCCAACTACATCAACAACGGCGGCGGCGTGGCGTGGCTGAGCCCGCTCGGCGCCAACCCGTACAGCTCGGCGTCCACCTCCGAGGTTCCGTTCGCCCGCGTGGGCCTGTACAGCGACGCCTGGGCCGCGGTCTTCAACTACACCGACCTGGACAAGAGCGGTGACATCACCAAGCTGAAGGGACAGATGCAGAACGGCCGCACTGCGGCCACCGGTTCGGCCACCTTCTCGGCGGCCACCACCGGCAGCACCATCGACTCCACCGGCAACTACTTCTACATGATCGGTCGCTTCGCCATCGACGTGACCGGCAAGAGCGCCAGCGAAGTGATCACCATGAACGCGCAGTTCAACATGGTGGGCAAGAACGGCACCGCCAACGAGACCGGCACCACCTTCACCGGCGCCGCCACCGCCAGCTACAAGGTGAGCAACTTCTTCAACTTCGCCGTGCCCACGCCCGGCGCTGCAGTCCTCCTCGGCGCCGCCGGCCTCCTGGGCCGTCGTCGCAAGGCCTGAGTTTCGGCCTCCCGTTTCCACACTCTTCAGCCCCTTGCGTCCACCCGGACGCAAGGGGCTTTTGGTTTCCGCCCTATGCTGTCCGCCCCGTGCCGCAGGTCCGCGACGCCTCCCCGCCACCACCGCCGCCACCGCCGTCCGCGGCGGGCGCCGATCCCGACTGGCGAAGCATCGGCACGCTGACGCTGGCCGTCCTGGCCCTGCTTTCCTGCCAATGGTGGATGTCGCTGCTGGCCGGCGTGCTGGCATGGAGCGTCCGCGGGCGTCGTCGCAAGGAAGGCCAGCCCGCGCGCCTTGCCACCGCGGCCCTGTGCGTGGCCGTGGGGGCCGTCGCGCTGCAGATGCTGTTCACCTACCTGGCGTCCGAGTGGATCGCTCCGTCCATGGATCGACGATCCATGGCGGCCATCACCGCCGTGATCCAGGGACACGGTCCCGTGCCTGCCGAATCGACCCAGGCGCCGGCGATCTCCGGGACCGAGCCGGACGCCGCCGCAGTGGCCGCCTTCGCCGCAAAGGTCCGCGGGACCCTTGGGGAACTGCAGTCGGTCTCCAAGGTGCACGAGAGCATCGCCGGGTCCCCACTGGCGCCCACGGTGACCATGGCGCTGGTGCTGAAGTTCGAGAAGGGATCCGCCACCGGATCCGCCAAGCTCCAGTGGGTTCCGGCCACGGAGGAGGAGATCAAGGTCTCGTGGCTGCCCTCGGCCCACGTCCTTGAGCTGGACATCACCATGCCGGACGGCTCCTCCGCAGTGGTGCGCGGATCGGAGCCGCCCACCACGCCGCCGTCACCTTCCCCTCCATGAACCAGCCCGATCCGGACCACGCACCCCCCGCCCCGGGCCCCATGAGCCGCACCGCCGTGCTGGCGGCCATGTTCGCGGTGCCTCTCTGCTGCCCCCCCATGTCCCTCCTGGCCTGCATCACAGGCGCCGTGGCGCTCTGGCAGATGCGGGCGGACGCGGGCATCCGCGGGCGATGGCTCGCATGGACCGCCATCGCCGCGGGTGCCGTCAGTGCGCTGGTCATGAGCGTGCTCCTGTGGCAGAGCGGACTTGGCGTGGTGCTCCGTGGGCCCGAGCCGCCGCTGCAGGCCCTGACCTCGGCCGATCCGGTCCGGATCCGCGAGCAGTGGACCGGGACGGTGGCCCTGATGGACCGGGCCGCACTCCAGGCGTTCGCGAAGGCGGTGCACGACCGCTACGGAAACCTGCGCTCGGCCGAGTCCAGCACCCGCAGGCCGCTGCCGTTGAAGCCGCCCGCGGGCAAGGCCGTGGTCTCCATTCCGGCCACCGTTCACTTCGAGCAAGCCACGCTGGAGGCCGATCTGGGACTCGAACTCTTCGACGAGCGCTCCGGACAGGGCGTGATGCGGTGGCGTTCCCTCCGCCTCATGGACCCCGAACGAGGCGATCTGATCCTGCCGCCCGGCGAGCCGCCGCCTCCGCCGGCGTCCCCGGATCCCGCGCCCCATCCCGCCGCACGGCCTGTGCCGCCGGCCGCGCCTTCTCCACCTGCGCCGTCCGCGCTACGCTGACCCCATGACAGCCGCCATCGAGGTGCGAGACCTGGTCCGCGTGTTCGGCACGCAGACCGTGCTCGCAGGCATCACCATGGACGTGCATCAGGGCGAGACCATGGTGATCATGGGCGGCTCGGGATGCGGCAAGAGCACGCTGCTCCGCCACCTCATCGGAAGCCTGCAGCCCACCTCCGGTTCCATCAAGCTCTTCGGTCAGGAGCTCAGCGGCCTGGACGACGCGGGGCTGGACAAGGTGCGCGGCTACTTCGGGATCCTGTTCCAGTCGGGCGCGCTCTTCAACAGCATGACCATCGCCGAGAACGTCTCGCTGCCGCTGCGGGAGCACACCGAGCTGGACGGCCACACCATCGACATCATGGTGAAGATCAAGCTGGAGCAGGTGGGACTGCGCGAGCACGCCGACAAGTACCCCAGCCAGATCTCGGGCGGCATGAAGAAGCGCGCGGGCCTGGCCCGCGCGCTGGCGCTGGATCCCAAGATCCTCTTCTACGACGAGCCGAGCGCGGGCCTGGATCCGGTGACCAGCGCCGAGATCGACCAGCTCATCCTGGACCTGACGCGCAAGCTGGGCGTCACCAGCGTGGTGGTGACGCACGAGATGGACAGCGCGTTCACCATCGCCGACCGCATGGTCATGCTGGACAAGGGCCGCGTGCTGCGCGTGGACACGCGCGAGTCGTTCGACGCCCTGCGCAAGACCTCCGAGGCGGACGCCACCCGCCTCTCCGAGGACGATCGCCTGATCCGCCAGTTCCTGCGCGGCGACGCGCAGGGCCCCATCACCGAGCGCAAGGCCGCCACCAACTACGCCGAGGACCTGCTGGGCACGGGCCTCCGCGCCAAGCCCATCTCGGCCATCACGCCCACCCGATGAACGACGCGCTGCAGCGGCTGGCCCGCGGACGGCGGTGCCTGGTGATGGGTCTGGGCGCCTTCGGCGGAGGTCTTGGCGTGACGCGGGCGCTGGTGCAGGCGGGCGCCGCAGAAGTGCTGGTCACGGACCTTTCGACTGCGGACAAGCTGTCCGCCTCCCTGGAGGCGCTGGCGCCGCTGCTCTCGGACGGCCGCGTGAAGCTTCGCCTGGGCGGACATGATCCGGCCGACTTCCGCGCCGCGGACGTGGTGGTGGCGAATCCCGCGGTGAAGTGCCCGTGGAACAACCCGCTGCTGCAGGCGGCACGCGAGGGGGGTGCCGTGATCACCACCGAGATGCGGCTGGCGCTGGACGGACTTCCACCCCAGCGCGTGATCGGCGTCACCGGCAGCGCCGGCAAGAGCACCACCAGCGCCATGATCGCGCACCTGCTGGACGGCCAGGGTCGCCACGCCACGCTGGCCGGCAACATCGGCGGCAGCCTGCTGGCCAATCCACCCGTGCTGGGGCCGCGCGACTGGCTGGTGCTGGAACTGAGCAGCTTCATGCTCTGGTGGCTGGGGCCGGAATCCGGCGGACCGGCGCGGACGCCGCGCATCGGCGTCCTCACCAATCTTTCGGACAACCATCTGGACTGGCACGGCGACGCGGCGCACTACAGCCGCAGCAAGTCGTTCATCCGAGGCCCCGGGCAGGCGGCCTTCCTGACGCGCTTCGAGCTGGACGATGCCGCCGGCGCCACGCGTTTTTCGGCGCTGGCACCCGGACGCTGGTGGGCGGATGCGCGACTGGACCCTTTCATCGAAGGGGACGCCGGCCTGGTGGACACCTGCCCGCTCCCGGGCGTGCACAACCGGCGCAACGCGCGACTGGCACTGCAGGTGGCGGCGGCGGCGCTGCGCCAGGATGGAGAGACGCCCGACCTTCAGGCCCTGGCCGCCAGGCTCGCCACCTTCCATGGACTGCCCCACCGACTGGCGCTGGTGCATCAGGCCGACGGCATCCGCTGGTTCGACGACAGCAAGGCCACCACGCCGGAGGCCACGCTGCTGGCGGTGTCCAGCTTCCCGGAACCCGGCCGTCTGCATCTGATCGCCGGCGGGCGGAGCAAGGGGTCGGACCTGCGACCGGTGGCGGGACTGGCGCGCACGCTGGCCGGCCTGTACGCCATCGGCGAGACCGCCAAGGACGTGGCCGCGGGCGGCGGACTGGAGTGCGGCACGCTGGACGAGGCGGTGCGCCGCATCCGCAGCGCCCTTCGCCCTGGCGACGTGGTCCTGCTCTCGCCGGGCTGCGCCAGCTGGGACCAGTTCGAGAACTACGAGGACCGCGGTCGCCGATTCGCGGCACTGGCCCGCTCGCGATAGCATGCCCGCCCATGAGGCAGGGTCGGTTCCTTCTCGCGCTCGTCCTTCCGCTCACGCTGCTGGCCGCCTGCTACGGCCCCGACGGTGGCTTCATGCCAGGCTCGGGCCGCGGTCGCGTCTACCAGAGCACCAGCATGCAGCCGAAGACGGTCAGCGTGGTCGACACGCGCACCGAGGAGGCGTTCTTCAAGATGGAACTGCCGCCCGGCAAGCAGCTCACGCTCAACTTCCTGGAAGGTGGCGGCGACGATCCCGTCTACACGCCGGACCGCATGGTCTACGCGGTGTGGGACAACGGCGTGAACACGGGCCATCTGGACAACCAGATCACCTGCCCGCCGGCCAGCTGCCGCCGCATCGACGTGGAGATCCGCCGCGGCCCCGTGTGGCCCGAGCCCGATCCCGCGGTGCGCCTGCGCACGGACCAGTCGGCGGATCGCCCGCCTCCGGCCAACGGCCAAGGCACGCCCATCCCCGACGCGGGCAAGAAGCAGTACGACCACTGAGCCGTGCGCATCGGCCACGGCTACGACCTGCATCGACTGGAACCGCTCGCGCCGGACGGCGCCGGCCGCCCGTTCGTGCTGGGCGGCGTCCACGTGCCGCATGACCGCGGACCCGTGGGACACTCCGACGGCGACGCGCTGCTGCACGCGGTGACCGACGCCATCCTGGGCGCGCTGGGAGAGCCCGACATCGGGCAGCTCTTCGCCGACACCGATCCGCGGTGGGACGGGCAGGACAGCGCGCTGTTCCTGCAGGAGGCGGTGAGGCGCATGCGCGCGCGGGGCCTGGCCATCGGCAACCTCGACGCCACCGTGATCTGCGAGCGGCCCAAGATCGGGCCGGTGAAGGCCGCCATGCGCGCCAACCTGGCGCGCCTGCTGGGATGCCCGGAGTCCGCGGTGAACCTCAAGGGCAAGACCCACGAGAAGGTGGACGCCGTGGGCGAGGGCCGCGCCATCGAGGTGCATGTGGTGGCGCTGCTGGCGGCGCACTGAGCCCAACCGCATCGTCGCGCGGGAATCCCGCACATTTCCGCTACACTTCGGTCCATGCGCGCAGTCGTCACCGGACAGGTCGGCGTGGACAAGAAGCCCTATCTCAAGGCCGTGGCCGATCTGGCCGGCGAACGGGGCGACCGCATCGAGCTCTTCAACGTGGGTGACCTGATGTACGCCGAGGCGCCCGACGTGCGCCCCGGCCGCATCCTGGACCTGCCCATCAGCCGCCTGGCCAGCCTGCGGCGCGCGGCCTTCAAGGACATCATCGGCGCCACCAGTCCCGCCGAGGACCATCCGAACGTCATCGTGAACACGCACGCCACGTTCCGCTGGCGGCACGGCCTGTTCGCGGCGTTCGACTTCGACCTGCTCCGCCGCCTCAAGCCCGACATGTTCGTGTGCCTGGTGGACAACGTGGAGGTGGTGCATCATCGGCTGCACGCCGAGCACGACATCGACGCCACGCTCAAGGACTGCATGGTGTGGCGCGAGGAGGAGATCCTGGCCAGCGAGCTGGTGGCGCAGGCCATCGGCTGCAAGGGCGGCTTCTACATCCTGAGCCGCGGCCGTCAGCAGGACACCACCGAGACCGCGCTGCGCCTGATCACGCGCCCCGAGATGCGCAAGGTCTACCCCAGCTTCCCCATGAGCCACGTGGTGGACATGCCGGACGTGCTGGCCGAGATCGACCACTTCCGCGCCGAGCTGGCCAGGCACTTCATCACCTTCGATCCAGGCGACGTGGACGAGAAGCTGCTGCTGGACAACGCCATCGCCGCGGCGCGCGAGGGCAAGGACTTCATCGAGGTGAAGGCCCACAGCTTCGGCGGCCGCCGCGACGCCGCCCCGCTGCGCGTGAGCGTGAAGCAGGTGCTCGACATCGCCGGCGACGTGGACGGCCAGATCTACATGCGCGACTTCCGGCTCATCGACCAGAGCGACATGATCGTCAGCCTGGTGCCGGAACTTCCGGGCGGCATCCCCGGGCTGTCCAGCGGCGTGGAACGCGAGCTCCAGCACGCGTGGGAGCACGCCAAGGAGGTGTACGTGGTCTGGAAGCCCAGGAAGAACCCCAGCCCGTTCATCACCGAGACCGCCACCAAGATCTTCCGCAGCGTGGACGAGGCCCTTGCGTTCTTCGAGAGCAAGGGCATGTTCGCCACCAAGAACCTGTTCGGCCACTGAGTCCGCCGCGTGGCGGCGCCAATCGCCGGGAAGCGCCGCCCCGCGCGCAACCCTCGCCCGTGAAGATCCGGAGAATTCCACGATGAACCTCCCCATCCGTCGCCGCGCCTTCACCCTGGTCGAACTGCTGGTGGTGGTGGCCATCATCGCGCTGCTCGCCGGCCTGCTCATCGTGGTGGTGGGCGGGGTGCAGCGCTCGGGCCGGAACACGCAGGACCGCGCACGCCTGCGGTCGCTGGCCCAGGGCGCCAACAACTACGCCAGCAGCAACAAGGGTCGGCTTCCCAGCCCCCGGACCGACACGCCCGCAGGCTGGAGCACCATGCCCAAGGACTGCACCAGCGCCGCGGTCCGCGAGGATGCGGCCAACACCTATCGCGGCTGGGTCTGCGCCGACCAGGCGGCGTGCCCGGGATCGCTGGACACCACCGGCGCCACGGGCGGCTGTCGCGAGACTCCGCTGGCCCTGGAGCGCGGATCGCTGTTTCCCTACGTGGACGGCGCGGCGGCGTATCTGAGCGCCTTCGACAACACCACGCGCATCCGCTCCTTCTCGCAGAACGCGTGGGTGGGCGTGCTCTACTGCGACGACTACTACCCCATGCTGGACAAGTTCAAGGGCGGCACCAAGTACCCGGACTCCTGCAGCCTGTCCTTCGACACCCGCACGCTGAGCCGCATCCAGCAGCCGGCCAACACCTTCCTCTACATGCCGGACAACGATCCCTACAAGCGGACCGCCACCTGCCCCGGATGGAACTTCAACGGCTTCTGCGTGAATCCCAATCCCGAGGTGCAGTGCCGATGGTTCGACGTGCCGGCCACCTTCGTGGTGCCCGCCAAGCAGATCAACCTGGCCTTCTGCGACGGCAGCACAGGCGGCTACGAGGTGAAGACCAAGAAGCTGCAGGACGGCGCCATCCAGTCCGATCCCGTGAACGGCTATGCCGATTTCACCAAGGAGACGCTGGGCGACCTGCAGGGACTGCGCGATCTGGCCCTGCCCGGCCTGATCAAGTGAGCCTTGGCGGGGTCGGCGGTGGACTGGGACGGGCAAACCTCGATCCGCGGATTTATCCGCCCTTGAGGTGGCCTGATCCCGGAACAGTTGTCTAGGATCGCCGGAAACATCGATCCTTTCGCTTCCCCTGTGGTGTCCTCGGTGCAGAATGCCGTGCGTCACCGAACCCCGAACCTTGACTTGGGAGATCCGATTCCGATGACCCCTGCGGCCCGAGCCCCCCGCTCCCGTCCGTTGCAGTGCGTCGCCATCCTGTGCGCCTGGTGCATGGCCACCTGCGCGCTGGCCGTGGTGCTGCCGGTGTCCACGCGTCCCGGCATCGGCGCCATTCCGTACGTGTCGGGCGCCACCCGCGGCGTGACGTTCCGAACCTGGGCGCCCAACGCGCAGGCCGTGAGCGCCGCGCTGGCCAGCACCTTCTTCAGCACCACCGCCTGGCAGCTCTCCCCCGAAGGCAACGGGTACTGGTCGGGCGACGTCCCCAACGTGCTGCCGGGCGCGCAATACAAGTTCGCCATCAAGTACAACAACTCGTACCGCCTCAAGAACGATCCGTGGGCGCGCGATCTCACCAACAGCGTGGGCAACAGCGTGGTGTACGACCCGAACGCGTACGCCTGGCAGACGCCAAGCTTCTCCATCGCCAACTGGAACGAGCTGGTCATCTACGAGATGCACATCGGCACCTTCGGCACCTCGGCCAGCGGCAGTCCGCCGGCCACGTTCCTGAACTGCATCGACAAGCTGGATCATCTGCAGGAACTGGGCGTCAACTGCGTCAGCCTGATGCCCATCAACGAGTTTCCCGGCGACCTGAGCTGGGGCTACAACCCCAGCTACCCGTTCAGCGTGGAGAGCGCCTACGGCACCCCGGACGACCTGAAGCGCTTCGTGGACGCGGCGCACGCACGCGGCATCGCCGTGCTGAACGACGTGGTCTACAACCACATCGGCCCCACCGACATGGACATGTGGCAGTACGACGGGTGGAGCCAGAACAACCTGGGCGGCATCTTCTTCTACAACAACGCCACGCAGGCCACCACCCCCTGGGGCAACACCCGTCCCGACTACGGCCGCGCGGAGGTCCGCCAGTACATCCACGACAACGCCCTGATGTGGCTGAGCGAGTTCCGCATGGACGGCCTGCGCTGGGACGGCACCAAGTACATCCGCCGCACCGACCAGTACGGACAGGACCTGCCCTACGCATGGGGCATGCTGCAGTGGTGCAACGACGACATCAACGCGCAGTTCCCGGGCAAGCTGAGCGTGGCGGAGGACTTCGACGACAACGACTGGATCAGCAAGCCCACCGGCGTGGGTGGCGCGGGCTTCGACAGCCAGTGGGATTGGTTCGTGCACAACGTCCGCGACGTGGTGCAGCAGGCCTGGGACAGCGGCCGCGACATGACCAAGATCCGCGAGGCCGTGACCCACGCCTACAACGGCAACCACACCGAGCGCATCATCTACGTGGAGAGCCACGACGAGGTGGCCAACGGCAAGCAGCGCATGTCCAGCTCGATCAGTCCCACCACGCCGGGCGACTACTGGGCCCGCAAGCGCAGCACGCTGGCCGGCGGCGTCACCCTGTTCAGCCCGGGCATCCCCTTCATGTTCCAGGGGCAGGAATTCCTGGAGGACGGGTACTTCACCGACGGCGATCCTCTGGACTGGAGCAAGAAGACCACCTTCGCGGGCATCTTCGCCATGTACAAGGACATGATCGCGGTGCGCCGGAACACCCTGGGCGTGACCAAGGGCCTGACCGGACCCAACACCAACGTCTTCCACTTCAACAACTCGAACAAGCTGGTGGGCTGGCACCGCTGGATGAACGGTGGCGCCGGCGACGACGTGGTGGTGCTGGCCAACTTCAGCGCCACGGCGTGGACCA
>CAZKHO010000027.1:0-23320 GCA_964552505.1 uncultured Bifidobacterium sp. | reverse complement strand
TGAGTACGCCGTCGCTGTCGCCCCAAGCGACCACGGTGCCGTCGGTCTTGAGCGCCACGGTGTGCAAGTTGCCCGCCGAGATCTGCTTCACGCTCGAGAGATCCGCGGGCACGGTGCATTGATCGTCGGTGTTGTCGCCCCAAGCGATCACGGTGCCGTCGGTCTTGAGCGCCGCGGTGTGGTGGCCGCCGGCCGCGATCTGCTTCACGCCCGAGAGACCCTTGGGCACGTTGCACTGGCCGAACCCGTTTACGCCCCAAGCGACCACGGTGCCGTCGGTGTTGAGCGCCACGGCGTGTTCTTCGCCCGCCGCGATCTGCTCCACCCCCGAGAGTCCCGGAGGTATGGCGCCTTGGCCGTAAGTGTTGTTGCCCCAAGCGATCACATCACCCTGGCCACACGCGCCGCTGGCAAGCCACGCCACCGCCGCAAGCGCAAGCGCGAAGAAGTGGCGGCCTCGGAATCGAGCGTCGATGTGCATTTCGAAAGGTCCGATGGCTCCGGATCGTGGGCCTGCCACCAAATATGCCCGAACGCCGTAGCCGCGCCAAGCCTGCTGGATTGGAGTACGGCAGAGTGGGCCATGAAGACGCCCAATTCAGGCGTAAATCAAGTCCTGCGCCCACCCACCGCTACGCTGCGGCCATGCCACCGCTGATCTGCCCGATCTCCCCCCACTACCTACCCGAGATCCGTCGCGAACTGCACACCCACTGGCACGACACACGCATCTGGTCCCTGGGCCGCTGCCATCAGGCCGACGCCCTGCCCGGATTCGTCGCGGAGGTGGACGGCGCGTTCGCCGGCCTGCTCACGCTGAACATGGACCCCGGCGGCTGGCAGTGCGAGGTGATCACGCTGAGCAGCCGTGGCGCCGCGCCCGGCACCGGCGCCGCGCTCCTGGCCGCCGCTGAGCAGCACGCACGCGCCGCCGGCTGCCGTCGCATCTACCTGACCACCACCAACGACAACACGCGCGCCATCCGCTTCTACCAGAGACATGGCTGGCGCTTTGCGGCGCTGCACAAGGGAATCGTGGACCGGGTTCGGCGCCTGGTGCCCGACCTGCCGCTGCACGGCCACGACGGCATCCAGATCCGCGACGAGATCGAGTTCGAGCGCTGGTTCATGGACGACGCGGACGCCACGCCCCAAGGTCCGTAAGTTCCGCTTTCCGTCTGTTCCGTCGCCCAACCGCCGGCCGCCGCTTGCCTGCCGGCCGGCTTGGGCTATCTGTGCCCCGTCACTCGAAGCGGTGGATGGACTGCTTCCCGCGCCAAGCCCGTTCGGCGCCTGTCCGTTCCTTCGTTCGTGACCGCACGAACACATCTGGAGACCCGCATGCTTCGCGCAATCGTCCCCGCGTTTGCCGCCTTGGCCGTCGCTTCCGCCACGCTGGCCGACATGACCTCCATGCAGGGCGTGGGCATCTCCGCCTCCGGCGCGTTCACCGCGCCCGGGCTGGCCCCCGACGCCTGGACCATCCGGTTCGAGTTCGACGGCGACGCCGCCGCCTCCTCCACCATCGGCGAGTTCGGCAACTGGACCTTCAGCCTCTCCAACGGCTCGCAGACCTGGCTGGCCAGCGGCGAGAGCTCGATCGCAGGCCGCTGGAGCTCGTATCAGGGCTCGCGCATCTACACCATCGATCTGGCGCAGGCCGGCGACGCCAGTTCATCCGGTTCGCTGGTGCCCAGCCCCTCCAGCATCTCCATCGTCTACACCGCCGTGAAGACCGGCGGAGCCTGGTGTTCGCTGGCGGACGCGCTGCAGCGCTCGCAGGGGTCCTCCTACGACCCGCTGCGCGGCGGCTTCGTGATCCGCACCGGCACCACCGGCAGTCCGGACGCGGGCACCATCACCAGCGGCTTCACGGTGCCGGCGCCCGGCGCGTTGGCGCTGGTGGGATGCGCGGCGGTGCTGGCGCGACGGCGGAAGGCGTGACGGGTCACCAAGGGCCCTTCAAGCCAGTGTGCATCGGCGCCGTCGGATACCTCCGACGCTGGTCGGGGGATCCAACATGGCCCTGACCCCCCCGCCGAAGGGATCCAGCCTCGCACGGCAAGCTTGAGGCGCACGTGGCATACTCCAGACTTCTGGAGGATTCCGTGGCTTCCGAGTACTTCATCAGGCGCGGCGAGGAATTGACAGGCCCGTTCACGGCCGCTGCCCTGCGATCCATGGCCCTTGCGGGTGAGTTGGTCCCGGATGACCTGATCGGCAAGGGCGCGGGCAAGCCGTGGACGCGCGCCGGGAGCGTTCGTGGTCTCTTTCTGTCGGACCCGCCCGCGCCTTCCGGAATCACCAACCCCACACCGCGGGCGCCGCAAGCAGCGGACGTCCAGCCCCTGCCTGATGAACCGGCGACGCTGGAGGCTGGACGGACGGGGCCACCCGCCGGCGCCGAATCGACCCCAGCCGAGGTTTCCAGGCCGGCACTCACACGCACGTCGGCTCGTCCACGTTTTGTCCAGCTGGTCGCCCTGCCGCGATCCGAGGAGCTGTTTGCGCTGGACGAGGCTGGAAGTCTCTGGCGCCGAGACGAGTCCATCGAACTTCCGGATCGCCCGCATCCATCCCTCTGGATCCTTGAGCCGGTGCACCGCTGCATGCGCAGCGCCGAGGGAGACCTTCTCCTCCTGACCGACGCGGGCGAGACGATTCCGGTCCTTGCGCGAATCCGTGCTCGAATGACCCCGCAGCCGGAATCGCCACCGGCACCACGCGCTCTCGATGCGGCACCCGCGGCGACGGCGGCCGTGGTGCCCGCGCCGGCGCCTCTCGAGCCGACGCCCGCGGCACCGCCACCGACCTCCGAACGGGTGACTCAGGCTCCCCCGGCGGCTTCAGGGCGCGGCTACGTCCAGTCGCACCTGCTCCGCGGCGAGAGCGTGGTGCACGCGGCGCGTCTTCACTGGATCATCTTCATCTCGGTGAAGTCCCTTCTGACGCTGGGCATCCTTCCGCTGATCGAGCGGATGAGCAGCGAATTTGCCGTCACCAACAAGCGCGTGATCGTCAAGGTGGGGATGATCTCCCGTCGCACGCTGGAGATGAACCTCTCCAAGATCGAGACCGTGAACGTGAACCAGTCGCTGCTGGGCCGGCTGCTGGGTTACGGAACCATCGTCGTGATCGGGACCGGCGGCACCCGCGAGGCGTTCGATCGGATCTCCCAGCCCATGGCGTTCCGAAAGAGCTTCCAGGAATCCTCGGGCTGATCGACGGTGCACCCCCGCCCTCACATCGGATCCGCACGCCGCGGCCTGTTGCCGCCCCAGGTGGCGCTCTCCTTGAGTTCCTGAACTTCCTGAAGCACCTCGCGCTTGCGTGCCTGCCACTCCGGGCTGGTGATGATGGCCTGCGAGAGCGCCTGTCCCAGCCTGAACGATGCGGTGACGTCCGCCGGATAGTGCACACCCCCCACCACGCGCGACATGCCGCACCGGCGGCCATAGTCCAGCAGCTTGTCGCCGCGCTCGGGCACCAGGTCGGCCAGCAGGTGCGCCATCACGCACGCCCGAAGCGCGTGACCGCTGGGGTAGGAGAACGAATCCTCCAGCGGGATGCACGGCTTCACGCGCGGATCCGCCTGGTACGGCCGAGGACGATGGAAGACGCGCTTGGCGGCGTCGGCCACCTTCTTGGCGTCCTTCATCCCGTCGTTCACCAGCTCCGTGAGCCGGGGATACCAGTCGCGTTCGTAGCGGGCTCCCAGAGCGCGGTTGAAGAAGGCGATGTCGATGGTCACGCCGATCCACGCCTGCTCCTCGTTCATGGCGTTCCGCGACTCCTGGCAGAAGAGCACCACGTCCAGGTCGGCCTTGTCGGCGGCGCTGCCTGGCTCCGGCGGCGGGCCGATGAGGGCCGCCGCGTCGATCGCCTCGCAGGCGGGAAACTTGAACGCCTTGGCGGCGGTGCGGTCGGCGCTGGCGGATTCGCCGGCCCGGTGCACGGGCGGCACGGCGGCGGGCGGAGCCTGGCCGGCGCAGGCGAGCATGCCGAAGGTGGCCGCCACCAGCGAGGCGACCGAGAGCGAGAGACGACGTGTGTGGTTCATGGTGGGCGGGATCCTTTCGATCGCACGGCGTGCGTTGCCCCACGGAGGCGCTCACGCTAACAGGAAGACGGATCATGGACGCACCGGCGATACTCTTCAGGGATGACCTCCAGAATTCCCTTCGGCGCTCTCGTCCTCTGCGGCCTGCTGGCCGCCTGCCAGTCCGGCGACCAGCCCACCACCGTCACCGGTCGCCCCGCCATCAGCCCCGCGCGTCGACTGGTGGCCCGGATCCGCGAGGACGTGGACGGTCAGCCAAAGGGTCAGCCCGGCGTGGACATGGTGGCCCTGGACCGAAACACCAGCACCACCATGTCCGTGGGAGATCAGCTGCGCGTGGAGCTCAAGGCCAACGGAGGCACCGGCTATCAGTGGGCCTTTGTGGGGAGCGACGCCGATCTGGCCGCGGCCGGCGCGGTGCTGAACGCCAAGTTCAACCTGAAGACCGGCGAGGGGCGCGTGGAGCCGCTGGAACCCGGGAAGCCGGGCGGGCCCGCCAACACCGTGTTCGTGTTCGACGCCGCCAATGCCGGCATGGTCACCGTGCACTTTGCGCTGGCCAGACCGTGGGAGAAGGGCAGCAAGCCCGCGGACATGCGGACGCTGACGGTTCGCGTCCGGTGACGGCCCGGGCGCGGACGCGCCCGCGACGAATCAGTCGTCCTTGTCGCCGCGACGACCGCGCTTGCCGCGGGGGCCGTCGGCCGGATCGCGGTCGGGGCCTCCATCCGGTCCTCGGTCAGCGCCGGGTCCGGGTCCTGGGCCAGGTCCGGGGCCCATGTGGCCCCCCATCGGACCATGCATGGCGCCGGGCCCCATGGGAGGCATCCCCATGCGTGGCATCATGGCTCGTCGCTGCGCCAGGCCGGGCACGGGGCCGGGACGACCATCGCGACGCTCGCCGCCCTTGCCGATGGCGATGCCGATCAGGAAGATCAGCACACCCAGCGCGATCAGGAGCCAGGTGCGGATGCGGCAGACGCGCTTCTCGAGTCGATTGAGGCGCTCGTCGCAGCAGCATGCGGCGGAGGCGTGGCAGGTGGACGGGCAGGCGGTGTCAGCCATGGTGCATGTTCTCCTTGTGTGGACCCAACCAATCTACGGGCAGCCCATTGCCTGGGAAAGCGGAAAGTGGCGGGTCCATCTCATCTGTAGCCTGCCGCCGGCGTCGCACCCACACGCCCAAAGGCACCAGCATGGACAGATCTCCCACCATCCGGCGTTTCCGTTCGTGAGTGGCCTTCCCCGCTGGGCCAGCGAGGAGGGTGGCGCGCTGGTCATTCGCGTGAAGGCCGTGCCGGGCGCCAGCCGGGACGTCATCGCCGGCCCGCTGGGCGATCGCCTGAAGGTGCGCGTGGCGGCGCCGCCCGAGGGCGGCAAGTCCAACGCGTCCATCGAGCGGCTGGTGGCGCAGGCGCTGGGCGTGCCTGAGCGTGCCGTGCGCGTGATCCACGGACATGCGTCGCCACAGAAGGTGCTGCGCGTGCAAGGTGCGGACCCGGCTCTGGTGAGGTCCTTGGACGGTGACGCACCAGCTGCCGACGTGGGCGAGAATGCCCCCCGTCCATGACCACACCGGCTCCCCAGCCCCTCTTCACCCTGGACGCCATGCAGTTCTTCGGTCGCGTGGCCGCCGACTACGAGGCCATGTTCGCGCTCCGCGTGGCGGATCTCCGCGGTCGGCGGGTGCTGGACTGCCCATCCGGACCCGGATCCTTCGTGGCGGAGGCCCAACACGCCGGCGTGCAGGTGACGGGCGTGGACCCGCTCTACGCCGAGCCGCTGGAGGCGCTGGTGGCGCGCGGCACCGCGGACGTGCATCACACCATCGAGCGCATGAAGGCGGGCGGCGCGCGCTTCGCCGACATCGACCTGGAGGCGTACGGCCAGAGCAAGCTGCAGGCGCTGGTGCGATTCGCCCGCGACTTCGAGGAGGGCAAGGCCGCCGGCCGCTACGTGGCCGCGCAGCTGCCGCATCTGCCTTTCGCGGACCGCGCCTTCGACACCGTGCTCTCCGCGCATCTGCTGTTCACCTACAGCGACCCCGACTCGGGTGGCATTCTGCCCAATTCGCCGTTCACGCTGGAATGGCATCTGGCCGCGGCCATGGAACTGGCGCGCGTCTGCGGGCGGGAACTTCGCCTGTACCCCACCACCACCCGCTGGCAGAAGCCCTGCCGCCACCCGTACGCTGAGGCGGTGGAGCGCTCCTTCGCCGACCACGGTCTGCATGTCCGCTGGGAACGCAGCAGTTTCGCCCGCGGCAACCACGCCCAGGACACCCTCAACGCCTGCATGGTGATCACCCGATGACCCACCCACGAACCGTCGTTTCCGCTCTGCTCGCCTCGCTCTCGCTGGCCGCCTCGCAGGCGCCCACCACGCCACCGCCATCGTCCAGGCCCGCGGACACCGTGCCCCCCACCCCCGCATCACCGCCGCGCCCCGCCGGCGGCATGGCCGTGGAACCGGGCCTGGATGCGCTGCCCGCGTGCCTGCATCCCATGCCGCGCACCGACGAATGGGCCAAGGCGCGACAGGACGAGGTGCTGCGCCGCGTGCGCGAGGCGAAAGGCCCGGTGAACGTGGTGTTCATCGGAGACAGCATCACGCAAGGCTGGGAGGACGCCGGCAAGGAGATCTGGGCCCGCGACTACGCGCCGCTGGGTGCGCTGCAGGTGGGCGTGGGCGGCGACCGGACCGAGCACCTGCTGTGGCGCCTGGCGCAGGCGCCGTTGACGCCGCTGGATCCCAAGGTGATCGTGCTGATGATCGGCACCAACAACGCGGCGTCCGGCCGTGACAGCGGCGAGCTCATCATCCGAGGTGTGCGCGCCGTGGCCGACGAACTGCATCGCCAGTGCCCCGCCGCGCGCGTCCTGGTGCTGGACATCCCCCCGCGTGGCGTGCAGCTGAATCCGCTGCGTGGCATGGTGCTGCAGGTGAACCAGGCGCTCTCGCAGGTGGCCTGGCCGGAGGGCGTGACGTTCGTGCGCGTGGGCGACGGCTTCGTGCACGCCGACGGACACATCGATCCCGCCGTCATGCCGGATTTCCTGCACTTCTCCCCGGCCGGCTACGACCAGTGGTCCGAAGGCATCCGCCCCGCCGTCACTTCGGCGCTGCGGGCGGCGAAGCGTTCGCAGGAGCCGGAGGCGAAGCCGGCGGTGAAGGCGCCGGCACCGGCTCCGGCGGATCCACCCGCTGCCAATCCCGCTCCGCGAACAGGAACTTGAGGATCCGCGGCAGTCGGGCCGACCAGCTGGGCTCGTCGTGTCGACCGCCGGGAATCACCTCGGCGTGCATGGATGGGCCGTAGGCCGGCTGCACGGCCTTCTCGAAGCGCCGGAGCTCGTCGCAGAGACCGGCGCGCTCCTGATCGCCCATGTCGATCCAGAGCCGCTGCAACGCTGGAGGCCGGGCCTTCCATCGCTCGATCACCGACCCGCCGTTCCACCAGAGGCTGGGGCTGACCGCCGCCACGCGACCGAACGACGCCGGGTGTCGCTCCGCCGCGGCCAGCGAAATGATGCCGCCCAGGCTGCTGCCCATGACGGCGGTGGCCTCCGGCCCGCGCTGCGTGCGGTAGTGGGCGTCGATGAAGGGCTTCAGCTCGTTCGCCAGCCAGTCCACGTAGCGCGCGCCCTGGCCTCCCTTGCCCTGCGGCTTGCCGTCGCCGCGCGACTCCTGCGGATCCGCATCCGGCGTGTAGTCCCCCACGCGCTCCGGCGTGTTGCAGATGCCCACCACGATCACCGGCGGCATCCATCCGCGCGCCACCAGCTGGTCCACCGTCTCGTCCACATGCCACTCGCGGCCCAGGAACGCGGTGGACGGGTCGAAGAGGTTCTGGCCGTCGTGCATGTACAGGACCGGGTAGCGCTGGTCGGCCTTCAGCACCTGGTCGTAGCCGCGAGGCAGCAGCACGAAGACGTCCCGCGGCTGCAGGCCGTTGGGTGTGGCGGGCGCCATCCCGCGGTGCACGCGCACGGTGCCGGTCACGCCCGGACGATCGCCCAGCGGCTCGCCCGGCAGCGGAATGGTCCATGTCTCCGCAGGCTTGGCCGGTCCCGGCGGCGGCGCCGGCGCGGCGGCAAGCAGGCAGGAGACGGCGGCCAGAGGGGCGAGCATGCGGACACTGTACGCGCCGACGCCCCGTAGGATCACCGCATGCCACGCCGAACCATCCAGCAGTTCCGTCAGGAGCGCGCCGAAGGCCAGAAGCTGGTGCTCGACTGCGACCACCTGGGCATCAAGCGCTTCTTCCGCCTGGACGCCGCCACCTACGAGGACGGCGCGCTGCCCGGCCGCACCAAGGAGCTGCTGGGGCTGGTGGCGAGCGCCGTGCTCCGCTGCGACGACTGCATCGACTACCACCTGGAGCAGGCGGTGAAGGCCGGATGGTCACGCGCCGAACTGCACGACGCGCTCAACGTGGCGCTGGTGGTGGGCGGCAGCATCGTCATCCCGCACCTGCGCCGCGCCTTCGCCAGTCTGGAGGAACTGCTGGCCGAACGCGACGCGGGTACGCTGCCCGCCTGATCTCCGGGCTTTCTCCGACCCGCCGCCCCACTCGCCACGAATCCACACCATGCCACGACCCCTTGTCCTTGCGTCGATCGCCGGAGCCTGCGGACTGATCGCGATCATCGGCGTGCTCTCGGCGCAGCCCACGGCCACCTCGCCGGCCGCCGCCACCAGGGTCTCCAACCCCGGTCCCGCGGCGCCTCCACCCGCGGCACCAGCCACGCAGGATCCCGCGGCCGCGGCCAAGCCCGCCGCCCCCATCGCCGGCGCCGTGGACGCGGACGCGCAGATCGCGGCCATCCTGACCGCCGAACTCAAGGCCTCCAACCTGCCGGCCCTGAGTGCGGCGGTGGTGAAGGACGGACGCCTGGTGGGTTCCGCCGCCGTGGGCGTGCGCAAGATGAAGGATCCCACGCAGGTCACCCTGGACGACCCGTTCCATCTGGGCACGTGCACCAAGGCGATCACGGCCACGCTCATCGGGCGTCTGGTGGATCAGGGCAAGCTGACCTGGGACACCACCATCGCCGACGCCCTGGGTCGCGAGATCGCGGGCATCCATCCGGACCTGGCGGTGGTCACCGTGGATCAGCTGCTGCACCACCGCGGCGGCCTGCTGGCTCGTGGCCCCAGCGAGGTCTGGCAGGCGGCGCAGCACGCCAAGGGCACGCCCCAGGAGCAGCGCACGCAGTACGTGGAGGCCATGCTCACGCGCGCGCCCGCCAAGCAGCCGGGCCAGTACCAGTACAGCAACGCCGGCTACGCGGTCCTGGGCGTCATCGCCGAGACCGTGATGAAGAAGCCCTACGAGGAACTGGTGCAGGAGCAGGTCTTTGCGCCGCTGGGCATCACCACCGGGGGCTTTGGTCCGGCCGGGGACGGCAAGGCCGTCAGCGCGCCGTGGGGCCATCTGGACGGCGGCGCCACCTTCACCGACAACCCCGAGGCCATCACGCCGGCCGGCCGCGTGCACATGAGCATCCGCGACTGGGCCAAGTTCGCCAACGTGCAGCTGGGCCACCAGCCCACGCCGCCCTTCCTCACGCCCGGAACGCTCACGCACCTGCAGGAACTGGCGGGCGTGGTGCCCGACGACCAGATGGGCTACGCGTGCGGCTGGTTCCGTCCCAAGCGGGACTGGGCCGGCGGCCGCACCCTGCACCACGTGGGCAGCAACATGGTCAACTTCTCGGAGATCTGGCTGGCGCCCTCCAAGGACTTCGGCGTGATGGTCTGCTGCAACGAGGGCAACCCCGACGCGGCCGAAGCCGTGGACGCCGTCTGCTCGGCGCTGATCAAGCGGTTCCTGGGCGTGGATCCGGGGCCGCTGAACCCCGCGCGCGATCGCACCAATCCCGTCAAGAAGCCGAAGGGCTGACCGGCTCCGCGTACTCGGCGGCCAGCATGGCGGCCACCGTGTCGTCCAGGTCGTCCTGCATCCGCAGTTCGGCGAAGAGCTCCACCAGCGTCTCGGGCCGCAGCCGCCGCTTCTGGGCGCCGTCGTAGACGCGCTCCACCCGGCCGCGGTGCATCACCACCAGACGGTCGCCCAGCTCCGCGGCCTGCGTCATGCTGTGGGTCACCATGAGCGTGGTGAGGCGATGCGCCTCCACCACCCGACGCGTGGCCTGGATGACCAGGTCGGCGCTCCTTGGATCCAGCGCCGCCGTGTGCTCGTCCAGCAGCAGCAGGCGCGGCGGGCGGAGCGTGGCCATGGCCAGCGTCATGCTCTGGCGCTGGCCGCCGCTCATGGTGCCGATGGGCTGGTCCAGCCGCTGCTCCAGCCCCAGGCCCAGCGCGGCGATGGTCTGGCGGAAGCGGTCCCGATCGCGCCGATGCAGCAGCCAGCCAAGGCCGCGGGAGCGGCCACGGCGGTCCGCCAGCGCCATGTTCTCCGCCACCGTCAATGACGGCGCGGTCCCGGCGAACGGATCCTGGAACACCCGCCCCACCAGACGCGCCCGCTTCCACTCGGGCCACCCGGAGACCTCCACGCCGCCCACGCGGATTCGCCCGGCGTCCAGCGGGAAGCTGCCGGCCACCGCGTTGAGCAGCGTGCTCTTGCCGCTGCCATTGCCGCCGATCACCATGGTCCAGCTGCCCTCGGGCACCGTCAGGTCCACGCCGTCCAGCGCGCGCACCTCGGTCACCTCGCCGGGATTGAACACCTTGCGGAGTCCCTGCACCTCAAGCATGGCGGGACCTCCTTCGCGCCAGCAGCTTGGGCAGCGCCAGCGCGGCCAGCACGAACACGGCGGTGATCAGCTTCAGGTCGTTGGGGTCCAGACCCACGCGCAGCGCGATGGCCACCAGCAGGCGGAAGATGACGCTGCCCATCACCACCGCGGCCAGCGTCACGCCTGGACCCGCGGTGCCCACCAGCGACTGGCCGATGATGACGCTGGCCAGACCGGTCACCACGATGCCGATGCCCATCTGGGCGTCGGCGAAGCCCAGCACCTGCGCAAAGAGCGCGCCGCTGAGCCCGGCCAGCGCGTTGGAGAGCGCCAGCCCGAACACGATCATGGCCCCCGTGGGGACGCCCAGCGCACGGATCATGCGCGGGTTGTCGCCCGTGGCGCGCATGGCGCCGCCCAGGTTGGTGGCCAGGAACCATCGCAGCAGGAACAGCACGGCCACCGCCGCCAGTCCACCGGCCAGCAGCGCCGCTGCGTCCGGCTGCGCCACCGACTGCCCCGCCAGATGGATGCCGTCCGAGCCGAAGCGCCGGTGCAGCCACGCCTCGGGCGCGTGCAGCACCGTGGGCAGGTCGAGAAGCGGGATGTTGCTCCGGCCCATCACGCGCAGGTTCACCGAGTACAGGCCGGTCATCACCAGGATGCCCGCCAGCAGACCGTTCACGCCCACCAGCACGTGGATGGCGCCGGTGCAGGCGCCCGCCGTGGCCGACGCCAGCGCGCCCAGCAGCGTGCCGGTCCACGGATCGCCGCCCGCGGCGATCCACGCGGCGGCCGTGGCGCCTCCCAGCGCGAACGAGCCATCCACCGTGATGTCGGGGAAGTTGAGCACGCGGAAGCTGACGTAGACGCCCAGCGCCAGCACGCTCAGCACCAGTCCCAGGGCCAGGCTTGCCGCCAGGATGCTCATGCCGGGCCTCCCTCCCGCAGCGGCCCCGCCCACAGGACGCCTCGGCGGAACGTGGTCTGCACGGCGGGCGCCTGTCGGCCGTCACGCACCAGATGCATCACCGTCCGAAGCGACGCGCCGTCCAGCGCCGCGTACGCCACCACGCCAGGATCCGGCTCCTCCAGATGCAGCGGCCGGAACGACGACGCCACGCCGTGCGCGTGCGCCAGCAGCCCGTCGCCATGCGGACGGAGGAACGACCGCCACGGCCCCTGGTCCTGGGCCGGAGACGCCACCGCCGCCACCAGCATCAGGTCGCCACGGAAGCTGGGCGTTCCGATCCACCGCAGGGACCTCCGCGCGCCGGCCGCGGTGGCCAGCGAAGCCGCGAACCCCGGCTCTCCCGGGAAGCGACGCGCGGAGGCGCCCACCGCCCCGTCCAGCTCGCCCGCCACCACCACGCAGGCCGCGCCGCCCACACGCTCCACTGCCAGTCGCAGCAGCACCTCCAGTGGCACACGATCGTCGGCGGCCTCGAACTGCACATGCTGCGACGGACGCCCGTGCATGCGTGCCGCGTCCAGCAGCGTCACCTCCGGGCTGCCGGCGCCGTCCACCAGCAGGTCGGCCTGTGCGTCCCCGCACGGAAGCGCCACCGCCACGCGTCCAACGCCCAGCAGCTCGCCGGCCTGCTCGCTGGAGCGGTGTCCCAGACAGCCGAATCCCAGCAGCACCTCGTCGGGCGACAGGGTGGCGTGCTCCCCGGCCGGGACGCTGCGCACCCGGCTCCATCGGTATCCGCCGCCGTCCAGCGTGCGGGTGCGCGCTCGCAGGCCCGGCACCTCCAGCGACTCGATCGCCGTGACGGCCGAGCGGTCGGGCGCCAGCAGCATGGATTCCAGCTTCATCAGCCGCAGCGTCTGACGAAATCCCTCGTTCACGCCGGTCAGACGGAGCGCACCCCCCGCGGCGCGCACGGACTTCTGCATGCGAAGCAGCGATCCCATGCCCGCGCTGCTGACGAACACCAGCTGGGTGCAACGCACCTCCACCTGACGCACCCCCTCGCGCAGCAGCGCGTCCACCACGCGCTCGAACTCACCGCACCAGGTGGCGTCCAGCGATCCGTCCAGCGAAAGGGAGGCCGACGGGCCTTCACGCCGTGCGTCGATCCTCATCGCGCGCCTCCCGGCAGCGGTTCGAACATGCCCTCGGGCCATCCGGTGGTGCGCACCGTGCGGCCGTCCAGCAGATCCGGCGGCAGCGTCCGTCCGAAGCGCGCCGCGTTCTCCGCGCTGCCCTGCACCAGCGTCTCGCTGGCCGGCTGGATCGGGAGGTCGGCGGGCCGGGCGCCCTTGAGCACCTTCGCCACCAGCTGGCCCGTCTGGCGACCGATGGCGTGGTAGTCGCGGGCCACCACCAGCACGGCGCCGCGCTTGAGTCCCTCGCTCAGGAAGCAGGTGCCTGGCACGCCGCGCCGCGTGGCCGCCTGCAGGATGGTGCCCAGGCTGCTGGCGGTGGTGCTGTCGTTGATCTGCGCCAGCACGTCCACGCCGTCGCCGATGACCGCGTCGGCGGCGGACGGGATGTCGGAGGCGCGGTCGGCCGGCTTGGCCACCAGCTGCATCCCCCGGCGCTTCAGGGCCAGTTCAAAGAGATGCTTGTGGAACTCGCTGTTGAGTTCGCTGGGCGTGTACACGGTGCCCACACGACGCGCGTCCGGCCAGACGCGAAGGATGGCGTCCACCATGGCGTCGAAGTCGCTGACGGAGCTCACCCCGGTGAGATTGGGCGCGTGATCCTCCGGAGAACGGCCCGCGCCCGCCAGGAACGGACTGGCCACCACCGTGAACACGATGGGCTTGCTCTTCACCCGGCGCAGCGCGGCCTGCAGCGCGTTGGTGGTGAGGGCCACCACCACCTCCGCGTCGCCATGCTCGGCGCCCGCGAAGATGGCATCGGTGGTGGCCAGATCGAACTGGCCGTTGCGACGCTCCACCATCAGGGTGCCTTCGCCGAAGCCCTCCTCCCGCAGGCCTTCCAGGATGCCAGGCACCGTCTCCTCGGTGAGCAGGCTCTCGCCGTAGTAGCCCAGCAGCACGCGGCGAGGTGCGGACGGCGCGCCGCCGGCGATGGACGCGTCGGGCGCGGCTTGCGGAGCCGCACGCTCGGGTGGTGCGTGCCCGATCACCTCGTCCGCCTGGCTTCGGATCGTCTCCGGCAGCACCCATCGGCCGCCGGCGTGCGCCACCTCGCCAGGATCCACCGCCACGCGCACCGGAATCGATTCGCTCACCGGGATGTCGGCGGGCGAGGTGCCCTGCAGCACGCGCGCGGCCAGTTCGGCGGACTGCCGACCCAGCACGTCGTAGTCGGCGCCCACGCCCAGCATGGCGCCCTGCCGCACCAGCACCGGCACCGAGGTGATCACGGGCACCTTCTGCTGGCGGCAGGCTCCGATGAGCGCGGGCGCCGAGTTCTGCGCGTTGATGTCCGCCAGGATCCAGAAGGCGTCGATGCCACGCGCCAGCAGGCTGTCCACGGCCGTGCGCGCCTCGGTGGGACTGGTGGCGTTGGCCTCCAGCAGCTCGATGCCCAGCGCCTTGGCCGCCTCACGACCCGCCGTGACGCCGGCCACGGAGTTGGACTCCGCGGGATTCCACACCACGCCCAGCCGCTTCAGCGCGGGGTTCATGCTGCGCGCGGCCTCGAACAGGCGCCGCGCCGGCGGCGGCGTGGCGATGCCCGTGAGCCACGCAGGCTTGTCCGCAGGATGCGCGCGGTCCAGTCCCACGCCCGCGATGAAGGGATCCACCACCAGGCCGAAGACGTGCTTCATCCCGTCGCGATTGGCCGCCACCACGGACTGGAGCGCCGGCGTGGTGAAGGAGACCAGCAGGTCCGGGCGGGCGGAGAGCGCGTCCACCGCCATCTGGCGAAGGGTGGCCACGTCGCCCTCCGCGTTCAGCTTGCGAAGCTCCACCATCCCCGGGCCCGTCAGCTGCTCCAGACGGGCACGGAACGAGGCCGCCGCCTCCTCCACCGGCTGGATGCTGCTGAAGCAGAGCAAGGTCACGCGCTGGGAAGGACCCGCCGCGGCGCGGGGCCGCCGCGAGGCGTCCGTCATCACCAGCAGCACCGACGCCGCCACGATGATGGACAGTCCCAGCCAGAGCTTGCGAAGATCCGCCAGCATTCGACGCGATCCTATCGACGGGGCGCGAACGTCCCGCCGGTCCCACCGTGCGGCCGCGTTAGACTCCGACCCAGCCGGGAACGCCCCATGACCGCCCTTGTCGAGACCCGAGACCTGCACAAGCGCTTCGGCGGCATCCACGCCGTGCGGGGCGTCAGCCTGAAGGTGCACCGGGGCGAGGTGCTGGGCTTTCTGGGCCCCAACGGCGCCGGCAAGACCACCACCATGCGCATGATCACGGGGTTCCTGGAGGCCACGGAAGGATCCGCGTGGGTGGACGGCGTGAACGTGGCGCTGGATCCCCTGCGCGCCAAGGGGCGCATGGGCTACCTGCCCGAGGGCGCTCCCTGCTACCCGGACATGCGGGTGGAGGAGTTCCTGGCCTTCATCGGAAGGGCGCGCGGCTATCGCGGCGCCGATCTGGCGGCGCGCGTGGAGCGGGCCATCGACAGCGTCAACCTGACCCTGGTTCGCAAGCAGACCTTCGAGACGCTGAGCAAGGGCTACCGCAGGCGCACCGGCATCGCGCAGGCGCTGCTGCACGACCCGCCGGTGCTCATCATGGACGAGCCCACCGACGGCCTGGATCCCAACCAGAAGTTCGAGGTTCGCGCGCTCATCCGCCGCCTGGGCAAGGACCGCGCCATCATCCTGAGCACGCACCTGCTGGAGGAGGTGGAGGCGGTCTGCACGCGTGCCGTGATCATCAACCGCGGCCTTGTGGTGTTCGACGGCACGCCGGAGGCCATGGACGCGCTGGCGCCCGCCGGCGTGAAGGCCAACCGGCTGGATCACGTCTTCCGACAGCTCACCACCAGCGACGTGCCGGGAGGCCGGCCGTGATCGCGCGGACGCTGGTCATCGCGCGACGCGAGTTCGCCGCCTACTTCGGCACCCCGCTGGCCGCGGTGTTCCTGGTGATCTTCCTGTTCCTGGGCGGGCTCTTCACCTTCAACATCGGCGGGCTCTACGACCGCGGGCAGGCCGACCTGCGGCCGTTCTTCCAGTACCACCCCTGGCTCTTCCTCTTCCTGGTGCCCGCGGTGAGCATGCGCCTGTGGGCCGAGGAGCGGCGCACGGGGACCATCGAACTGATCACCACCCTGCCGTTCCGGCTGGGCGAGCTGGTGGTGGGAAAGTTCCTGGCGGCGTGGGGCTTCACGCTGGTGGCGCTGGCGCTCACCGCGCCCACCTGGCTCACGGTGATCTGGCTGGGCGAGCCCGACAACGGCGTGATCCTGGCCGGCTACCTGGGCAGCGCGCTCATGGCGGGCGCGTTCCTGGCGGTGGGCGCCTGCATCAGCGCCTTCTCCAAGAGCCAGGTGATCGCCTTTGTGAGCTGCGTGGTGGCATGCTTCCTGCTGCTCCTGACCGGCTTCCCCGCCGTGCAGGACTTCTTCAGCGGATGGGCGCCGCGCGCCGTGGTGGAGGCCGTGGCCAGCATGAGCGCGCTCATCCACTTCGACGCGCTCAGCCGCGGCGTGGTGGACCTTCGTGACCTGCTCTACTTCGTCAGCGTCATCGTGGCGTTCCTGTTCATGAACGCCCTCGTCATCGACTGGAAGAAGGCCCTCTGATGCGTGGCGACGCACGACGCACGGCCCTCTGGGGCATGGCGCTGGCGCTGGTGGCGCTGGTGGCGCTCAACGCCGCCGCCACCTTCCTGGTGCGTGGCGCGCGCGTGGACCTGACCCAGGGCCGCGTCTACTCGCTGAGTCCCGGCGTGCGCACGCTGCTGGGACGCCTGGAGGAGCCCGTGCGTCTGGAGCTGTTCTGGAGCCAGGAGGCGGGCGAGGCGGCGCCGGCCATCCGTGCCCACGCGCAGCGCGTGCGCGAGTTCCTGGAGGCGCTGGCGGCGGACAGCGGCGGACTGCTTTCGCTGGAGTTCATCGATCCCGTCCCGTTCAGCGAAGCCGAGGACGCCGCGCGCGCCGCCGGACTCTCCCAGCTGCAGGTGGACGGCGTGGGCACCGCGCTGACGCTGGGGCTGGTGGTGCGCGGACCCACGGACAAGCTGGAGGCGCTGCCGTACCTGAGCCCGGACCAGGAGCCGTTCCTGGAGTACGAGGTGGCCAGCGCCATCGCGTCCGTGGGCCGAGGCCGCAAGCCCACCATCGGGCTGCTGAGCACGCTGCCCTTCACGCCGCAGTACAACCCCATGAACCCCATGGCAGGCGACGTGCCGGCCACCATCAAGCGCCTGGAGACGCTGTTCCAGGTGCAGCGGATCGATCCCGCGGGCGCCACCATCCCGGACGGCCTGGACGCGCTGGTGGTGGTGCAGCCGCGCAACTTCAGCGAGGCGCTCCTGAAGGCGGTGGACGCGTGGGTGCTCGCCGGAAAGCCCACGCTGCTCTTCTTCGATCCATGGTGCGAGACCGATCCGCGCGCCCGCGCCGACGGCATCGGCGGCACCAAGCCCGGCACCATCGCCTCCCTGGGCCCGCTGCTGGGCTCCTGGGGACTGAACATGCCCATGGACATGGTGGTGGGCGACCGCAAGGCCGCCACGCGCGTGCAGCAGCGCACCATGGGCGGCCAGACCATCCAGCTGGACTACCTGCCGTGGCTCAGCCTCACGCGGAGCGCCATGAGCCCGGACGACCCCATCACCGGCAGCCTCTCGGGGGTGAACCTGATGAGCGCGGGCGACCTCCAGACCTTGCCCGGCGCCACCACACGCGTGGAGCCGCTCATCCAGTCCAGCGACGACAGCCAGCTCATCCAGAGCCTCAAGCTGGGCTTCTTCGGCGAGAACGACCGGCTGGTGAAGGACTTCAAGCCCGACGGCCGCCGCAAGACGCTGGCCGCGCGCGTCTCCGGCCCCTTCCGCAGCGCGCTCACCGGGGCGCCGGGTCGGGCCAACCTGATCGTGATCGGAGACGCGGACCTCTTCGACGACAGCACCTGGATCCAGGCGGACGCCCAGGGCGGCAAGCGCGCCATCGCGGACAACGGCCCGCTGGTCTTCAACGCGCTGGAGACGCTGGTGGGCGACCGGGCCCTGGCGGACCTGCGCAGCCGCGGCCAGAGCCGCCGCCCGTTCACCCGCGTGGAAGGCATGCGCAAGGAGGCCGAAGGCCGCTACTTCGCTCGCGAGCAGGAGCTGCAGAAGCAGGTGAAGGACGCCGAATTCAAGGTCTCGCAGCTGCAGCGCGAAGGCGACGGCAAGGGCATCCTCTCCCCCAAGCAGGCGCAGGCCCTGGAGCAGCTCAACCGAGAGGTGATGCAGGCCCGCTCGGACCTGCGCTCCGTGCAGCTGGAGCTCCGCCGGGAGGTGGAGCGCACCGGCCGTGACCTGATGGTGCTCAACGTGGTGATCTGGCCGCTGGTGGTGGCGTGCGCCGCCGCCGGCTACAGCCTGCTGCGGGCCGCGCGCTCCCGTCGCCGGACCGAGACCAAGGCGGTGCGCGCATGAGGCGGTTCCTTCCCCTGCTGGCCGTGGCTGCGGCGGCGCTGGTGCTGCTGGCCGGCTGGGCCGTGGCCGACCGCATCGCCACCAGCGTCCGTGTGACGCAGGGCCTGATGCTGCCCGACCTGCCCGCTCGCGCCGAGGACATCCGATCGATCGAGCTGCTCCAGGGCGACCGCACGGTCCGCCTGGAGCGCGGCGCCGACGGGAGCTGGACGCTGGCCTCGCGCGACCACTATCCGTGCGACGTGGAGATGGTGCGCGGGCTGGTGGCCGGCCTCTCGCAGCTGCAGAAGGATCAGGCGCTCACGCGCAAGCCGCAGCGGCATCAGGAGCTCAACCTGGCGTGGCCCGATCCCGAGGGCCGCGCACGACTGATCCGGCTCTTCGCAGGCGCGGAGCAGCCGCCGCTGGAGATGGTGCTGGGCCAGGAGCGCCTCATGCCGCGCACCACCTACGTGCGCCGCATGGGTGACGATCAGGCGTGGCGCTGCCGCGGCGGCGTGAACGGCGACGTGGACGTGCAGCGCTGGATGCGGCGCGACCTGCTGTCGCTGCCGTCCAGCGAGTTCCTGGGCGCGGAATGGATGGGCCTGCAGGTGACGCCCAGGCCCGCCCGCGGGGACCAGCCGAAGACGCGTCCGGCGGACCAGTTCGACGCCACCGCCCAGGGGTCGCCCGACTGGACGCCGGCGCAGGTGGCGGCCTCGCGGGGCGTGCTGCCCGAGTGGCCCTCGCGCATGGAGTTTGACGACGTGCGCGCGGCACGCCCGGACTTTTCGCCCGCTCCCGATCGGACGCTCTCCTTCCGCGTGAAGGGCGCCACGCTCACGTTGCAGGGCCGCCGCGAAGGCGACGCCACCTGGTTCCGGGTGCAGGTTCAGCCGCAGCCGGGCGCCAGCGAGCCCACCAGGAACCCCGTGGCCGGCGACCCGTGGATCCCGGACTGGAACGCGTTCGCGAAGAAGGTGTCCGGCTGGGAGTTCCGCCTGCCGGCCTGGCGCGAGGCGCAGCTGGCGCGCCTCCGGAGCGACGAGCCGGAGCCCAAGGCTCCACCCGAGCCGGACCTGCGCGGCAAGGATCGCCTGCCGCCCCCCAGCAGCTCGATGATGCGCTGAGACCCCGCGGGGCGGCGTCAGTCGCCGGAGAGGAACTTGGCGGTGCCGTTCTTGTCCGTCAGCACGCGGATCTGCGGCTTGTTGCCCGGAGCGATCCACATCATGGTGGCTTCGCCGTTGTTCTGGGTGGCGCTGCCGATGCGCAGATTCCCCTCGGCGTCGCGCCACTGCACGCTGCTCTCGCCGTTCGGATTGCACACCACCGAGACGCGGCTCCGGCCCTCCGGATCGAACCACTGGGTGTAGCTGGTGCCGTCCGGCGAGACCGCGCTGCTCATGCGGCGCTGTTCCTCGCCGTCCTGGATCCACAGGCCCGCCGCACCGTTCTCGTCGCCCGAGACGATCACTCGCTCCTTGCCGGCGCCGTCCACCAGGGTGAGACGCTTGGCGACGATCACGTCCGTGGGCGCGTCCTGCGCTCCACCGGCCACCAGCGCGCCAAGACTCAGCAGAAGCGCCAGGTTGAAGAGGCGGGTGCGGGCAAGGCTGCGTTCGATTCGTGCAAGGCGGGCGTCGGTGTCCATGGGATTCTCCTGAGGATCCCCGAAACGCTATCACGCTGCGACGCCTTGCGCCAACGCGCGCAACCGCGTGCTAGAGTGCCGTCATGGCCACCTCCTCCGCCCACCTCGCGCGTCACTCGCACTGGCTTCTGGTGATCGCCAACGGCGTCCTGCTCCTGCTGTCGGGAGCGCTGCTGGCGGCCTTCCCGCTCCCGGGCGCCATGGCCATGGCGGCCGCCTTCGGCGTCTTCCTGGTGGCCGTGGGAGCCGTGGGCCTGGTGGTGTCCGGTCGGGCGCTTCTGGGAGGCCATGGCAGCGTGCTGGCGCTGGTGGGCCCGCCGCTGGCCATGCTGATCGGGTTCATCTTCTGGCTGCGCCCGGGCACGGCCGGCGAACGCGTGGCCGAACTCTTCGGGGCGTTCGCGCTGGTGGTGGGCCTGTTCCAGGTGGCCACGGCCCTGGGCGTGATCGGGCGCAAGCACTGGGGCCTGCTCCTGGCCAACGGACTCCTCACGTCGGCCGCGGGTGTGTGCATCACCGCGTATCCAGCGGTGGCGCTGATGGTCTTCGCCATCTTCTTCGGTGTGCAGCTGGTGCTTCACGGCGCCCACGCACTGCATGTGGGCTTCCGGATGCGCCGGATGATGCCCTGAGAACCCGCGACCGCTCAGCCAGAAAGCGTTGGATCCAGACCTTGGATTCGCGAATCTTTCGCAATTCGTTGGGCAAGGCGCAAGTCTCGCAACCCGGGAGCTGAGGGAGGGCTCCTGGCGGTCCCAGGCTCCGGGATCGATCCAAATTTCCGTCCATTCCGGTCTTTCCGTTTGCGCCGACGGCTCGGGATTCGACCGTGACGCCGTTGCCGACCAGGTGTGCGGTCCGGCAGCCCAAGCGTGGATGACCGTCCAACCCGAAGACCTGACACTCCGTGACCGGAGTCCAAGGAGACGCTGACATGACTCGCATCAGCCACTCGCGACCGCACACCCCCCGCCGCTCCGCCCGACTGGCTCAGCTGGCCCACCTCCCGGCTGACCAGATCCTGGACGCGCAGCAGCAGGTGCTGGAACTGGTGGCCGCCGGCGCACCGCTGGCCGAGACCCTGGGGGCCATCAGCCGCTTCGCCGAGGACACCATGCCCGCCATGATGGCGTCGGTGCTGGTCTTCGACTCGGAGACGCAGTCGCTGCGCAAGGGCGGCTACGGTCGCAAGCTGCGTCCCGACTTCCAGAACGCCATCGACGGCATGAAGCCCGGCCCCAGCAGCGGCAGCTGCGGCACCGCCGCGTTCCGGTCGCAGCGCGTGATCTGCCGCGACGTGCAGACGGATCCCCTGTGGACCCCCTTCCGGCCCTTCGCCGCCGATCACGGCATCGCGTCAGCCTGGAGCACCCCGCTGCTGGACCGCGACGGCAACCTGCTGGGCGTCTTCGGGATGTACTACCCCGACTGCCGAGAGCCGTCTCCGGAGGATCTGGAGCTGGTGGACCACTTCGCCCACCTGGCCTCCATCGCCGTGGAACGGCACCGCAACGACATGGAGCGCGAACGCCGCGGCTCCCGCGATCACCTGACCGGCCTGGGCAACCGCAAGAGCCTGGTGGAGTTTGCGGCGCAGCTGACCGAGCGGCCGGGCGCCCGCGCGGAGGTTCGGTCGCTGGCCCTGCTGGACGTGGACCACTTCAACCTGACCAACGATCTGCTGGGCCAGCAGAAGTCGGACGGCCTGCTCCGCCAGGTGGCCGTGCGCCTGGCGGCGGCCCTGGGTGGCGCGCGCCTGCTGGTGCGCTTTGGCGGCGACCAGTTCGCCGTGCTGCTGTCCGAGCCGCTGGACGCGGCACGACCGGTGGTGGACGCCGCGCTGCGCGCCTTCGCCACCCCGGTGCAGACCGAGGACACCAGCGCCTCGGTCTCGCTGTCCGCGGGACTGGTGGCGTGGGATCCGGTGGGCACGCCCATGGACGAGGCGCTCTCGCAGGCCATGGAGGCACTGGACGTGGCCAAGCGGCTGGGGCGCGACCGCTGCGAGGTGTTCGGCGAGTCCGAGCGCGCCAAGAGCATGCACCGCGGCGAGGTGGCGCGCCGCCTGCGCGAGTCGCTGGACCAGGACGGCATCGAGCCGTACCTGCAGCCGCTGGTGCGCATCTCCGACGAACGACCGGTGGGATTCGAGCTGCTGGCGCGCCTGCGCGCGCCGCACGCCGGCATCGGTCCGGCCGTCTTCGTGCCGGTGGCGGAGCAGAGCAACCTGATCCTGGAGCTGGGCTCGCGCGTGCTGGAGTTCGCCTGCCGCACCCTGCGCGAGCACGAGGAGGCGCTTCGCGGTCTCACCTTCAGCGTGAACATGTCCGCCCACGAGCTGCTGCGCGACGGCGGTGTGGCGCGCGCGCAGGCGGTGACGCAGGCCCACGGCGTGCGGCCGGACCGCATCGTGCTGGAGGTGACCGAGAGCGAGATGATCGACCCCGGCAACCGCGCCCACCG
Organism: uncultured Bifidobacterium sp.; assembly: GCA_964552505.1. GTDB lineage: Bacteria > Planctomycetota > Phycisphaerae > Phycisphaerales > SM1A02 > SYAC01. The sequence continues at coordinate 933 of CAZKHO010000027.1, read as the reverse complement.
CGCGCTGCTGGGCCTGAAGGACGCGGGATTCCGCCTGGCGTTGGACGACTTTGGCACCGGCTACTCGTCGCTGGGACGCCTCCTGAGCATCCCCTTCGACCACGTCAAGATCGACCGCTCGCTGACCACGCAGCTCACCCGAAGCGACAAGGGCCGACGCCTCTGCGACGCGGCGCTCACCATGGCGCAGGCGTGCGGCACGCAGGTCACCGCCGAAGGCGTGGAGACCACGGAGCAGGCGATGGAACTGGGCCGCATGGGCTACCACCTGGGACAGGGGTACCTCTGGGCCAAGCCCATGCCCCTGTTCGAGGCGCTCACCTGGCTTCGACGCCACGCCCGCACCGGCGGCGCGGCGGCGGCCGCCTGACGGTCAGGCCTCGGGCTCCAGGTAGGTGTAGCCGTTGATGCCGCTCTCGTAGAGACGCACCAGCGACTGGCTCTCTGACGCGGTCATCTGCTTCAGGCGCACGGCCTTCTCGCACTCGCGGCGGATCTGCGCCTGCAACGTGTTCAGGTCGTAGTGCACGTAGTTGAGCACGTCGCGCACCGCGTCGCCCTCGATGATCTCGTCGATCCACCACTGGCCGCTGGCGTCGTGCTTCACGTGCGCCACGTGGGTGTCGCCGAAGAGGTTGTGCAGGTCGCCCAGGGTCTCCTGGTACGCGCCCACCAGGAACGCGCCGATGTAGTACCGCTCGCCCTCGGCGAAGTCGTGCAGCTCCACGAACTTCTTCACGTCGCGGTCGTCCACGAAGCGGTCGATGCGGCCGTCGCTGTCGCAGGTGATGTCGGCGATGGTGGCCTTGCGCGTGGGCTTCTCGCCCAGCCGGTGGATGGGCACGATGGGGAAGAGCTGGTGGATGGCCCAGATGTCGGGCAGGCTCTGGAAGATGCTCAGGTTGCAGAAGTAGGTGTCGCTGAGCAGGCTCT
>CAZKHO010000026.1:0-23461 GCA_964552505.1 uncultured Bifidobacterium sp. | reverse complement strand
AGACCCGCGAGCAGCACATCCGCCGCGACAAGGCCACCAGCAACATCTGCACGGCGCAGGCGCTGCTGGCCAACATCGCCGCGCTCTACGGCGTGTACCACGGGCCGGACGGACTGCGTCGCATCGCCGAGCGCGTGCACCGCGCCGCCTCCACGCTGGCCGCGGGCCTGACCGCCATGGGACACCAGCTGGTGCACGAGGGCTTCTTCGACACCCTGCGCGTGCGCGTGGCCGGCACCACCGCCGACAAGGTGCACGAGGCCGCCCGCGCGCGACGCATCAACCTGCGCTCGTTCGCCGACGGCACCGTGGGCGTGGCGCTGGACGAGACCGTGCTGCCCGCCGACCTGCAGGACCTGCTGGAGTGCTTCGCCACCGGCACCGCCAAGGCGCCACGGGTGGAATCGCTGAAGGCCACCGGCCATGTGCCCGCCGCGCTTCGTCGCACCGGCACCTTCATGACGCAGGACGTGTTCAACCGCTATCACGGCGAGACCGAACTGCTGCGCTACATCTTCGCGCTGCAGGGCAAGGACCTGAGCCTGGCCCACAGCATGATCCCGCTGGGCAGCTGCACCATGAAGCTGAACGCCACCACCGAGATGATCCCGGTGACCTGGCCCGAGTTCGGACGCATGCATCCGTTCGCGCCGGCCGACCAGTGGAAGGGTTACGCGGAACTGTTCCGGACGCTGGAGGCGTGGCTCTGCGACGTCACCGGCTTCGCGGGCGTGAGCCTGCAGCCCAACTCGGGCAGCCAGGGCGAGTACGCGGGCCTCATGGTGATCCGCGCCTGGCACGAGAGCCGTGGCGAGGGTCATCGCACGGTGTGCCTGATCCCCGAGAGCGCGCACGGCACCAACCCGGCCAGCGCCGTGGTGGCCGGCATGCGTGTGGTCCCGGTGGACTGCGACGCCAAGGGCAACGTGGACCTGGCGGACATGGCGCGCAAGGCCGAGGCGCACGCCAGGGAGCTGGCGTGCTGCATGATCACCTACCCCAGCACGCACGGCGTGTTCGAGGACCAGGTGAAGCAGCTCTGCGAGACCGTGCACCGCTTCGGCGGGCAGGTCTACATGGACGGCGCCAACATGAACGCGCAGGTGGGCCTCACCCGCCCCGGCGAGATCGGCGCCGACGTGTGCCATCTCAACCTGCACAAGACCTTCTGCATCCCGCACGGCGGCGGCGGTCCGGGCGTGGGCCCGATCGGCGTGGCCGCGCATCTGGTGCCGTTCCTGCCGGGCCATCCGGTGGTGAAGCCCGCTGGCACCACCGCCAAGGCCATCGGTCCGATCAGCGCGGCGCCGTACGGAAGCGCCAGCATCCTGCCCATCAGCTGGACCTACATCGCCATGATGGGGGCCGACGGGCTTCGCAAGGCCACGCAGGTGGCCATCCTCTCCGCCAACTACATGGCGAAGCGGCTGGAGGGCCACTATCAGGTGGTCTACACCAACGCCAACGGCCGCTGCGCCCACGAGTTCATCGTGGACTGCCGTCCCTTCGACAAGAGCGCCGAGGTGAAGATCGACGACATCGCCAAGCGCCTCATGGACTTCGGCTTCCACGCGCCCACCATGAGCTGGCCGGTGCCCGGCACGCTCATGATCGAGCCCACGGAGAGCGAGTCCAAGGAGGAGCTGGACCGCTTCTGCGAGGCCATGATCCAGATCCGCGCCGAGATCGCCGCCATCGAGGCGGGCACGCTGGACCGGAAGGACAACCCGCTGAAGAACGCGCCGCACACCGCCGAGGCGGTGACCGCGGACGAGTGGAAGCATCCGTACCCGCGATCGCAGGGCGCGTATCCGCTGCCCTGGGTGAAGAACCGCAAGTTCTGGCCCTCCGTGGGTCGCGTGGACAATCCCTTCGGTGACCGGAACCTGGTCTGCAGCTGCGAGCCGCTGAGCAGCTACCGCTGAGCCGCATGGATCGACGCGCGTTCATCGCGGCCGGCGTGGGAAGCGCGGCGGCGATGGCGGCCATGGCGGCCGGCTCGGTGGAGCGGGCGCCGCAGGCGGCTGCAGGCACGACGCCTCCGGATGGCGGCAGGCTTCCGCAGAGCGTGTGTCGCTGGTGCCTGGCGAGCCTGAATCTTGACGCGGTGTGCGATCTGGCGAAGCGCTGCGGCGTCTCGAGCGTGGAGCTGCTGGACCCGCCCGACATCGAGCGGGTGCGTGACCGTGGCCTGCAGTGCGCCGTGGCGAACGGTCCCTGCTCGATCCGCAAGGGGCTGAACCGGCTGGAACACCACGACGGCATCGTGCAGCGTGCACAGGAGCTGTTCCCGCGCATCGCCACGGCCGGCTGCGGTCGCGTGATCGTGTTCGCGGGCGACCGCGAGGGTCTGGACGACGAGACGGGGCTTCGCAACTGCGTCACCGGCCTGCACCGGCTGCTTCCGCTTGCGGAATCCAACGGTCTGGAGGTGGTGCTGGAGCTGCTCAACTCGAAGGTGGACCACAAGGACCACATGGGCGACCGCACGGCGTGGGGCTTCCGCCTGTGCCAGGCGGTGGGAAGCGCGCGCTTCGGGCTGCTGTTCGACGTCTATCACATGCAGATCATGGACGGCGACGTCATTCGAACCGTCACCGCGAACAGGCCGTGGATCCGCCACATCCACACGGCGGGCGTGCCTGGTCGCGGACCGCTGGGCGCGGAACAGGAATTGAACTATCCGGCGATCGTCCGCGCGCTGCACGCCGCGGGCTATCGAGGCTTCATCGGGCATGAGTTCATGCCCTCGAGCGACGCCGAAGCGGAGCTGAAGGCCGCGGTCGCGGCCTGCATGGGCTGACCCGATCAGCTTTCACCTGGACGGGGTGAGACGCGCGCCGGAGCCTGGTCCATCCGGAGCATCGGTCACGCGATCCTCGCTCGGCGACGCAGGTTCATGGCTATGCTCGGCCGCGTGGGTTCCAAGTCGACGATCACGCTGCTCGGCGCCGCCGGAGAAGTGACGGGCTCGTGCACGCTGCTGCAGACGCCCCGCGGTCGTGTGGTGGTCGACTTCGGGCTCTTCCAGGGAACACCCGCGCAGGAACGACGCAACCTGATGGTGCCGGAGATCGGCTGGGCCACCGTGGACGCGGTGGTGGTGACGCACGCGCACGTGGATCACTGCGGACGGCTGGGCATGCTTCCACGACTGGGTTGCGACGCGCCCGTGCTGTGCAGCCCCATCACCGCGGATCTGCTGCCCAGCGTGCTGAAGAGCAGCGCCAACCTGCAGTCGATCCGCATGGAGGAATGGAAGGAAGGCACCGGACCGGTGGCACGCGTGGTGGATCCGCCGCCGCCGCCGGCCACGGAGCCGCAGCGCGGACAGGTGGAGCCGCCGGTGCTCTACACCGCGCGTGAGGTGGAGCGCGTGGTGCACCAGATCCGCGCCGTGCCCTACCACGCATGGCACACCGTGCGCGACGGTCTCCGCATCCGGCTGCACGACGCGTCGCACATCATCGGCTCCGCGTCGGTGGAGGTGGAGTGGCAGGACGACGGCGGTGCGATGCGGCGCGTGCTCTTCTCAGGCGACCTGGGCCCGCAGCATTCGCCGCTGCTTCGCGAGCGCCCTCCCCTGCCGGCCGTGGACATGGTGGTGATGGAGAGCACCAACGGTGCACGCGACATCCCGCGAGCCACCGCCGGGCCGCAGGCGCTGGGAGAGGTGCTGCAGCGCGTGAGCGCGCGCGGCGGGCGACTGCTGGTGCCCACCTTCTCGCTGGGCCGCGCGCAGCTGGTGCAGTACCGGCTTTCGCAGCTGGCCCGCATGGACGCGTTGCACGGCATGACGGTCTATCTGGACACGCCGATGGCGATCCGCGCGGCGGACATGCACGGTCGAAATCCGGATCTGCTGGCGGCGGAGCCGAGCGCGATGGCGCGGCGCGGCGACGACCCGATGGAATTCAAGGCGCTGCAGCGCGTGTTCAACCGGAAGGGCAGCCTGAAGGTGGCGGCGGGCACGGCGCCCGCGGTGATCCTGGCTGGAAGCGGATTCCTGGACGCAGGACCGGTGCTGCACCATCTGGCTGCGCTGGTGAGCGAGGATCGTCACGCGATCCTGTTCGCCGGGCATCAGCTTCCGGGATCACTGGGCCACGGCATGCTGCATGGCGCGCGCGCGATCGAGCTGAAGGAAGGTGTCTTCGAGGTGAAGGCCGAGCGCGTGCATCTGGAGGGCTACAGCGGGCACGCCGATCGCAGCGACCTGCTGCAGTGGCTGCAGAGTCGCGAAGGCGGAACGCCTCGCGTGCTCCTGAACCACGGTGAGCCGTCGTCGCGCGAGTCGCTCGCGGCAGCCATGCGCGAGCGACTCGGACTGCAGGCCGAGATGCCCTCGCCCCTGAAGCCTGTGGCGATCTGAGATCCCGACCACGCCCCGTGTGGGGCCACCAGTCGATGCGGCGCCCGCCTGGTGATGTGCACCAGCCATCGGGAGGCAATCCGACCTTGGATTTCGATGCGTCCTATAATTAGTCTTCGAGACGAATCTGGCTCGGCTTGATCCCAAGCGAACTCAGGATGCCCTCGAACTGCTCGACGGAATAGAAGGCGATCTGGAGCTTGCCCGTGTTCGGCTTGCGACCAGTCTGGATCTTCACATCTGTGCCAAGGGCCTGACTCAGCTTGCGCTCAAGCGCATCGATGTGCGTGCGGCGTCGAGTCGATGGGGTTCCACGTGGAACATCGATGACCGGCGCCTCCGCCACGCGCTGCACCTCACGCTCGAGGGCACGAACAGACCACTCACCCCGCACGGCCGATTCCGCCAACGTGGCTCGAGTCTTCAGGCTTGAAACACCGAGCAAAGCCTTCGCGTGACCCTGGCTCAACAGGCCTCGACGAACCATGCCGGCCGTGGACTCATCCAGCTCCGCCATTCGAAGCAGATTGGTGACGGAGGAGCGATCCAGCCCCACTTGCTCCGAGAGGGCTTCGTGCGTGAGCCGGAATTCCGACGCGAGCTGCTTCAAAGAGAGAGCACGGTCCATGGGGTTCAGGTCCGCCCGGTGCACGTTCTCAATGAGCGCCCAGACGCCCGCATTCTGATCCGTGGCCTGCGTGACGATTGCGGGAATTGACTTCCACCCAAGGCTCTTGCACGCGCGGAGTCGACGCTCGCCAGCGATGAGCTCGAAGCGGTCTGGCGAACCCAAAGCCGGCCGAACGATCACGGGCTGCAGCAGTCCAGCCGATCGAATCGATGCGGCCAGTTCCTCGATCGCGGTGGCGTCAAAGTCCTTCCTGGGCTGTCGCTGGTTTGGTTGGATCGAGCTGATCGACAGGTCGACGACGGTCTTGCCAGCCGCGGGTGCGCCCAAATTCGCCTTCTCCATTCGAGGCGCAGCAGCCGGGGTCGATACCGATACCGCCCTGGCCTGAACTGGAGTGCCCACACGATCCTTCGACTCCGCTGTGGCGGAATTCGTGGGCGCCACGGCAATCGTGCCTGCAGGTGTGGCGGGTATCGCCGGCGCAGCGGGGGGCTTTGTGATCGGAATCAACCGACCCAGACCCCGACCAAGGCGCGAAATCGGAGCCGACTTTGGCTCAACGTCCTGTTCTTGACTCATGCAGACCTCCTTGTCTGTTTCGAATGTAACACAAGATCCGTGATCCACTGTTCCACGTGGAACAAATTATTGCGATCGTGTTCTCGGACTCTCAAAGCCTTGAATCCCTTTGCGGCTTCCAGACTAAACCTGTCCACCTACTCAGGAGACCCCCATGTCGCTCAAGACCTGCCTTGTGACCACCGTCCTGTTCGCACCCGCCATGCTGCTGGCCTCGCTCGGTGATGCAGCGCCCGCCGCCAGCGCCGCGCGCGCCTCGGAGACCTGGACCGTGGACGACGTCCACTCGATGGCGCTCTTCCGTGTGCAGCACATGGGTGCAGGAATGTTCTGGGGCCGCTTCGACGGCGTGAGCGGCACCATCACCACTTCGGGCTCCGACTCGCTCGCGTTCGACATCACCATCGACGTGGCCAGCGTCTCCAGCGGCAACGACAAGCTCAATGGACATCTCAAGAGCCCGGACTTCTTCAGTGTGAAGGAGTTTCCATCCATGACCTTCAAGAGCACCAAGGCCACGCGTGGCGCCGACGGCATGTGGGAGGTCACCGGCGATCTCACCATGCATGGTGTCACCAAGCCCGTGACCGCCAAGGTGGAGATGACCGGCCGCGCGAGCATGCGTGACGAGCGCGTGGGATTCGAGGCCACCTTCACCGTCGATCGATCGCAGTTCGGAATGACCTACGGTGCGGACAAGGGCGCGATCGGCAAGGATGTGCGCGTGATCGTGGGCCTGGAAGCCACCATGGCCGAGCCCGCAAACGCGAAGAAGTGAGCACACTCGGCACGCGCACATGGAGTTGGACCTGCTGATCCGAGGCGTGATCGCGCCCGTGCTGGTGGCCGTGGCCACCCTGGCGGTGTTCGGTCGCGATTCGGTGCGTGGTCCAGGCGCGGCACTGACGCTGGCCTTGCTGGTGTCGTGTGTGGCGCAGGAACCCATCGAGACGATCCCGCCCACGGCTGCGTGGCAGTGGGTTCCGATCGCTGCGCTGCTGGCCACCGCGGTGGGTCTTGCGGCAGGGGAGCGCGCCGTGAATCGAGCGGGCCGCTGCATGGTGTGCGTCCTCTCCGCCACGCTGGCGTGCCTGCTGCTGCCACTGCCCGAGTGGAGCACCGCGGATGCACGGCTCCTGCTCGCCTTCGGCATCGCGTGTCTCTCCATGCTGACGCTTCCCCTGGGCATGCACCGCGGAGGCGTCTCCACGTGGTTCGGTCTGGCGATCGCCTTTGCGGGAAGCGCGACACTGGTGCTGGCCACCGGCTTCGCCAAGCTGGCCGTGCCCGTGGGCGCCGTCGGTGTGTCGTGCGTGGCTGTCGGCGTCACCGCGTGGCGCTCGCCTCATCGCTCGCTCCATGCGGGCATCGCCGGCACCATCGCCGTGGCCTCCATGCTGGGCATGGCGTCGGCCGCCGCGTTCGCGTTCCAGACGTCGCAGCTGCCTGGCTGGATCCCCGCGCTGTCCGCTGCGGCGCCGCTGGGTCTCTGGCTGGGGGAGGCACCGCCGTTCCGGGGCGGCCGCGTCGCCTCGGCGCTTGCTCGGGTGCTTGGTGCCGCGCTCCCGGCCTTCGTGGCGGCGGCGGCGGCCGTGACGCACGCGCCGCCCACGGACCAAGGCACCCACGCGTACGCTCGGCGTGTCGATGCAGCCAAGCACCTCCCAACGCACGCGCAGCTCGTGGGGCGCTGAGCGACTGGCGCGCGCACTCGCTCGTGCCACCATCATCCTCCCGCTGGCGGCGACCGCCTGCTTTCCAAGACCGTTGGACCTGCATGTGCAGGACGCGGACTCCGGCGCGCCCGTGGAGGGTGTGGCGCTGCATCGTCACGCCATCTCGCTGCTCACCCTTCTGCCGTCACGCGACGAACCGGTGCGCACCAGGCCCGACGGCGACGCGCGCATCTGGGTGCCGCCGCTCAACACCAACGTCACGCTGCTGCGTCCCGGCTACGAGCCCACCAGCATCGCGGTGCTGCGCACGCAGATCCCGGACTCCATGAAGGGCGGCGAACGCATGCTGATCCCGTTCGACAGCCTGCACGAAGGCGAGACGGTGGCGATGCGCATGAAGCCGTGCACCCGGACGCCCACGCCCGTCCAGGTGGTGGACACGACCACCGGCAAGCCGATCGCGGGCGCGGACGTCCTGGCTCGCACCTTCCTCTATCTGCCCGCGCCCGGGCTGGAGGACGGCTGGGGGTTCCCGGATCTGCAGCGGAGCTCCACGTCCGCGGAGGGGCGGACCAGCGTCGATCGCGTCTCCGGCTTCCGCAATCGTGTGACCGCGCGCATGCCCGGGTGGGCCGACGCCAGCGTGGACCTTCGCACGGACGCGCCCGACGGACTGCGGCTGCGCTGTCGGCCGCTCCGATGGAAGAGCATGCGCTTCGAGGTGCTGGACGAGAAGCGGGGCACCCCGGTGGAAGGTGCGTGGGTGGCGCTGGACGAACCGCGCAACGGACTGCCGCCGGATCCCAACGCCTTCGCCGCGTGCACCGGCGCCGACGGCCTCACGCCGCCCATCCCCGTGCCGGACCTGGTGCCCCTGGTGCTGGACGTTCGGGCGCCCGGTCACCGCGACCGCCGCGAGGCGCTGGACTGGAACGCGGTGCAGCAGGGCGACGTGCGCACCGTGTGGATCCGACGCAAGGGCTGGTTCGAGTGACCCGGCGCCCTGCGCGCCGCACGGGCCACTTTTCCGCGGAGGCCCGCGCCACTATTTTGAGGGGATGACCCAGACGCTCCAGCACGCCTGCAAGGGCAGCGATTGCGAGACGCACGGCATCCGCGTGAGCGTGGCGCCGCGCTACGTGCCCAACGCCAACGAGCAGCGCGCGGGTCGGTACGTCTTCGAGTACCGCGTGGAGATCGTCAACAACGGTACCGAGCGCGTGCGCCTGCGCAGCCGTCGCTGGTCCATCGTGGACGCCGACGGCGAGCGCCACGAGGTGCAGGGCATGGGCGTGGTGGGTCACAGCCCCGTGCTGGGTCCTGGCGAGCGCTTCGAGTACGCCAGCTTCACGCCGCTGCAGACGCCGTGGGGCACCATGGAAGGCAGCTACGTGATGCAGCGCGAGGACGGCAGCACGTTCGACGTGGCCATCGGCCGCTTCTACCTGGTCGGGCCGCACCAGTGACCCACGCCGGATCGAAGGACGCCGCACCGCGCGTGGTGGCGGTGATCGGTGCCACGGGTGCCGTGGGCCGCGAGGCGCTGGAGCGCCTGCATCGACGACACTTCCCCGTTCGCGAACTTCGCGCGTTGGCCAGCCAGCGAAGTGCGGGCACCACGCTTCCCCTCGCGGGCGGCGATGTGCCGGTGCGCGCGCTCGAGGCGTCCGCGATCGAAGGGGTGGAGGTGGCCATCCTGGCCGCCGACGCCGCCACCAGCCGCGAGTGGGCGCCCAGACTGGTGGCCGCGGGCGCGGTGGTGGTGGACAACTCCAGCGCGTTCCGCATGGACCCCGCGGTGCCGCTGGTGGTGCCGGAGATCAACGGCCATCTGCTGGACGCGCGCCCCGCGCTGGTGGCCAACCCCAACTGCACCACCATCGTGTCTCTGATGGCCGCGGCCCCGCTGCACGCGCAGTTTGGGCTGGTGCGGCTCACCGCCTGCAGCTATCAGGCCGTGAGCGGCGCAGGACTGCCGGCCATGCAGGAGCTGGAGTCGCAGGCACGGCAGTGGGTCGGCGGAACCACGGTGGAGGCGAAGGTGTTCCGCCGCCAGACCCTCTTCAACGTCTTCCCGCACGACAGCGCGCTGCTGGACGACGGCAGCAACGAGGAGGAGACCAAGCTGCTGAAGGAGAGCCGTCGCATCCTGGACCTGCCGGGCCTTCGCGTGAGCGCCACCTGCGCGCGTGTGCCAGTGCGGCGCGCCCACGCGGTGGCGCTGCACATGGAGTTCGATCGGCCGGTGGACCTGGACAAGGCGCGGACGGCGCTGGCCGCCATGCCGGGTGTCCGGATGGTGGACGAGCGCGCGGGATCGCCCGCGGATCCGCTCATGGCGGCCGAGGGTGACGACGTGCTGGTCTCGCGCGTGCGCGTGGACCACGGCGGACGCCATGGCCATGCATTGGCGGCGTGGGTGGTGGGCGATCAGCTGCTCAAAGGCGCAGCGCTCAACGCCATCCAGATCGCCGAACGCATGCTCTGAACCGTCCCTGCGCACGCCGCCGAATCAGCCGCCGCGAAGCAGTTGGCGAAGCGCCGCGCCGGGGTCCGGCTGCCGCATCAGATGCTCGCCCACCAGCACGATGTGCACGCCGTGCTCGCGGAGCCTGCGAAGGTCGTCGGCCGAGCGGATGCCGCTCTCGCTCACCACGATGGAGCGGTCCTCGATCATGTCCACCATCCGGAAGGTGTGCGACAGGCTGGTGGTCATGGTGCGAAGATCGCGGTTGTTCACACCCAGCAGCGCGTAGCCCGGATGCGGAAAGCCCAGGTGCGGCTGCACACGATAGAGGCTCTCCACGTCGTGCACCTCCAGCAGCGTGGTCAGCCCCAGCTCCACGGCCAGGATCTGGAAGTCCACGATCTCGCGTTCGGTGAGGCACTCCGCGATCAGCAGGATCGCGTCGGCGCCGGCGGCTCGGCTCTCCCAGATCTGCCACGCGTCCACGATGAAGTCCTTGCGAAGGACCGGCAGGGGAACGGCGTCGCGGATGGCCTGGACGTACTCCAGCCGACCCCCGAAGCTGACCTCGTCGGTGAGGCAGCTGATCGCCGACGCGCCCGCCTCGTGATAGCGTCGGGCGATGTCCACCGGGTCGAAATCCTCGCGGATCACCCCGGCCGACGGGCTCTTCCGCTTCACCTCGGCGATCACGCGGGTCCGCGTGGGGGCGCCGTGCGCCACCAGCGCCTGGAAGAAGTTGCGCGGGGCCGGCATGTGGCGGACGCGCTCCTGCAGCACCTCCAGCGGCGTGGCCGCCATGGCCGCCGCCACCTCGGCCTTCTTCCTGTGCACGATCTCCTGCAGCGCGTCGGGAACCATGGGGGAAGGTGAAGTTATAGCCGCGTCCGCCAATCCCACGCCAAGCACGCCCGCATGGGCCGTCGCCGCACAGATGGCCTGGGGCGTCGTCGGCCTGCATCAGGCGTGGCGACGCGGATGGCTTCACCACGCGCGCCCCGTGCGCTGGTCGCTTGATCTCTTCGGCAACCAGGTGCTGCTGGCGTGCGGACTGCTGATCTCCAGCCTGGTCGCCAGCGGCGTGGCGGCCATGCTGGGCTCGAAGGGCGGCACGGACCCTTCGCCCGCGGTCTCGTTCTGGTGCATCGTGGCCTCGGCGGGCGTGACCATCGGCGTCTGGCGTGCGTTGTCCGGTCGCGGCGAACGGAACCAGACGGCGGCGCTTCCGCTTCGTCGTGCCGTGACGGCGGGCTTGGTGGGACTGCTGGTGGCGTGGCCCCTGGTCTCGCTGGTGACGGTGCTGGGGTCCTGGATGCAGGTGCGTCTGGGCGGGCCGCCAGCACCCGAGACTGCGCACCAGACGCTGGAGCAGCTGCGGCGGCACTCGAACGAGGCGTCGGCTTGGGCGCTCGGCCTTGCCCTGGTGTTCCTCACGCCACTCGCCGAGGAACTGGTCTGGCGTGGCGCGGTGCAGCAGGCGCTGAAGGGGATCGGACTGCATCGCACCGCCGCCATCACGGCGTCGGCCACGCTGTTCGCGCTGGTGCACTGGTCGGCGGTGCCCCCCGAGGCGCGCCTGGCCGCGCTTCCGGCGCTGGCGCTTCTGGGCGTCACGCTGGGGTGGCTCATGGAGCGTTGCGGACGCATCGCCGCCCCATACGCGGCGCACGCGGCGTTCAATCTGGCCAACCTGCTGCTCTTCTCTATGCTTCCGGGATGAGCTCGAAGCCGCGCATCCTGACCGGAGACACGCCCACCGGCCGCCTGCACCTGGGTCACTGGGTGGGCAGCGTGAAGCGACGCGTCGAGCTGCAGTCCACGCACGACTGCTACTTCATCGTGGCCAACTATCACGCGTTCACCACGCGCGCGGAGCGGAGCGCCGAGATCCGCTCCGACTGTCTGGAGATCGTCCGCGACTACCTGGCCATGGGCATCGACCCGGACGCCGCCACCGTCTTCCTGCAGAGCGAGATCCCGGCCATCCACGAGCTCTGCTTCCTCTTCGCCATGCTGCTGCCCTTCAACCGGGTGATGCGCAATCCCACGCTGAAGGACGAGATCCGGGTGAAGGACCTGGGCGAGACCTACTCCTTCGGGTTCCCGCTCTACGCGGTGGGCCAGTGCGCCGACATCCTGGCCTTCCGGCCGGTGGGCGTGCCTGTGGGCGAGGACCAGGTGCCGCACCTGGAGATGACGCGCGAGGTGGCGCGGCGCTTCAACCAGGTCTACTGCGGGGTGGACGAGCACGCGGAGGAGCACGAGCACGTGAAGCTGGGCGGCGTCTTCCCGGTGCCCCGCGCCGACGTGGGCAAGGTGGGCCGCCTGGTGGGCATCGACGGCAAGAACAAGATGAGCAAGAGCCTGGGCAACGCCATCTTCATCAGCGACCCGCCCAAGGAGGTGGAGAAGAAGGTGATGAAGATCTTCACGGGCCGGCAGAGCCCCACCGAGCCCGGCGACGTGAACAACGCCCTCTTCCAGTATGTGGACGCGTTCCTGCCGGATCCCGCCCGGGTGGCCGAGCTGAAGGACCGCTACGCCCGCGGGGACAACCTGGGCGACGGCCACGTGAAGAAGGAGGTGGCGGCGGCCATCAACGACCTGCTGGAGCCCATGCGGCAGCGTCGGGCCCGGTTCGAGGGCCGTGACGACCTGATCCTGGACATCCTTCGGAAGGGCTGCGCGCGGGCCAACCAGACCGCCGAAGCCACGCTGGAGGCGGCCCGCACGGCGGCCAACCTGCAGTTCTTCGCCCGCAACCTTTCCTACCGCTGAGCGCGGACGGTCCCTCGGGGACCAGGGCAAAAATCTTCGGACGCATCGCAAATGGCCGGCGGGGGGTCGTCGATACTCTTGCCCCAGCGGCCGCGTCTGGCCGATACTCCTCCTCAGCCGTCTGGGCGGAGCACCCCATGCACGACACCTCCTATTGCCCGCACATCGACCGAGACGACCATCGTTGCCACGAGCGCTTCACGCTGGGCGCGGCGGAACAGGTCTTTTCGGTCTGCTGCGGGGGTCAGCATGGATGCATGATCTTCCATCGGCTCAACATGGAGTCGGCGTACGGCACCCTGGACGCCCCCCGGACCTTCGTCCGACGGCCGGTGACCGTGCCAACGCCACTGACCGTGAGCGCCGATGCCCGCCGCATGCCCATTCGAAACCTGGGCTCGTGACTTCCTGGCGTGGGCCAGGGTCGAGACCGGGCTGAGCCCGGCCACGATCGAGGTCTATGGCCGCGACCTGCGGCAGATGTCCGACGACCTGAAGGCCAACGGGGTCCGCCACCCGGCCAAGGTGGTCATGCAGCACGTGGCCGAGCACCTGCAGCGGCTCCGGCGCGAGCGCGGGCTGGAGCCCAGCACCGTGACCCGCCATCTGGCCACCATCCGCGTGTTCTTTCGTTGGCTGCACGCCGAGCGCCGCATCGAGCGCGATCCCGCCCGCCTGATCGAGCGGCCGCACCGCTGGAAGCGCCTGCCTGGCACGCTCACGCCCGGCGAGATGCGCAAGCTGGTGGAGGCTCCCACCTCCGAGCATGGCGAACTGTGGCTCCGCGATCGCGCCATGCTGGAGACCATGTACGCGGCGGGACTGCGAGCGAGCGAAGTGGGCACGCTCAAGGCGAACGACTACAACGACACGCTGGCCAGCGTCATGGTGCTGGGCAAGGGCAACAAGCAGCGGCTGGTGCCGCTGGGCGACCCCGCCGTGAAGGCGATCCGCGCCTACCTGAAGTCGTGCCGGCCCGGACTCACGCGCTTCGGCGACGGGCGTGACCGCTTCCGCCTCTTCCTGAGCTTCAGTGGACGGCCTTTGGAGCGCGTGGCCGTCTGGCAGATCGTGCGCAAGTACGCCGCCGTGGCGCGGGTGCCGGGCGTGCACCCGCACAAGCTGCGCCACAGCTTCGCCACGCACCTGCTGGCCGGCGGCGCCGACCTTCGTGTGGTGCAGGAGCTGCTGGGCCACTCGGACATCAACACCACGCAGGTCTACACCCACGTGGACCGCTCGCGCCTGCGCGAGGTGCTGCAGCGCCACCATCCGCGCGAAGGCGGCACGGTGCGTGTGGGCCACGTGAAGGTGGGCAAGCGCGCCGGATCCGGGCGGCGCGCCGCCAAGGGCTGACGGCCGGACACGGGGAGCGCCTCCACGCCGCTAGGCTTCGGGGCATGCGAACCGGCGATCCGTGCGTGCTCGTCATCCTTGGCGCCAGCGGCGACCTGACGCACCGCAAGCTGGTGCCGGCCATGTTCGAGATGCACCGCGCGGGCTCGCTGCATCCGTCCACCTGCATCCTGGGGGTGAGCCGCACGCGCAAGACGGACGAGCAGTGGCGCACCGAACTGGAACCCTGGGTGCGCAAGCAGGTGAAGGGCGCCGACGACGCCGCGTGGAAGGCCTTCTCGCAGCGCATCTACTACGAGCCGGGCGACGCGGCCACCGCCGAGCCGTATCAGCGGCTGGGTGCGCGCATGGAGAGCCTGACCGATCGTCATCGCACACGCGGCAACGTGCTCTTCTTCATGAGCGTGGCGCCCGAGCTGTACGAGCCCATCGTGGAGCAGATCGGCGCGGCAGGACTGGTGACGGAGGGCCGTCGCTGGTGCAGCCTGGACCAGAGCGACCGCTCGTGGCAGCGGATCATCGTGGAGAAGCCGTTCGGCAGCGACGACGCCAGCGCCGCCAGCCTGAACCGTGCGCTGGGCCGCGTCTTCGACGAGGAGGCCATCTACCGCATCGACCACTATCTGGGGAAGGAGGTGGTGCAGAGCCTGCTGGCCTTCCGCTTCGCCAACGCCATCTTCGAGCCGGTGTGGAATCACCGCTACATCGACCACGTGCAGATCACGGCGGCCGAGACGGTGGGTGTGGGGCAGCGCATCGCGTTCTACGACCAGACCGGCGCCATCCGCGACATGATCCAGAGCCACCTGATGCAGGTGCTGGCCTTCGTGGCCATGGAGCCGCCCACCGACTTCGGCGCGGAGCACATCCGGAGCGAGAAGGTGAAGGTGATCGACGCGCTGCAGCTGCCGGATCCGGCGCGCATCGCCGACTTCGGCGTCCTGGGCCAGTACGCGGCCGGACCGGACGAGAAGGCCTATCACCAGCTGGAGGGCGTGAAGCCCGGCACCCACACCGAGACCTTCGCGGCGCTCCGCCTGGAGTTCGAGAACTGGCGCTGGGCCAAGGTGCCGTTCTACCTGCGCACCGGCAAGCGCATGGCCGCCAAGTGCACGCAGATCGTGGTGCAGTTCAAGCCGCCCGCGGCCAACCTGTTCCGCAAGTCCATGCCCGGCCCGCTGTCGGGCAACCGCATGGTGATCGAGATCGCGCCGGGCGAGCGATTCAGCCTCCGGTTCGGCGCCAAGAAGCCGGGCGACATGCGCATCTGCGACGTGGAGATGACCATGGACTACGAGAAGGCGTTCCGCTCGGAACCCGTGGAGGCCTACGGACCGCTCATGATCGACGCCATGCGCGGCGACCAGAGCCTGTTCAAGCACCGCATCGAGGTGGAGAGCGCGTGGCGCGCCATGATGCCCTTCCTGGATGACCGCAGCGCGCCCCTGCGCCGCGACATGCACGCCAACTACGCGCCCGGATCCTGGGGACCTTCCGCCGCCGACGCACTGCTGGCCCGCGACGGACGCGCGTGGTTCAACCCCTGCGGCTGAGCGAGGTACCTTGGGGCGCATGAGCGACCTGCTTCCCGAGGATCCCTCGCTGGCCCCCATCGTGACGCCGCGCCTGCGCGGCCGCGTGGAGGCGCGCCACGACGCCGAGGACGTGTTCGACGCGCTGGCCGCCGACCTGATGGCGCAGGCCGTGCAGAGCGTGGGCAAGACCGGCGAGTTTCACCTGGCGCTCTCAGGCGGCAAGACGCCATTCCCGTTCTACGAGAAGCTGATGGTGGACCCGCGCTACCGCGGACTGCCGTGGGCGCAGACGCACCTGTGGATGGTGGACGAGCGCCGCATCGGCTTCGAGAGCGACCTCAACAACTACCGCCACATCCACGAGATCCTGGTGGAGCACTCGGGCATCCCGGAGGCCAACGTGCATCCCATGCCCGTGCTGGACGCCACGCCCGACGTGACCTACGAGCGCACGCTGCGCGAGACGCTGGGTCGGCGTGGCCCCGGACGGGACCGGCTGGACTTTGTGCTGCTGGGCATGGGCGACAACGGACACACCGCCAGCCTGTTCCCGCACACCGAGGTGCTGAAGGTGCGGGACCGTCTGGTGGGGCTCTGCGACGGTCCCACGGTGACGCCGCCGCCACGCGTCACGCTCACCTACCCGGCCATCAACGCCGCGCGCTTCGTGGCGGTGCTGGTGATGGGCGTGGGCAAGGGACCCATGCTCAAGCGCGTGGCCGCCGCCACCGACGACCTGCACGAGCTTCCCATCCTGGGCATCGAGCCGGCGGGCGGCGACCTGCGCTGGTACCTGGACCGCGCGGCCTGCGACGCCGCGCGCTGAACTTCAGCCTTCCTGCGTCCGCAGGAAATCCTCCAGCAGCGCCGCCGCCGCCAGCGCGTCACGCAGGTCCTTCTTCTGCCCGTGCGTTCGCCCCGATCGCGCCATGCGCTGATCGGCCTCGAAGCTGGTGAGACGCTCGTCCTGCAGGTGCACCGTGAGGCCGGTCCGCGTCCCCACCTCCGCCGCGAAGGCGCGCGCCTGCACCACGGCCGGACCTTCCGTGCCGTCCATGTTCAACGGCAGCCCCATCACGATCGCGTCGGGACCGTCCGTGCGCGCCGCGGCCGCCATCGCCTCGAGCAGCGCCGGCCCTCTCGGCACATGCAGCACCTCGACCGGCATCGCCATGCGCGTGAGCGTGTCACCGAGCGCGAGCCCGGTGCGCTTGCCGCCCACGTCCACCGCCAGGAATCGACGCGCCCCGGTCGTCACTGCACGTCCGGAGGCACGCGCCCCGCAATCTCCTTCACCTGCTCAGCCATGTCCGCACGACACACCAGGGTGGCGGTGGCGGTGCGCACCACGATCACGTTGTCCAGCCCCACCACGCTCACCACGTGGCTGGGATCGTCGCTGGCCACCACCACGCCATTGGCGGCCAGGTGCTGCGTGCGCGCGTTGGCGCGATTGCCGTGGGCGTCCACCGGCAGCGTCTCCGCCCAGGCGGGCCAGCTGCCCACGTCCTTCCAGTCCACGTTCATGGGAACCTCCACGATGGTGAAGTGCGCATCGGCGCTGGCCGGCTCCATCAGTCCGTAGTCCACGCTGATCCTTGGAAGCTGCGGATACACCTCCGCCAGCACGGCGTCCTGTCGATCGGTGCCCCACGCCTGCGCGATGCGCTCCAGCCCGTCCGCGTTCTGCGGACGGAACCGGCGGATGGCCTCCAGGCATCGGCCCGCGTGGAACACGAACATTCCGCTGTTCCAGCTGAACGCGCCGCTGGCCAGGTACTGCTCGGCGCGCGCGCGGTCCGGCTTCTCCACGAAGCGTCTGGCGCGGAAGCAGCGGACGAAGCCGTCCAGCGGTTCTCCGCGCTCCACGTAGCCGTAGCCGGTGGCGGCGAAGGTGGGCGTGATGCCGAAGGTGACGAAGCGCGTGGGGTCCGACTCCACCAGCCGGAATCCCTCCGCCAGCCGCCGCGCAAACTCCGCCTGCGGCGTGATCAGATGGTCGCTGGTGATCACCGCGAAGACCGCTTCCGGATCCCGACGCGCCAGCACCGCCGCGGCAAAGCCCACCGCATTCAGCGTGTCGCGTCCGACGGGTTCCCCCAGCCAGTTGGCGGCCTGCAGCGCGGGCACCTCGGTCTTCACCTGCTCGCGATACGCCTGCGAGGCGCACACCAGCCGGCGATCGGCGGGAACCACGCCCTCCAGCCGCTCGCCCGCCAACTGCAGCAAGCTGCGTCCGTCAATGAACGGGAGCAGCTGCTTGGGCGCGTGACGACGGCTCATGGGCCAGAGCCGCGTGCCGCTGCCGCCGGCCATGATCATGGCGTAGCGCATGGGTGGAATGTAGAGGAAGGGCGCCGAAGGGCGCGTTCAGGCCTGACGCACAGCGTGGCGTCAGACGGAACCGCGCAGACGCAACGCCGCCGCCACCAGCACCTGCGCCGCAGCCCTGGCGCCCTCCACCTGCAGGGCGCGCTCGACGAGCCGCTCCGCCGTCGCGCGAGCCTCGCCCAGCTGCACCAGCACCACCACCGCGTCGCCGGCCGCACCCACGAAGGCGGTGGCGGAAGCCGTCGCGGCCACAGGCTCCATGCCGCCCGTGGCGGTGGCCGTGAAGCGGGCCACCTTGTCCTTCAGTTCCACCACGATGGTCTCGGCCATCTTCTTGCCGATCTCGGGCAGCGCGGTGAGCGCCTTCTCGTCGCGTCGGGTGATGGCCGCGGCCACCTCGGCGAAGGGACGTTGCAGGGCGCGCAGCGCGCGTCGCACGCCGATCCCCTTCACGGTGGTGAAGAGTTCGAAGAAGTCCCGGTCCTCCACGCTGCGGAACCCGATCAGCCGGGGCCAGAAGCTGCTGCCCTGACCCTGACCTTCCAGATAGTGGAGCGTCACGAAGCGCACCACCGCGCCGCGCTGACCGGCCAGCGCGGCCACGTCGGCCGCGGGCACCAGCACCTCGTAGGAGATCGGACCCACCTGCACCAGCGCGGTGCCTTCCTCGGCCGAGAGCAGTTCGCCTTCGATGGACGCGATCACGGCGGCACTCTAACGCGGACGGCCGGATCCATCGTGGCGTAGACGTGAATTCCGTGGACCTTCCAACTATCTTCCGATTCCATGAACGATCAGGCGTCCAACCGCTCCGACGGGCCGTCCGATGAACGCACGGTGCTGGGCCCTTCCACCGGCCACGGTCACGGCGACCACGCGGGCGACCAGATCGGGCCGTACCACCTGCTGTCGGTGCTGGGCGAAGGAGGCTTCGGCACCGTCTGGCTGGCGGAGCGTCGAGAACCGTTCATCCAGCGCGTGGCGCTGAAGGTGATCAAGCCCGGCATGGACTCGCGGTCGGTGCTGGGGAGGTTCGAGCAGGAGCGCCAGGCGCTGGCGGTGATGAACCATCCCAGCATCGCGCGGGTGCTGGACGGCGGACTGACCGCGGCGGGACGGCCGTACTTCGTGATGGAGTACGTGAAGGGTCAGACCATCACCTCCTTCTGCGACGCACGGCGCCTGGGACTTCGACAGCGCCTGGAACTCTTCACCAAGGTCTGCGAGGCCGTGCAGCACGCCCACCTCAAGGGCATCATCCATCGCGACCTGAAGCCTTCCAACATCCTGGCCTTCGACGCCGAGTCGCAGGAACCCGACGTGAAGGTGATCGACTTCGGCGTGGCCAAGGCGCTGCAGCCCGGCCTGTCGGCGCACACCGTGTTCACGGAGTCCGGCCAGATGATCGGCACACCGGAGTACATGAGCCCGGAGCAGGCCGACCCCGGCAGCGCCGAGATCGACACGCGCAGCGACGTCTACTCGCTGGGCGTGCTGCTGTACGAGCTGCTGGCCGGCGTCACGCCCTTCGACTCGCGCCAGCTCCGCAGCCGCGCCTATCGCGAGGTGCAGCGCTTCATCGCGGAGACCGAGCCGCCCGCGCCCAGCACGCGGCTCTCCACCATCGCGGATCCGGAGCTGAAGTCGCGCATCCTGCAGTCGCGCGGCCAGAGCATGGACGGCCTGATGCTCAGCCTGCGACGCGAACTGGAGTGGATTCCGCTCATGGCCATGCGGAAGGAGCCGCAGAACCGGTACCAGTCGGCCACGGAACTGGCGCGCGACGTGCGCGCGTACCTGGACGGTCGGGCGCTGGTGGCGGCGCCGGAGTCCGCGGCGTACCGCGTGCGGAAGTTCGTGCGGCGGCATCGATGGGGCGTGATGGCCTCGGCGTCCGTCGCGGCGGCGCTGGTGATCGGCCTGGCGACGACCTGGTGGCAGTGGCGCCAGGCTGTCTTGGCACGAAACCTGGCGGAGTCCCGTGCGCAGGAGGCGGAGGTCGTGACCCGATTCGTCACTGACTCGCTGGTGCGATCGGACCCCATGCAGGGAGGCGATCGGGAACTGACGGTGCGGCAGGCCATGCGACAGGCGATGGCGCAGCTTGAGCAGCGCGCACTGGCCGACCAGCCGGAGGTGCAGGCTCGCCTGCAGGTGGCGATCGCGGACATCCTCTTCGGCAACGCCGACCTGGACGAGGCGATCCACCTGGGCGGCAAGGCGCTGGCGACGCTGGAGCGCATTCACGGCGTCGACGCCGTCGAGATCACGCCGGCGCTCTCCACGCTGGGCCGCGCGTACGAAGGGAAGGGCCGCTACGCCGACGCGGAAGCCGTGCATCGCCGCACGCTGGGAATCCGTCGAGAGCGCATTCCGGAGAACCCGATGGCGATCACCCGGACCATGGTGAACCTGGCGATCGCCCTGGATCTTCAGAACAAGAAGTCCGAGGCGGAGTCGCTGCTGCGCGAGGTGATCGAGACCCGCACCCGGCTCCTGGGACCCGACGACGCCTCGTTGGCAGGCCCCATCAACAACCTGGCGGTGATCTACAAGACGCAGGGCCGCTTCGCCGATGCGGAGACTCTCTACCGCCGGTCGCTTGAGAGCCGAGAACGGGCGCTCGGACCCGATCACCAGAAGACAGCCGACAGCGTGAACAACCTGGCCAACGTCCTGTACCGCCTTGGACGCACCCAGGAAGCCGAGGTGCTGCACCGCCGGGCCCTGACGATCCGCGAGAAGGCCTTCGGGCCGGACCATCCGCGGGTGGCCGACTCGCTCGGGAATCTGGGCGTCACGATCGACGCGGAGGGACGCTTCCTGGAGGCGGAAGCGCACCTTCGACGGGCGCTGCAGATCCTGGAGGCTCGACTGGGAACCACGCATCCGGACACGCTGGAGATGTGCCGCAACCTGGCCACCAACCTTCGGCACCAGAAGCGTGACGCGGAGGCCGCCCCGTTCGAGGCTCGCCTTCCGCCCGGCTCGCCGGCGGCGGCCACGCCGCTCTCACCCTGAGCTCGCGCCTCCACCGCGGGCTGAGCCGGACCCTTCCCGCTATCCTCCGCCGAGTTTGGGCACAGCGCGCCGGACACGGCAGCGGCCCGCGTGCCCGGTGCGTCCCCCTTCGCCGCCGTCACGCTTCCCATCCATGCCCCGACGCGACGACATCCACACGATCCTGATCATCGGCAGCGGCCCCATCGTCATCGGGCAGGGCTGCGAGTTCGACTACTCCGGCGTGCAGGCCTGCAAGGCGCTGCGCGAGGAGGGGTATCGCGTGGTGCTGGTGAACTCGAACCCGGCCACCATCATGACCGACCCGGGCATGAGCGACCGGACCTACATCGAGCCCATCACGCCCGAGGCGGTGCGGAAGATCATCCAGAAGGAACGCGACCTGGGCACGCCCATCGACGCGCTGCTGCCCACGCTGGGCGGTCAGACCGCGCTCAACTGCGCCTGCGCACTGCACGACTCGGGCACCCTGACGGAACTGGGCGTGCGGATGATCGGCGCCAACCGCGAGGCCATCCGCCGCGGCGAGGACCGCGAGGTCTTCCGGACCATCGTGGAGGGACTGGGCCTCCGGCAGCCGAAGTCGCGCACCGTGACCACCGTGGAGCAGGCGAAGGCGTTCGTGGAGGAGATCGGCCTGCCGGCCATCATCCGTCCGGCGTTCACGCTGGGCGGCACCGGCGGCGGCATCGCCTACAACATGGAGGAGGTGGAGGAGATCGCGCGGCGCGGCATCGCGGCCAGCATGATCGGCCAGGTCCTCATCGACCAGAGCGTGCTCGGCTGGAAGGAGTACGAACTCGAGGTCATCCGCGACCGCAACGACAACTGCATCATCGTGTGCGGCATCGAGAACATCGACGCCATGGGCGTGCACACCGGCGACAGCATCACGGTGGCGCCCATCATGACGCTCTCCGACAAGGAGTACCAGCGCATGCGCGACGCGGCCTTCGCCATCATGCGCGCGGTGGGCGTGGAGACCGGCGGCAGCAACGTGCAGTTCGCCGTCAATCCGAAGGACGGCGAGATGGTGGTGGTGGAGATGAATCCGCGCGTCAGCCGGAGCAGCGCCCTGGCCAGCAAGGCCACCGGGTTCCCCATCGCGCGCATCGCGGCCAAGCTGGCCGTGGGCTACACGCTGGACGAGCTGCGCAACGACGTGGTGGGCACCACCAGCGCGTGCTTCGAGCCCAGCATCGACTACGTGGTGGTGAAGCTGCCGCGCTGGACCTTCGAGAAGTTCCCCGAGGCCGACGAGCGCCTGACCACGCAGATGAAGTCGGTGGGCGAGGCCATGAGCATCGGCCGCACCTTCCAGGAGGCGCTGCAGAAGGCCATCCGCAGCATGGAGGTGAAGCGGTTCGGACTGGGCCTGGACCGCAACGACCGCTGGCTGGCCGCGCGCCGCGATCCCGCCGCCACGCGCGAGGACGGCTCCCTGCAGTGGCCCATTCCCGACGAGACCATCGCGCGAAAGCTCAGCGTGCCCAGCCAGGGCCGCCTGTACTACGTGCGCTACGCCATCCGCTCCGGCTGGAGCGACGACCGGATCCACCAGCTGAGCGGCTACGACCGCTGGTTCATCGACCAGATCCGCCAGATCGTGGAGTTCGAGGACACGCTCTGCGGCTTCGCCGGGCTGCAGCAGCTGCCGCGCGAGACGCTGCTGCGCGCCAAGCAGAAGGGCTTCAGCGACGCGCAGCTGGCCAACCTCTACCTGGGCGCCATCACCAGCGAGAACATCCTGGCCGTGCGTGCGCACCGCAAGAAGGCGGGCGTGGAGCCGGTGTACAAGCTGGTGGACACCTGCGCGGCCGAGTTCGAGGCCGCCACGCCGTACTTCTACAGCACCTACGAGACGCCGCGCCTGGTGGACGGCGTGCCGGTGCTGGACGACGAGATCCGCGTGAGCGACACCCGGAAGATCGTGATCCTGGGTGGCGGCCCCAACCGCATCGGTCAGGGCATCGAGTTCGACTACTGCTGCTGCCAGGCGGCCTTCGCGTGCGAGGACATGGGCCTCGAGAGCGTGATGATCAACTCGAACCCCGAGACGGTCAGCACCGACTTCGACACCAGCGACCTGCTCTTCTTCGAGCCGCTCACGCTGGAGGACGTGCTGAACGTGGTGGAGCGGCTCAACGGCGGCGGCGTGGACGTGCCCGGCCGCAGCGGCACGGTGGCCGGCGTGATCGCGCAGTTCGGCGGGCAGACGCCGCTCAACCTGGCGCACGGGCTGGTGAAGGCCGGCGTGCCCATCGTGGGCACCGGCGTGGGCAGCATCGACGAGGCCGAGGACCGCGACCGGTTCAAGGCCATGATCCAGGAACTGGGCCTTCGCCAGCCGGAGAGCGGCATCGCGCGCGGCCTGGAGCAGGCGGTGGAGATCGCCGACCGCATCGGCTACCCGGTGCTGGTGCGGCCCAGCTACGTGCTGGGCGGCCGCGGCATGGAGACCTGCTTCGACGCCGACAGCCTGCGCCGATACATGGGCAGCGCGGTGATCGCCAGCGAACTGGCGGACGCGCCCGTGCTCATCGACAAGTTCCTGAACGACGCCATCGAGGTGGACGTGGACGTGCTGGCGGACTACGAGCCCGACGAGCGCAGCCGCACCGGCCTGCTGCCGCAGCGAAGCCCGGCCGCCCGCGGCGTGGTCTGCGGCGTGATGGAGCACATCGAGGAGGCGGGCATCCACTCCGGCGACAGCAC
>CAZKHO010000025.1:0-23620 GCA_964552505.1 uncultured Bifidobacterium sp. | reverse complement strand
ACCGCCCGCTGTACGCGAGCAGCGTGAGCCGGTGGCGGAAGTACGAGAAGTTCCTCGGCGGGGTGGAGTGGCCGCAGTACGGATGAGTGCGTGGAGCGGCGATCAGGCCGCCTGCGACGAACCAGGACGTTCGACTGGGCTCATCGAGATCACCAGGCCGAGATCGATCATCATCCAGTCGCCCTCGTTGGGTGTGGCGTAGAAGATGAGCGTGCGGCGTTGGGGCGACAGAAGTGCGAACTCCGGGTGGTGCACCTCGACGCGCCGCTGGTCAGCCAGATGCAGACAGAACGGCACGAAGGGCCAGACATTCAAGGCCTTGCGGATGTCTTCTCCGGTCACGGGCATGGATCCATTGTGCGGCGCACGGTAGCGGCGCTCAAGAGCGGTTCTGGCAACTCGGGCCAAAATTCCGGTGCTTGGCGCTCGGCGGACGAAGCCGCGCCGCCACCGCGACCCCGTCTCAGAACTTGAAGCTCACGAACGCACCCAGCAGCAGCGCGGGGTTGCCGCCGGTGCTGGTCATGGTGTCGCCACCGCCGTCCAGCGTCTTCACGCGGCTGTAGAGCGCGCTGCCCACCACGAAGTCCAGACGAAGCGCCGGCGTGGGTCGCCACGCCACGCGACCGTAGATGGAGGTGTTCGACTCCTGGAAGATCCAGTTGGCGTCCGCGCCGCTGTCGTCCAGCCGCGCCTGACGGAACTCCCACGCGCCGCCGAACGCCGCCTCGAAGCCGCCGTCGAGGTCCTGCACGCCCTCCAGACCCACGAACGGATTGGCCTCCGGACCGCGCAGGTTGCTGATGTGGAACCCGTCGCCGAACTTCCAGTCGACCAGCGGCGCGGGCACCACCAGCACGCCGCTGCCCAGCAGGCCCTTGGCCAGGATGCCCAGCCCAAGCACGTGGTCCTGGTCGAAGGCGTAGCGGAAGTTGGCCAGCGCGCCTCCGGTGATGGTCTGCCCCGCGCTGGCCTCCGCCTCGCCTGCGATCTGCAGGATGGGCGCACCGCCCACGGCCCAGTGCTGGTCCAGCGCCACCGTGAAGCGCGGCGTGACGCTGAGGGCCTCGGTGTTCAGCGTGCTGCCAAGCCCCAGCGCCGTGCCGTGGAATTCGTAGTGGTCGAACTCGTAGCCCAGACCGATGTCCAGGTTCATGTTGTCGGTGAGCTTGCTGCGGCTGCTGAACGCACCGTAGGCGCGACTGGCCGCGTAGTTGCCGCCGGTGTTCAGTCCGGTGTCGAACTGCTGCACGAAGCCGCCTGCGATCTTGAAGCGCGGTGGAGGCTCGGTGGGGGCCTGGAGCGGTGCGCCCGAGTCCGTCGGGGCGCCGTCCGCCGGCTTCGGTGGAGGGGCGCCGGTGTTCTGGATGGCGGCGCGGCTCTCCGAGGTGCCAGCACCGGCTCCGACGTTCTGCGCCACGGCGGCCGGCGTGGCCGCCAGCGCAAGCGTCAGCGAAAGGGGTGCGATGCGCATGGGTGCTCCGTTCACGCCGCGGCGGGCGTGGTCTCCACCAGGTTCTGCAGGATCTCGTCCACGCCCTTGCCCTCGGCCTCGGCCTCGAAGTTGGTCATCACGCGATGCCGCATGGCGGGCAGCGCCACGGCCTTGAGGTCGTCGGTGTTCACGAAGGGTCGGCCGGCCAGCAGCGCGCGCACCTTGCCCGCCAGCACCAGCGTCTGCGCGGCGCGCGGACTGGCGCCGAAGCGCAGGAAGCGGTTCACCAGCGGCGTGGCGAAGGGGCCCTTGGGATGCGTGGCCAGCGTGAGGCGCACAGCGAAGTCCTGCACCGCGGGTTCGATCCGCACCCGTCGCACCAGCTTCTGGTGGTGCAGGATGGTCTCGGCGTCCAGCACGGGATGGATCTCGGGGCTGGTGCCTGCGGTGGTGCGCTCCAGGATGGTGGCCAGCTCCTCGCGCGTGCTGTAGCCCAGCAGCAGCTTGAAGAAGAAGCGGTCCAGCTGCGCTTCGGGCAGCGGATAGGTGCCTTCCTGCTCGATGGGGTTCTGCGTGGCCATCACCAGGAAGGGCTTGTCCAGCTGATGCGTGGTGCCGCCCACGGTCACGCTGCGCTCCTGCATGGCCTCCAACAGGGCACTCTGCGTCTTGGGCGTGGCGCGGTTGATCTCGTCGGCCAGCACGATCTGCGCGAAGACGGGACCGCGTCGGAACTGGAAGTCGCGGCCGTGCGCGCCCTCCACCACGATGGTGGTGCCGGTCACGTCCGCGGGCATCAGGTCGGGCGTGAACTGGATGCGGCTGAACTTGAGCTGCAGCGCCTGGCTGAGCGTCCGGATCAGCAGCGTCTTGCCCAGACCGGGCACGCCCTCCAGCAGCACGTGGCCGTTGGCGAAGAGGCAGGTGAGCGTGCCGTCCACCACATCGGCGTGACCCACGATGGCCTTTCCGATCTCGGCGCGCACCTTCTGGAAGTCCCCGCGGAAGCGCTCGATGAGCTGTTCGGTGCCCGAGTCGGCCATGGGGTGAAATGGTACGAAACCCGGGCCCAGCCGCTTGCGTGGGCGGGGTGCCGTGGTAGCGTCCTGACTCCTGCCGGGTGTCCGGCGGGCGGCTTGTCAGGCGGGGGAAGGCGGTGCGAATCCGCCACGAACGCGTCACCGTGTGCGTCTGCCCGTGTGGGTCGGCGCGAGTCGGGTCTATCGCCTGCCAAGCCCTGGTCGCACCGCCCGCGCGCATCGGGTCCGGAGCGTCGTGTGCCGTGCGGCACGCCGCGCCTCCTGACACGGTCCGCCGGGGTTCCCCGTGTGTCCGCCGCGCGATCGGCGGATGGAAAGGTTCGCGCTCCCATGCCGTCTCCCTTCGCCCGTCCCACCCTGATGGGCATCGTCTCCCTGTCGCTCGCCGCCACCGCGTCCGCCGCGCTGGTGGGCACCTACGACGTGGGGTCCGGCGCCAACAGCGCCACGCTGCAGTTCGACTTCGAGAACGGCCACACGCATCTGGCCACGGTCCGTTGGGACGGCTCGATGGACGGGTTCGCCGCGCTGCAGTTGGTGGCGGCCGCTGCGCCGGGCGGGCAGCTGGACTTCCAGAGCTTCAGCTTCGGCAAGTTCGTGACGGGCATCGGCGTGGGCGGCGACTACCAGTACGGAGAGGGCGACCTGTGGCCCGTGGAGAACTGGTGGCACTACTGGACCGCGGAGGGCGCGGGCGGTTTCACCGAGGCCATGTTCGGCGCGTCGGATCGCACACTGGTGGACGGTTCGCGCGACGCGTGGGTCTTCGGATCCGCGGCGGCGCCTGCGCCGGTGCCGGTGCCCGGTGCCGCCGTGGTGCTGGCGGCGTTGGCGGCGCGGCGGCGGCGGGCCTGATCGCCCGCGGCGGCGTCCCGGTATGTTGCGGGCATGCCCTGGCCCGACGACAGCGCGCTGGTCTCGCCCACGGTGCCCGCGGGGACGCCGCGACTGGCCTCGTGGTGGTGGCGCGCGCTGCTGGCCGGCGCCACTCTGGGCCTGATTCCGCTGCTGGCGGTGCTCTGGCACTTTGGTGACGAGCCCATCGCCGCCGGCATGGACGCAGTCTGGCCGGGCGCGCTCCGATGGCTGGGATCCATCTTCTCGCCGCTGGGCTGGATGCTGGCCGTGTCGCTGGTTGCGGCGTGGCGGATCAGCACGCGCCGGACCGACGAGGCCTCCGGCGGATGGATGTCGCTGGCGTGCATGCTGACGGCGTGGGTGGCGTGCGGCGCGTTCCACCTGATGGGCGTGATGGCGGGCTGGACCGTGCCCGCGGAGCGCGCGGCGGGCTGGTCGCACCTCTCTCCCAGCGGCGCGTGTGCCGTGCCGGTGGCGCTGGCGGCCACGCTCTGGGCCAGGCGATCGTCGCTGCGGTGGCCGGTGACGGCGCTGGCCGCGCTGACCATGGCGGCCGAGGTGGCCGACGGCGTGGCGTGGGCGTCCGACGCGCTGGCGGGCGCGTGGTGCGGCGTGGCGGCGTCGGCGGCGCTGCCTCTGGCTCTGTGGATGCGCGGACGCGACGGCGCCGCGGTCAGGCCTTGACCGGCAGCTTCTCCAGCACGCGGTCGATCAGCCCGTACTGCAGCATCTCCTGCGCGTTCAGCCACTTGTCGCGGTCGCAGTCCTCGTGGATGCGTTCCACGGTCTGGCCGGTGGCCTGGCTGTAGATGCGGTAGAGGCTCTCGCGCAGGCGGAGGATGTGCTTGGCGTGGATCTCCAGGTCCGTGGCCTGGCCCTCGATCACGCCGGAGATGAGCGGCTGGTGCATCAGGTTCTCGGCGTGGGGCAGCGCGAAGCGACGGCCCTTGGTGCCCGAGCACGCGATCACGCTGCCCATGCTGGCGGCCTGGCCCACGATGTAGGTGGCCACCGGACATGGGATGAACTTCATGGTGTCCACGATGCCCAGGCCCGCGGAGACGCTGCCGCCCGGGCTGTTCACGTACAGGCTGATCTCGGCCTTGGGATCCTCGTTGGCCAGGAAGAGCAGCTGCGCCACCACCAGGTTGGCCATGGTGTCCGACACGCCGCCGCCCACGAAGATGATGCGGTCGTTCAGCAGACGGCTGAAGATGTCGTAGGCGCGCTCGCCGCGGCCGGTCTTCTCGATGACGATGGGGATCAGGGTCATGGTGTTCCTTCCTGGCCGGCAGGACCCGTGGCGGGCGCCGGCATGCGCTGGATGATCTGGTCGACGAGGCCGTAGGCCAGCATCTCCTGGGCGTTCAGCCAGAGATCGCGGTCGCAGTCCGCCGCGATGGTCTCGACGGGCTTGCCGGTGGCCTGGGCGTAGAGGTTGTTGCAGACGTCCTCGATGCGCTGCATCTGGCGGGCGAAGATCTCCAGGTCGGTGGCCTGGCCGCCGAACCCGCCGATGCGGCCCTGATGCATCAGGTTCTCCGCGTGCGGCAGTGCGAAGCGCCGGCCCTTGGCGCCGCAGCAGGCGATCACGCTTCCCATGCTGGCGGCCTGACCCACGATGTACGTGGCCACCGGGCAGGGCAGCGAACGCATGGTGTCGATGATGGCCAGTCCGTCGGTGATGGAACCGCCCGGGCTGTTGACGTACATGCTGATCTCGGCCTTGGGATCCTCGCTGCCCAGGAAGAGCAGCTGCGCGGTCACCACCTGCGCCATGCCGCGACCCACCGGACCTGTCACGAAGACCACGCGATCGCGCAGCAGGCGGCTGTACAGGTCCACCAGCTGCTCGCTGCGGCCACGCTTGTCCACCACCAGCGGCACGGAGACCGGGCCGAAGCCCTCGTCGTCGTCCTCGTCGTCGCGACGGAACAGCGCGGGGGCGTCGGTGGGCGGCGTGATCGACGCCAGGGCGATGTGGCGCCGGGACGCGTTCAACGCTTGGCCTTGTCCGGGAAGGCGGCCACCTCGTCGACCAGGCCGTAGGCCTTGGCCTCCTCGGCGCTGAAGTACTTGTCGCGCTCGGCGTCCTTGGTGACGCGGTCCACCGGCTGGCCGGTGTGTCGCGCCAGGATCTCGTTGAGCTGCCGCTTCATCTTCAGGATCATCTCGGCCTGGATCTGGATGTCCGAGGTCTGGCCGCCCACGCCGCCGTGCGGCTGGTGGATCATGACCTTGGCGTGGGGCAGGATGTGGCGCTTGCCCGGATGGCCGCTGGCCAGCAGCACGGCGCCGCCCGAGTAGGCGCGGCCGATGCAGTAGGTGGCCACCTCGCTGCTGATGAACTGCATGGTGTCGTAGATGGCCAGCGTGTCGTCCACCGCGCCGCCGGGGCTGTTGATGTAGAAGTTGATGTCCTGGCCGCGCTTCTGGTTCTCCAGGTACAGCATCTGCATCATCACGCGCGCGGCGCTGGCGTGGTTGATCTCCCCGATGAGGAAGATGACGCGGTTCTCGAGCAGCAGCTCGTCGATGCTCATCTCGCGCGTGCGCTGATAGTTGATCGAGGCCTGCAGCTCGCGCGGCAGGCCGGCAAGCACGTCGGGAGTGATCATGTTCGGGGTCTGGAGCATGGGAGGCGGGATCATAGTGGGGTGCCGCGGCCCATGCCGCGCGTCACGGGGGCGAGGCGCCCTGGAACGGGTAGAACGCCCCCAGTCCCATCCAGCGCGTCAGCTCGTCCAGCGCGTCGCGCGAGGACCGCAGCAGGCGCGGGTCGGCCAGGTCGGTCGGCCGCAGTTCCTCGGGATAGTGGCGTTCGATCCACGCCCGCAGCCACGCCGCCCGCGGGGCGTCCAGCAGGAAGCCCGGATGCATGGCCTGCAGCGCCGCGCGATCCAGCGGCACGCGAAGGCGCAGGCACGCGGGTCCGCCGCCGTTTCGCATGCTCTCCCGCACGTCCAGGTAGACCACGGTGGCGATCGGGTTGGAGGGGTCGGCCAGCAGGCGGTCCACGATGGCCCGGGCGCGGGCGTGTTCGCGCACCTCGACGGGACACACCAGCATCTGGTGTCCCGCGGGGTCCTGCAGCAGCTGCGAGTTGAAGAGGTAGGTGGAGACCGCCTCGGCCACCGAGAGCTCGTGGCGGTGCACCTGCACCGGGATGAAGTCCGGGCCCACGGCCTCCCGAAGCGCCGCCAGCGTGCCCTCCGGATCCAGGAACGCGTCCTGATGGAAGAGCAGCACGCGGCCCGTGCCCACGGCGATCACGTCGTTGTGGAAGACCCCCGCGTCGATGGCGTCCGGGTGCTGCTGCGCGAAGACGCAGCGACGCGGCGGCGCCTGCAGCGCCAGCGCCACGGCCCGGCTGGCCTCCAGGGTCTGGCGTGCGGGATGGCGGACTGGACGCGGTCCGCCTGCGGCGCACGCGCCGAACACGAAGAAGTGGACGCCGCGGCCATCCGCGCCCACCAGCCGCGTGTGGTTGGCCGCGCCCTCGTCGCCCAGATCGCCGTCGGAGGGGAGGGCCGCGTGCACCTGGAAGCGGTCCGCGTCGCGCAGGAGCGCCCGGAGCGCACGCAGGGTCTGCGGCGGTTCCACGCGGCGGTGCGGCATGGCGCGAAGATTGGCCACCACCGCGTGCGTGCGACCGTCATGGGTGTCCGCGGCGGGGGCCAGCGTGGCCGCGTTGGCCGTCCACATGGCGCTGGCGCTGCACGCGCGCGCCAGCAGGGCCGGCGCCTCGCGTGCCGCGCGTTCGATCACCTGTTCGTCGGTGCCTTCCAGACCCGCGGCGCGAAGCGCCCAGATGGCCGGCCGCTCGTGCGGCGGCAGGAAGCCCTGCACGAACCCCAGCGACGCCACGGTCTGCATCTTGGCCAGCCCCTGCAGTGCGGCCGCGCGCGGACGGGACACCGCCTGCGCGTTGGTCTGGCTGGCCATGTTGCCTTCGCTCAGTCCCGCGTAGTTGTGCGTGGGGCCGACCAGCCCGTCGAAATTGGCTTCGGTGGCGTCGATGCGTCCAATGTAAGGGGTGCGGCGGTTAGAGTGGCCGCATGGCCGCCCGTCCCGAAGGCCCCGCCTCGCCCACCGCGGACATGCGCGTGGTGGTGCTGCACGGCAAGGACGCGTTCCTTCGGCTGGAGCGCGGGCGGCGCCTGGAGTCGCTGCTGCAGGAGCGCTTCGGCGGCGTGGACCGGGCGGACATGGACGGCACGCAGGCGGCGCTGGCGGACGTGCTGGACACGCTTCGCACCCCCGGCCTCTTCGCGCCGCACAAGCTGCTGGTGCTGGAGAACGCCGAGGCGTTCATGGGCGTGGAGGAGCGCCGACGCGCGATGGAGGCGTACGCCGCCGCGCCCTGCGCCGAGGCCACGCTGCTGCTGCGGTCGGCGGGCGGATGGCGTCCGGGCAACTTCGACAAGCTGGTGGCCAAGGTGGGAGCGGTGATCCGTTGCGACAGTCCGTCCGCGCAGGAAGCCGTGGCGTGGTGCATGGCCCGCTCGCGCAAGCGGCACGCCGCGGAGATGGAACCGGCCGCGGCGGAACTGCTGGTGGAACGACTGGGCAGCGACCTGGGTCGGCTGGACGCGGAGCTGGGCAAGCTGGCCGCGGCGGCCGCGCGGCCCGGTGGCGGCGACGCCAAGGTGACTCGCGCGGTGGTCCAGGAATTCACGGGCCTCTCGCGAGAGGAGCAGGCGTGGGAGATCCAGGGGCCTGTGCTGCAGGGCGACGCCCCGGCGGCGCTGCGCAAGTTGGACGAGCTGCTGCGCGTGAGCCGCGTGCCTGAGGTCATGATCGGATGGAGCCTGGTGGACCTGGCGCGCAAGGTGCACGACGCCAGCTGCCTGCTCTCGCAGGGTGGAAGTCCGGTGGAGGTGTCCAAGTCGCTCAAGCTGTGGGGACCGTCCGCGGATCCGGTGATCCGTGCGGGTCGGCGCCTGCAGCCCTCACGTGCGGCCGCGCTCTTCCGGGCCGCGGTGGAAGCCGACCGTGCCACGAAGAACGGCAGCGCGCCGGAGCCGGCCCGCACCTTCGAGGGGCTGATGGTGACGATGACCGAGGCGCTGTCGCCGCGCTGAGCGGCCTCAGCCGCCGAAGAGCCGGCGCAGTCCGCCCTGCTGGGCGCGGCCGAGCAGTTCCAGCTCGCCCTTGTCCAGGAAGACGCCGCCGCAGCCTGCGCAGCGCTCGATCTTCACGCCGTGGAAGTCCACTTCCGCCAGCTTGCCCGCGCACTTGGGGCAGGTCATCCAGTGCGGGCCGTGGGCGGCGCGGTCGGCCGCGGCCTTGCGCTCCGCGTCCAGGGCGTCGCGCCGTGCCTTGAGCCATTCGGCGTCACGATCGTGGAAGACGCGCTCGAGTTCGTTGTAGCCGCGGTCGGAAAGCGACATGGTGGATGGACCTCCGTGAGGGGTGGGATCATAACGCGGGTGCGGGTAGCATGGCGCGATCGCCGGCCGCACCATGCAGGCCAACACCGACCATCCCGCCGCCCCGCCCGCCTCGTCGCCGGACGAGGGTCATGGCCACCGCGCGCGATCCAGCACGGCCGGACTGGCGCTGGCGGCGTTGGGCGTGGTCTTCGGCGACATCGGCACCAGCCCGCTCTACGCCCTGAAGGAGTGCGTGGCGCATCACGGGACCGGCCAGGAGTTCCACGAGTCCTACATGCTGGGCGTGCTGTCCCTGGTGTTCTGGGCGCTGGTGCTGACCGTCAACGTCAAGTACCTGATGGTGGTGATGCGCGCCACCAACCACGGCGAGGGCGGCATCTTCTCGCTGCTCTCGCTGGTCCCGCGCGGACTGGGCGAGCGTCCGGGTCGTGAAAAGGTGCTGCTGTCGGTGCTGGCCATCCTTGGCGCCGGTCTGCTCTTCGGCGACGGCATCATCACGCCCAGCATCTCGGTGCTGTCGGCCGTGGAGGGCATCCAGAAGCTTCCGGGCGGCTCGATGCACTGGGTGGAGAAGGTGGTGATGCCGCTGTCGCTGGGCATCCTGGTGATCCTGTTCTTCGTGCAGCAGTTCGGCACCGGCCGCATCGGTCGCGCGTTCGGTCCCGTGATGATCGTCTGGTTCCTGGCGCTGGCCGCGCTGGGGGCCTACGGCATCAGCCAGGAGCCGTCGGTGTGGCGCGCCGTCAACCCGGCATGGGGCATCGACCTCTTCCGCGAGGATCCGTGGCATTCGTTCACCCTGCTGGGCGCCGTGGTGCTGGTGACCACCGGCGCCGAGGCGCTCTACGCGGACGTGGGCCACTTCGGCCTGAAGCCCGTGCGCATGGTCTGGTACTGGCTGGTGATGCCCGCGCTGATGGTGAACTACTTCGGGCAGGGAGCCTTCACGCTGGTCCGCATCCGGGAGGGCGCCTTCGCGCACGAGGGCTGGAAGGGATTCAATCCCTTCTTCGAGATGGCCCCGGAGTGGCTCCGACTGCCGCTGGTGCTGCTGGCCACCGTGGCGGCCATCATCGCCAGCCAGGCCATCATCAGCGGCGTCTTCAGCATGGCCCGGCAGGCGATGCGCATGAACTACCTGCCGCGTCTGGAGGTGATCCACACCAGCCACAGCGAGGAGGGGCAGATCTATCTGCCCATGGTGAACCTGCTGATGCTGGTGGGCTGCGTGATCACGGTGCTGTGGTTCGAGAACAGCGACCGGCTGGCCAACGCCTACGGCATCGCGGTCACGGCCACCTTCGGCATCACCACGGTGCTCCTGGCGTACGTGGCGCGGCGGCTCTGGCGATGGCGCCGGTGGCAGGTGGCGCTGCTGGCCGGCTTCTTCCTGGCGATCGACGGCGCGTTCCTGGGCTCCAACATGCTGAAGTTCACCTCCGGCGGCTGGTTCGCGCTGGCCGTGGGCGTGGCGGTGGCCGTGGTGATGAGCACCTGGATGCAGGGCAGCTACTACGTGGGACGCAAGATGTCCGAGGCTGCCGGCAACATCCACGAGTTCCTGGCGGGCCTGTGGAGCGAGGCCGTGCCGCGCGTGCCGGGCACCGCGGTGTTCCTCACCACCAGCAGCGCCACGCCGTTCTCGCTGGCCGCCTTCGTGGAGCACAGCCACGTGCTGCACAAGCAGGTGATCCTGCTCAGCGTGCACTCGGCGCACGTGCCCACGGTCTCCCCCAAGCGCCAGGTGCGGCTGGAGTGGATGCCCGACGGCTTCTGGAAGCTCTCGGCGCAGTGCGGCTTCATGGAGACGCCCGACGTGCCGCGCTTCCTGGAGCGCGCCCGCGAGCAGGGGCTCGACTGGGATCCGGGCACCACCACCTACTTCGCGCGTCGCATGGCCGTGCTGCCCACCGGTGACGCGCCCATGGCGCGGTGGCGCAAGCGCCTCTTCGCGCACCTGGCCGCCAACGCGGTGGACAGCACGCGCTTCTTCAACCTGCCGCCCGACCGTGTGGTCGAGTTCGGCGTGCAGACGGAGCTCTGACCGTGCGACGCATCGCGCTGCAGATGCTCTTCGGCGACAGCGCCAAGTTCTACGGCATCCTGCTGGGACTCACCTTCGCCACGCTGCTCATCACGCAGCAGAGCGCCATCTTCGTGGGCCTCATGACGCGCACCTACGCGCTCATCGAGGAGATCCCGCAGGTGGACCTCTGGGTGGCGGATCCCACGCTGCAGTTCGTGGACGACACCAAGCCCATGGCCGTGACCGCGCTGGACCGCGTGCGCAGCGTCAACGGCGTGGAGTGGGCCAGTCCGCTGTTCAAGAGCATCCTGGTGGCCAAGCTGCCCAACGGCGGCCGACAGCTCTGCGACGTGGTGGGCGTGGACGACGCCACCCTGATCGGCGCTCCGGCGGTGGTGGTGGAGGGCAAGGTGGAGGATCTGCGAAAGCCCGACGCCATCTTCGTGGAGACGCGGGGCGCCCGGAAGCAGCTGGTGCAGCCCACCGGCGATCCTCGCAACCCCACCCGGCCCATGCGCGTGGGTGACGTGCTGGAACTCAACGAGCGGCGGGCCGAGGTGGTGGGCATCGCGGAGACGCGCCCCAGCTTCCAGAACGTGCCCACCATCTACACCACCTACTTCCGGGCCATCGGCTTCGCGCCGGCCAACCGCCGCACGCTGAGCATGATCCTGGTAAAGGCGGCGCCGGAGCAGGACGTGCTGCAGCTGAAGGAGCGCATCGAGCGCGAGACCGGCCTCAGCGCGTACACGCCCGGCGAGTTCAGCTGGAAGACGCTGGACTACTGGATGAAGCAGACCGGCATCCCCATCAACTTCGGCATGGCCATCGTGCTGGGCTTCCTGGTGGGCGTGGCCATCGCCGGGCAGATGTTCTACAACTTCACGCTGGACAACCTCAAGTACTTCGGCGCCATGAAGGCCATGGGCGCCACCACGCCGCAGCTGCTGGGCATGGTGGCGCTGCAGGGCTTCGCGGCGGGGATCCTGGGTCTGGGTCTGGGCCTGGGCCTCACGGCGCTCTTCGGCCTCTCCATTCCCGCAGACCGCCTGGCGTTCAAGCTGATCTGGCAACTGCCGGTGATCGCGGCGCTGGCCGTCACCGTCATCGTGGTGGGCGCCAGTTCGCTCAGCATGCTCAAGGTGATCCGGCTGGACCCCAAGGAGGTCTTCTCCGGATGACCGGCGAACTGGCCATCGAGGCGCAGGGGATCGCCAAGACCTACGGCACCGGCGACTCCGCGGTCACCGCGCTGCGAGGCGTGGACCTGTCGGCGCGCTTCGGCGAGATGGTGGCGCTGGTGGGTCCCTCGGGCTGCGGCAAGACCACCTTCATCAGCATCCTGGCCGGACTGCTCTCGCGCGACGGCGGGCAGCTGCGCCTGGCGGGCGTGGACCCGGACGCGCTGGACAACCGCGCACGCACCCTGTGGCGCCGCGGCAACGTGGGCTTCATCTTCCAGCAGTTCAACCTGGTGCCGCAGATCTCCGTCCTGGAGAACGTGGCCATTCCGCTGCTGCTGCGCGGCGACCGGCGCAGCCATGCGCTGGATCGCGCGGCCATGCTCCTGGATCGCGTGGGCCTGAAGGGCCGCGAGCGGTCGCGACCCACCATGCTCAGCGGCGGCCAGCAGCAGCGCGTGGCCATCGCGCGAAGCCTGGTGCACGAGCCGCGGATCCTGGTCTGCGACGAGCCCACCAGCGCGCTGGACGGCTCCACCGGGCAGCGCGTGATGGAGCTGGTCCGGGAGCAGGGCTGCCGCCCGGATAGATTGACGGTCCTGGTGACCCACGACGAGCGCATCTTCCACTTCGCCGACCGCATCGTGCACATGGACGACGGTCGGGTGACGCGCGTGGTGGACGCCCGGACGGAGGTGGCCGCGCTGCGCGCCGCGATGGCGGCCGAGGAGGATTCGCGATGAAGGCCAAGGTGGTGCTGCTGGCGGCGCTGGCCCTGGGTGGCGTGGCGCTCACGCTCTACACGGTGAAGCTGCAGGCGCGGCCCGCGCCCACGGCTCCGCCCAGCGGCGAGCCCACGCGCAGCCCCTTCGGCAACCGCGTTGCCGGCGCGGGCCTGGTGGAGCCGGTCTCCGAGATCATCAACATGGGCACGCCGGTGGCGGGCGTGGTGCAGGACGTGCGTGTGCACGAGGGCGACCAGATCCGCAAGGGCCAGACGCTCTTCACCATCGACCAGCGCATGATGCGCAGTCAGCTGCAGTCGGCGCAGGCCAAGCTGGAGGTGGCGCGGCGGAAGCTGGCGCAGCTGAAGAGCCTGCCGCGCGCCGAGGACGTGGCCAAGGCGGAGGCCGTGGTGGAACAGCGCCGCGCCGCGCTCCGCGACGCGCAGAGTCGGCTGGACCGCCTGAACCAGATCGCCGACCCCGGCGCCATCAGCCCCAACGAGCGCCCCACGCGCGAATTCGAGCTGGCCAACGCCAAGGCGCGGCTGGCGGAGGGCGAGGCGGAGCTGGCCGAGGTGCGCAAGGGCACCTATCCGGAGGACCTGGCCGTGGCCGCCGCCGACGTGCAGGTGTCCGAGGCCGAGGTGAAGTCGCTGCAGACGGACCTGGAGCGCAGCGAGGTGACGTCGCCCATCGAAGGCACCATCCTGCGCGTGACCGCCCGTCCGGGCCAGTTCGCCTCCGCCAGTTCGGCCGGCGGCGAGGGACTGGTGACGCTGGGCCAGCTGACGCCGCTGCACATCCGCGTGGACGTGGACGAGCTGGACGCCTGGCGCTTCGATCCCAGGGGCAAGGCCGTGGCGGTGCTCCGTGGCGGCAAGCGCGTGGAGTTCCCCATCGAGTACGTGCGCACCGTGCCCCTGGTCATCCCCAAGCGCACGCTCACCGGCGACAACGCGGAACGCATCGACACCCGCGTGCTGCAGCTGATCTACCGATTCAAGGACGCCAACCCGGGCGTGCTGCCCGGGCAGGTGCTCGACGTCTACGTGGAGACCGGGGTGCGCTCGGAATCCGACGTGCCCGGCGCGGCTCCGGATGCCGGCGTTCCGGCGGGCGCCGCCAAGGGCGGCTGAACCAGCCAGGCCGCGTCGTCGGCCCACGTGGAGAAGTCGCGCGTGCAGTTGCGCCACTCGGTGACGCTTCGGGCGGGGATCCACTGCGTTCGATCGAAGGCCACCATGCGCGCCAGAGGGCGCGCGTTGGCCGCATCCAGCACCTCGCACTCGAAGGCGAACCGGGACGCCGCGTCGCCGCCACCGTGGTGCCCCGGAAGCGGTGGCTCGGGCGCGCGGTCCAGCAGCGCGGCGGTGACGGCGCTCTTCACCCGCAGCACGCCGCGCCGCGACAGGTCCACGCCGTCCAGCGACGGCACGACGTCCAGATGCCGGCGCAGCGCCGCCTCCAGCGCGGACTGCAGCGCCAGGCACATGGCGTGCCGGTCCTCCGGCGAGGGAAGACAGTCGTCCAGCCGGCGTCGCATCACCGGCTCCTCCACGATCACCAGGTCGTAGGCGGCGAAGTCCACGCCGGTCAGCCGCCACACGTACACGTCGGGATGCACCGGATCCTCGGCCAGACGCGCGTAGGTGCTGAGGAAGCCCTCGGCCAGGTGGCCGTGGGTGGGAGCGTCCGTGGAGGCGCAGCCGGTGGCCAACGCGGATGCCAGCGCCAGCGTGAAGGCGGGCTTCATCGCACCACCAGCACCGGTCGATCCGCCTGGTGCACCAGGTCCGCGGCCACGCTTCCCAGCAGCAGCTTCGCCGCGCCGGCCGGCGCGGTGGTGCCCACCACGACGAGGTCCGCGTCACGATCCTGCGCCACGTCGCGCACGGCCTCGGACGGTGCCCCAGGGCAGGCCAGTCCTTCCACGCGAACGCCGTGACCGGAGCGTTCACGCACGCGAGCGGTCAGCGCGCTGCGCACGGGCGCCTCGGACTCGGAAGGCTCCACGATGGGAACCGCCGGCACGTCCACGCCCACGAACGGCGTGGGCAGCGGGCTGGCGTGGAGCAGGCCCACCACGGCGCCTTCCCACGCCGAGGCCATGCGCACGGCGAAGTCGGAGGCCCGGTCCGCCTGTGGCGAGAAGTCCGTGGCCACCAGCAGGTTTCGCGCCTGCGGCTTGCGGCGCGCGTCGGCGGGGTGCACCACCAGCGTGGGCACCGGAACCGCGCGCAAGGTGGCGTCGGCCACGCTTCCAAGGAAGAGCCGGCTGATGGGGTTTCGTCCGCGGCTGCCGATCACCAGCAGGTCGGCGGCGGATTCCTTGGCCACGGCCGCCACCACCTGCGACGGTGCGCCGTCCCGCATCTCCACATGCACCTGCAGGCCGTGCTCGTTCTCCACGGCCGCCAGTCCGGCCAGGGCGGCGCGCGTCTCCTCGGGCGTGAGTCCGTGGTCATGGCGGGCGTAGGCGTGGACCAGCAGCAGCGAGGCGCGGTGCGCGCGCGCGATGGCGCTGGCCCAGCCCAGGGCCGTGGCCGCGGGCTCGCTGAAGTCGGTGCCGACCACGATGCGCTGGAGGGGCTGGCTCGCCATCGGTGGCAAGCCTACTCGCCGGGGTACCTTGCACGCATGAGCAGCGGCACCCTGGAGCGGCGCGCAGCCTGGATCGCGGTGGCGGTGGCCGTGACGCTGCTGGGCGTGAAGCTGGTGGCCTACCGCCTCACCGACAGCACCGCGGTCTTCGGCGACGCGATGGAGGCCATGGTCAACGTGGCCGCGTCGCTGCTGGCCGTCTGGAGCGTCTGGATGGCGCACCGCCCGGCCGATCGCACGCACCCGTACGGGCACGGCAAGGCTGAATTCGTGTCGGCCGCCATCGAGGGCGGCCTGGTGGTGGCCGCCGCCGGCGCGATCGCGGTCAAGAGCGTGCACGACTTCGGCTTCGGCGCCGCAGCGGACGAGGGCATCCACACCGAGCGCATCGACCTGGGCCTGGCGCTGCTGGCCGGCACCGTGGTGGTGAACGGCGTGGTCGGCGGATGGCTGCTTCGTCTGGGTCGGCGGGGCGGCAGTGCGGCGCTGGAGGCCGACGGCGTGCACCTGCTTTCGGACGCGTGGACCAGCGGCGCCGCCATCGTCAGCCTGCTGCTCTTCCGCGCCACCGGTCTGCCGTGGGTGGATCCGGTGATCGCGCTGCTGATGGCCGCGTGGCTGGTGTGGTGCGGCTGGCGCGTGGTGCGCGGCTCGCTGGGCAACCTGATGGACGAGCAGGACCAGGGCGATCTCTCCCGTGTGCAGGCGCTGCTGGACCGGCACTGTCGCGACGACGGCGCGGCACCGCGGGTCTGCAGCTACCACAAGGTCCGCAGTCGCCACAGCGGCCGCGAGCACTGGGTGGACTTCCACGTGCAGCTGCCCGCCGGCACGGATCTTCGCACGGCCCACGACCTGGCCACGCAGCTGGAGGACGAGATCGAGCGCGAGCTGGGCGGCACGGCCACCGCGCATGTGGAGCCCTGCAAGTCCGGGGATTGCCCGCGGTGCCGCACACGCTGAGACGTGGCGCAGCGGCGCTACGCTGCCGCCCCATGTCGTGCCGGAGCGATCTTCGATGCAGTTGAGCATGTGGCTGCTGCTGGCCGCGGCGGGTGGAGCCGGATCGGGGCTTCGCGCCCTGACCGTGCTGTGGCTGACCGATCGTCGCGGCGTGGCCATGTGGAAGACGCTGGTGAGCATCAACACGCTGGGTTCCTTCGTGGCCGGCGTGCTGGTGGCGCGTCTGGCGGCGGGCCAGGGCCTGCAGCCGGTCGACATCGCGGTCACCGGATTCCTGGGTGGCTTCACCACCTTCAGCGGCTTCGCCGTGGAATGCGTGGAGCTCTGGCAGCGCGGCCTTCGTCGCACCAGCGCGGGATTTGCGGCGGGCAGCGTGGTGGTCTGCGCGCTGGCGGCGCATGCGGGGCACTTCCTGGCGGGAGGTGGCTCGTGATCCGCACCTCCGGTCCGTCCTCCGACGTGACGGATGGCGGGCATGCGGATCCGCCCCCTACGGCGTGGCGTTCGCCCAAGCCGCCGCCCTTGACCGGCGCGATCATCGCGGGCGCGGGAGGCGCCGTGGGCACGGTGCTGCGCGCGCTCACGCGCCAGGAGTTCGTGGCCGCGCATCTGGCGCCGTGGCACGCCACGCTGGTGGTGAACGTGGTGGCCACGTTCGTGGCAGGGTTCTTCGGCAGGATCCTGCTGGGGCACCTGACGCGGCGTCAGGCGCTGGCCACGGACGTGCTGGACCCGGCGCAGGAGCGGGCGCACCGTCTGGCCATGCTCTGGGTCACCGGATTCTGCGGTGGACTGAGCACCTTCAGCGCGTTCGGCGTGGACGTGTCCGGACTGGCGCGTGGCGGGCACTTCGGCGAGGTGATGCTGAACATCGGACTCTCGCTGGCGTTGGGCCTTCCTTCGGCCATGGCCGGGCTGGCGCTGGGCTGGCGGCTGAATCCGCGTCGGTAGATTGCGCCCATGCCTGCGCGACCCGTCCGTCCACCGGCCACCGACTCCTGGGGAGGCGCCCCGCTCGACATCGATCGCCTGCGCCGTCTCTGGAAGCCGCGTCGGGACGCGTACGCCCGCGCGCTGCTCTACGAAGGTGTCCGCATCCGGGTGCACCGCGCGCTGACCTGGCTGGAGTTCGCGGAGCGGTGCGATCCGCAGGAGGACCTGGACGCGCGGCTGGTGGCGCAGTGGATCGCGCTCAACAGCCTCTACGGCCGTTGGGACACGCGCGCCGGCACCCCCATGGCGGATCGCGACAGCTTGCGCGTGTTCGCGGAGCAGCTGCTCCAGCACGATCACGACGGTCTGGTGCCCGCGGTGCTGCAGACGCACGCCAAGCTGGCCACCGCGCTCTTCGAGGACCGCTACCTCTGTCGACACTTCTGGAGCGAGCCGGCGGCGCCCCGTGGCCGTGACCGCAACCGCGACGCCGCGGCCGGGGCTGGTCGCGCCCGCGAGCAGCTGCGCGAAGGTCGGCACGAGGCGGCGTTGGCGCGCCTGCTCGGCCGCATCCACTTCGTGCGCAACCAGCTGGTGCACGGCGGCAGCACCTACAACGGCCGCCTGAACCGGACCGCGGTGCGCCGAGCCAGCCAGATGCTGCAGCACCTGATCGCCTGCTTCCTGCAGGTGATCATGGAGCACGGCTACGTGGACGACTGGGGCCAGCTCTGCTACCCGCCCATCGAGGAGCGATGAGCCGTCAGCCCGCCTCCGGGCGCGGCCCCTGATCGGTGGCGTCGCGTCGAGAGCGTCGACCGTCCGTGCGCGAGCCGCCGCGACGCAGCGCCTCCGGACCGAACCGCCGCACCGCCTCGTCGGCCACCGCGTCCACCGCGCGCTGGCGCTCGTCGTCCTGATCCGTGAACAGGGCTTCGGCCGCGGCGCCCGCGTCCACGCGATCCACGCTCACGCCCAGCAGCCGCAGCGGGCCGGGCCACTCCTTCCACCAGGCGTCCAGCAGCGCCGCCGCCGCTCGCCCGATGGCCAGCGTGGACGCGGTGGGCGCCTCCAGCGTGCGCTGCCGCGAGAAGGTCTGGAAGTCCGGCTTGCGCAGCTTCAGCGACACCGCGCGTGCCAGGCCGCCGGAGGCCCGCAGCCGCATGGCCACGCGCTCGCACTGCTCCTGCAGCACGGCGCGAAGCGAATCGTGATCCGACTCGTCCAC
Organism: uncultured Bifidobacterium sp.; assembly: GCA_964552505.1. GTDB lineage: Bacteria > Planctomycetota > Phycisphaerae > Phycisphaerales > SM1A02 > SYAC01. The sequence goes on along the minus strand of CAZKHO010000025.1, from coordinate 5,234 downwards.
CGCGAAGGTCTCCTCATGACCCACGCTGCGCACCTCGCGCTCCGTCTCCACCGGCCGGTCGTCCATGCCCAGCGCCAGCAGCCGCCACGCCGGACCGGCGGATCCCAGCGCCGCCCGCAGCGAAGCCTCGTCACGCTGCTGCAGATGCGCGAAGGTGTGCAGCCCGAGCTGGTGCAGACGTGGCGCCGTGCGCGGTCCCACGCCCCACATGCGTTCGATGGGCAGGGGACCCAGCCTTTCCGCCGCCTCCTCCGGCGCGATCACCGTGAGACCGTCCGGCTTCCGCATGTCGCTGGCGATCTTGGCCACGAACTTGCTGGACGCCACACCCACGCTCACCGTCACGCCCAGTTCCTCACGCGTGCGACGACGGATGATCTGAGCGATGGCCTGTCCCGTTCCCAGCAGCCGCTGCGAACCCGTCACGTCCACGAACGCCTCGTCGATGCTCAGCGGTTCCACCAGAGGGGACTGGTCGTTCAGGATGGAGCGGAAGCGAGCGCTGCACTCGGCGTAGCGGTCGAAGCGGGGCGGCGCCACGATCGCGTCGGGGCAGAGGCGCATGGCCTGGCGCATGGGCATGGCGCTTCGGCATCCGAAGCGGCGCGCCTCGTAGCTGGCGGCGGCCACCACGCCGCGATCGCCCGAGCCGCCCACCAGCACAGGCTTGCCTCGCCACGCAGGGTGGTCCAGCTGCTCCACGCTGGCGAAGAACGCGTCGAGATCGGCGTGCAGGATGCAGCGTGGCCAAGGAGTCACCCCCGATATTGTGCCGTGTGGGGTATCAGAAATGGTTCTCGGACGCATTTGATGGTTCAGGCATGCAAGAAATTGGTTTCGACAAGCCTTCGAGCGCCTTGATTCCTTGACAAGTGGCCGTTTCGGGCGAGATTGGGGGCAACCAAGGACAACCTCCTTGGGGAGTGTGGCTCTGTAGGGCTGTCGGCATTGTCCGACGGCCCGAGATCATCTTGGACGGGTGGGGAGAAGACTTCGCTTCAAGGCGAAGGCCCCCCGCAAAAAAGGGCGTGGGCGCTCGGCTCAAACCGAGCGACTCACGCCCTTTCTCTTTTTGGTGCGAGGCGATTCCGTACCATCGACTCCATGTTCATCGCCGCTGCCGCCGCCAGCTCGTCCGATCCCGTCGCGCAAGCCTGGATGGATTTCGTCGGGCACATGCATCCGCTCGTGCTGCACTTTCCGCTGGCGCTGCTTCTCATCGGCACGCTGGCGGTGGTCTGGAACTGGTTCCGCGGAGAGGAGGGCGTGGGCGAGTTCGCGTTCCACTGCCTGTGGATCGGCGCCGCCATGGCGGTGGTGGCTTCGGTGAGCGGCTGGTTCTTCGCCGAGGACGAAGGCAGCGGCAAGGGACTGGAGCTGCATCGATGGTTCGCCGTGGCGAGCACGGTTGCTGCGGTGGTGCTGGCTGGGCTTGCCAGCCTGTCCAGGTCCGACGAGCGTCCGGGGCTGGTCGCCGCCACCAGACTTCTGGCGCTGCTCACGGCGGGCGCGATGGCGTTCACCGGCCATGTGGGTGGCGAAATGGTGTGGGGCGAGGGTGCGGTCACAACCAAGCTCGCGAATGCGGTGCAGGTTTCGTGGGCGGCCGCGCGTGCGGGAGCGCCGGAATCGCCCAAGGAAGCGCCCAAGGCGAGCGACACCACCAAGCCAGCCGTGCCCGCGGTGCCTGCGGCCAAGCCCGCGGATTCGGCCAAGCCTGCACCGGCGGCAACGGTCCCGGAAGTGCCCAAGCCCGCCGCTGCAACTCCCGCGGCCCCCAAGCCTGCGGAGCCAGCCAAGCCGGTGGCGGCTCCGAAGCCTGCCGAAACCCCCAAGCCTGCGGAAGCTCCCAAGGCCGCGGAGACTCCCAAGCCGGCCGAAACTCCAAAGCCCGCGGACGCACCGAAGCCCGCGGACGCACCGAAGCCCGCCGTGAGTCTTGGCGCCGTGTCCGGAGAGCGCTTCCATGGCCAGATCGAGGCGTGGGACTTCGATCCGCCCAGTCCAGCCGACGCTTCGAAGCCCTCGGACGCCCCCAAGCCTTCCGATGGTCAGAAGCCGTCCGACGCTCCCAAGCCTTCCGACGCCTCGAAGTCGCCGGGCGCACCAGGCAACCCGCCCAGTTCCGTGCCCCAGCCGGTTCCACCGAAGAAGCCCGTGAGCTGGAAGGACGACATGCTCCCGCTGCTCAAGGACAAGTGCTTCGAGTGCCACAGCGGCGAGAAGCCCAAGGACGGCATCGGCTTCGATCACATGGCCGAGCTCATCAAGAGCGAAGCGAAGCGCATGGCCGTGGTGCTGCGGGGCGAGCCTGCCCGCAGCAGCATGTTCACCACCGTGATGAAGGCCGACACCAGCAAGAAGCGCATGCCGCCTCCCAAGAAGGGACCGCGCCTCACGCCGGAACAGGCGGGCCTGATCGAGGCTTGGATCAAGGAAGGCGCCAAGCTGGACAACTGAATGGCGGCTCAGTCCGTCGCGGGAACGGTCGACCCGATCCCCGTGGGTCGGATCAGCGCCATGAGCACCGCCGCCACCACCGCCAGCAGGGCGAACATGGCGAAGATGCCGTTGAGCGGCAGGCCGTGGTCCCGCATCACGCCGTAGCCCAGATCCGCGAAACCGCCGCAGCTGATGCTGACCAGGTTCATGAGCCCGTAGCCGGTGGCGCGGAGCCTCTGCGGCGCCACCTGGCAGAGGATGGGCATGTTGTTGCAGTCGAACAGGCCCCAGCCCAGACCGAAGAGAGCCAGGAAGGACACCGCCACCACCAACGAGGGCGCGTTGCCCACGCCGAACATCGCCGGCACGATGAGCGAGATGCCCAGCGCGCTGGTGAACATCCGGCCGCGCGGCGTGCGGCGGTTCCACGCGTCGGCCAGCCATCCACCCAGCAGCACACCCAGCAGCGCCGCCACGTTCCAGTAGAGCGTGGCGGACACGCCGGCCACGCCCTGGCCGATGTTGAACTGCTGCTTGAGGATGGCGGGCATCCAGTCGCGCACCACCCACGCCGCCAGCGCCGGCAGCGTGAAGCAGGCCACCAGCATCAGGAACGCAGGCGTCCGGAGCAGCTGGGAGAGGTCCTGTGCCACGGAACGCACCAGCGACGAAGGCCCCGGATGTGACGCCGACACTGGTTCGATTCTTGACGTGGTGGCGCTGCGGTCAGGCGCCTCGCGCAGCAGCAGTGCCAGTGGCACCGCGTACGCCAGACCCGCGAGGCCCGCCAGATGGAACGCCCCGCGCCAGCCCAGGTCCGGCACGTCGGCCGCGTAGCCGCCGAATCCGCCCAGGATGGCCCCTGCATACACCGCCATCTGGTGCACGCCCACCGCGCGGGAGCGCGTGCCGGGCGCGTGATGATCCGCGATCAGCGCCAGCGCGGCGGGGAAGTAGAAGGCCTCGCTGCAGCCCATCAGCGTGCGGGTCCAGAGCAGCTGGCCGAAGGTCTGCGCGTGTCCGGTGGCCAGCGTCACCGCGCTCCAGGCGGCCAGGCTTGCCACGATGGTTCGCTTGCGACCGAAGCGGTCGGCCACCAGGCCGCCCAGCGGGCTCAGGAACGCGTAGACCCACTTGAACTGTCCCAGCATCAGTCCCCACGACGCGTCGCCGTCGATGCCCGGCACGTCGTGCATCACGGAGAACTTCATGGATGCCAGCAGCTGGCGATCGAGATAGTTCAGCAGCGCCACGGGCCAGAGCAGCGCCACGGCGAGCCAGGCCATCCGAAGGCCTCGGGAAATGACGGACGGGCCGCCCACGCCCCCGATTATGGGGGAACGCGGACGACCCGTCCTTTTCGGAGTCTCGATGTGCCGGGCGGACGCCCGGGATCAGACGGTGGTGCCGAAGTTGAGCAGGATCAGCGCGATGTCGCCGCCGCTCAGCTCGCCGTCGCCGTCGATGTCGCCCTGGGCGGCGAACGGGCTGTCCTGGATGCCCAGCCAGTAGTACAGGTCGTTGATGTTGACGAAACCGTTGAGGTTCATGTCGCCGTTGGCGCGCTCGCAGGTGTCGATGCGGCCGTCACGGTCGCGGTCCTCGGCGCCGTTGGCGATGTCCGTGGCGTCGGGGATGTCGTTGCCGTTGCAGTCGCCGGTGGCCAGCAGGTTGGCCACATCGGCGCCTTCCTCGATCACTTCCTCGGCCGAGGCGGTCTCGATCTGGTCCAGCATCCAGGTGCCGTCGTCGGCCTTGGTCTCGATCTGGACGGCCTCCACCTCGTTGGAGGCGTCAAACTCGGCCACCACGCGGGTGTCGGTGTCCGCGGCCACCTTCACGGTGTCGGCGGTGAGGCTGGCGGAAATGGCGGCGGCGGAGAGCAGCGCCAGAGCAGTGAGTCGATTCGTGTGCATGAGAGGGGGTCCTTTCTTGAGAGTTCGTGGGCCGCAGGCCGACGCACCCAAGCCTTGCGCGATGGGACGGTTCGACACCGTCCGACTTGCGGATTCAATCTCGGATGAAACGAGAAAGTCTTATAAAAACATCTCCCGGTACGTTGTTTCATCGGTTGCATCCAACCTCGGGCTTGAAGATTCCCCAAGTCAGCGTTCGATGGGAAGGAGCACCGCCAACGGAAAGCGCCCCCGGCAGGAGTCGAACCTGCGACCTGGAGCTTAGAAGGCTCCTGCTCTATCCAGCTGAGCTACGAGGGCGTGTGGTCAGTCTACTTGGCGCCCGCTTCGGTGCTGCACGCAGGTGACCGCTCGCCAGCGGCGGGGTTCCGGGCAGTCCAGATCCGGTGCCACGGCGCGCACTCGCACGGCGCCACGCGTGACTTCGATCAGTCCCCAACCCGCAGGGATCTCCGACGCCTTGAGCAGCGCCCCGGGCGTGCACAGGTACAGGCGATCCGCCAGGCGCCACCGCGCCATCCTGGAGAACTTCACCTGCGAGCGAAGCGCCTGGGCGGCCAGACGCTCGTCGCGATCGGCCTTCCGCACGCTGGCCAGGCGGGACTGGCCGGCGTTCCAGCCGTCGGTCTCGGCGAACAGCGTCTCTCCCGTCCGCCGCAGGTGCGGCTCCCATCGCGGGAGCAGCTGTTCACGGATGCGGTCGCGTCGCGCGCGCAGGCGCGCGTGCTCCAGGCCGGCATGATCCAGCTCCGCGCGGTCGCTCCGGAAGTCCGCCCGCGTGGCCTTGCACTCCACGATCACCGTCCGGACCCCGCGCATGGCCACGCGGCGCACGGCCGCTGGCGGATGGGGATCGGGCTGACCAAAGAGATCCAC
>CAZKHO010000024.1:0-23689 GCA_964552505.1 uncultured Bifidobacterium sp. | reverse complement strand
CCTTCTTCTCCACCTCCCACTGCGCGGTCAGGGAGCGGTTGCGCTCCTGCAGGCCGGCGAGTTCGCTCTCGATCGCGTCGAGGCGCTTCCTGCTGTCGGGATCCTTCTCCAGCTTGAGCGCCTCGCGCTCGATCTCGAGGCGCATCACCTCGCGGCGGATCTCGTCGATGCTCGCGGGCACGCTGTCGTTCTCCATGCGCAGGCGGCTCGCGGCCTCGTCGAGCAGGTCGATCGCCTTGTCGGGAAGGAAGCGGTCCGCGATGTAGCGGTGGCTCAGCGTGGCCGCGCTCACGATGGCGCCGTCCTGGATGCGCACGCCGTGGTGCGCCTCGTAGCGGGCCTTCAGGCCGCGCAGGATGGCGATGGTGTCCTCCACGCTGGGCTCGCCCACGAACACCGGCTGGAAGCGGCGCTCGAAGGCGGGGTCCTTCTCGATGTGCTTGCGGTACTCGTTCAGCGTGGTGGCGCCGATGCAGCGCAGTTCGCCGCGCGAAAGGGCGGGCTTGAGCAGGTTGCCTGCGCTGGGGCTGCCCTCGGTCTGCCCCGCACCCACGATGGTGTGCAGCTCGTCGATGAACAGGATCACGCTGCCCTCGGCCGCGGCCACCTCGCGCAGCACCGCCTTCAGGCGCTCCTCGAACTCGCCGCGGAACTTGGCGCCGGCCAGCAGCTGGCCCACGTCCAGCGCCATGATGCGGCTTCCCTTCATCCCCTCCGGGCAGTCGCCGTTCACGATGCGGAGGGCCAGGCCTTCCGCGATGGCGGTCTTGCCCACCCCCGGCTCGCCGATGAGCACCGGGTTGTTCTTGCTGCGGCGGCTCAGCACCTGCATGCAGCGGCGGATCTCCTCGTCGCGGCCGATCACCGGATCCAGCTTGCCGCTCTGGGCGCGCTCGGTGAGGTCGATGGCGTACTTCTTCAGCGCCTCCATGCCGCCCTCGGCGTTGGGGTCGTTCACGCCGCTGACGCCGCTGGCCTTGCGGACGGCGTCGATGGCGCCCTGCACGCGCGCGCGGTTGAGGCCCAGCACGCTCAGCGCCTCCTTGGCCACCGTCCTGGTCTCCACCAGGGCCAGCAGCAGGTGCTCGGTGCTGACGTAGGCGTCCTTCATGCGCTTGGACTCGCGCTCGGCGTCGGTCAGCACCTGCATGAAGGCTTGACCGGTCGTGGCCTGCGCACCCTGCACCTTGGGAAGACGGCGGAGTTCCGCCTCCACCACGTCCAGCGCACGGGCCGGTTCCACACCGCAGCGCTGCAGCAGGCTGGTGGCCAGGCCGTTGCGCTCCTCCAGCATGGCGGCCAGCAGGTGCAGCGGACTCAATTCGCCGTGACCGGCCAGATTGGCGCGGCTGCCGGCGGACTGGATGGCTTCCTTGGCGGGTTCGGTGAAGCGTTCGATCTGCATGGGAGTGGGTGGTTCCTTTCGCGGCGCTCCAGGCTCGCCGACCGGTTCCTTGGGCAAGGCGCATGCCAAACGCGATTCACGGCGGGTCGCGCGCCGTGCCATCCGTCAGCGAAGGACGGCTGCTTGCGGTCTTATCGGCGATGCAAGCCTGCCAACTCAGCAGGCGTAGCGCACGGGGAACCCGTCCGGCATCACTTCCGGACGGTCGTTGAGCCATCCCACCATCCACCGGAACGCGTCCACCAGCTGTGGCCCGGGGCGGTTGAACATGCGGTTGCCGTCCACCACCGCGACGGCCTGTGGCCCACCCTCCATCACGGCCGGTAGCAGGGGCCACCAGCGCGTGCGCCGCAGCACCTCCAACTCGCGCCACGCACGATCCAGCCCGTATCCGCACGGGCAGATCACCACGCGCTCGGGCGCCGCCTCGATGATCTCCTCGGGCGTCAGCTGCCGGCTTCTGGTGCCCGTGGTTCCCAGCGAATGCCGGCCTCCGGCGGCCTGCACCAGTTCCGGCGTCCAGTGGCCGCCGCCGAACGGGGGGTCGCACCACTCCAGGAAGAGGACCTCGGGGCCCGGCACGTACGGATTCACGAAATCCACGGCGCTCCACCAGCCCTCGCGCAGTTCCACCATGGCCCGCTGCGCGCCGTCCTGCAGCCCCACGGCCTCGCCCACGCGCAGCAGGTCGTCCAGCACGTCCCAGACGGTGGAGGGGTTCAGGCTGAGCACCTTGGGCTGCGGCCGCATGCCCGCCGCCATGCGCTGCACCGTGCGCAGGTCGATGGAGCAGACATGACAGAGGTCCTGCGTGAGGATCACGTCCGGCTTCAGGTCCGCCAGCGCCGCCTCGTTCAGCGTGTAGAGCGCCGCGCCGCCGTCACCCTCCTGCAGCGCCTGCCTCACCTGGCGGTCGATCTCGGCGCTGGTGACCGCGTGCGTGACCTGCGAGGTGAGCACGGGGAGCCTGAGCACCTCCGGCGGGAAGTCGCACTCGTGGCTCCGGCCCACCAGCAGGTTCGCCCCGCCGATGCGGCAGAGCAGTTCCGTGGCCGAAGGGAGCAGGCTGACCACGCGCATGCGTTCGATCGTATGGAGGAGAGGCGTGACGGGTGAGAAGGCCGCCGCACTCGAGCGTCGCTCCCGCAAAAGCGCGAACGCCCCGGAGGTGGCCGGGGCGTTCGTCCGTGGCTTCAATTGGGGATCCTAGATTCGAACTAGGACTAACTGAGTCAGAGTCAGTTGTGCTACCGTTACACTAATCCCCAAACGCGGGGCGACATTCTAGCAGCATTCCCCGGGGTTTCCATGGGTCCTTTCGCCCGCGGCGGTGGCGTTCCTGCGGGTGAACTCGGGCCACTGGGCCAGCAGGATGCCCCCCAGCATCAGGCCACAGCCCGCGTATTGGCCCCACCCCAGACGTTCGCCGCCGATCAGCGCGCCAAAGACCGCGGCAAAGAGACCCTCCATGCTCAGGATGACCGCAGCGTGCGCGGGCGGCGCGATCCGCTGACCCACCACCTGCAAGGTGAACGCCACACCCACCGCCACCGGGCCCAGATAGAGCATGGGCCACCATGCGGCAGCCAAGGCCTCCGCCGTGGGAAGCCGGGGCAGCATCAGCGTGGCCGCCGCACCGGTCACCAGGAACTGCGCCGCCGCCAGCTCGATGGCGTCGCAACGCGGCGAGAATCTTCCGATCAGCAGCACATGCACCGCCCATGCCGCGGCGCATGCCAGCACCAGTGCGTCACCGGTGGAGAGACGCAGGTCTTCCGACATGCTGAGCAGGTACAGGCCCACGGTTGCGAAGACCGCACCCGCCCACACCGCAGGGTGCGTGCGCATGCCGCCCAGCAGGCCCAGCATGGGCACGAAGAGCACGTACAGACCCGTGATGAAGCCCGCGGCGCTGGCCGTGCTGCCCGCCTCGATGCCGCGCTGCTGCAGCAGGAAGGCCACCAGCATCACCAGGCCAGCGGAGAGGCCGCCGGTCAGCACGGTCCCGGCAGGTGAGTGCGCACGCACGCGTCGCCGACGGACCGCCACGATGGGCAGCAGCAGCAGTCCGCCCGCCGTGAAGCGGAGCGCCGCGATGGAGAGCGCGTCCAGATGTTCGGCGGCGCGGTGCTGCGCCACGAAGGCGGCGCCCCAGATCGCCGAAGCCAGCAGCATCCACAGGTCGGCGCGGAGGGCGCCTGCCTTGGTGCTCATGGGCAGCTCAGGCTTCCCTCGGCCTCCAGCTCCTTGGTCTGGGCCAGCCGCAGCCGCGCCTGCGCGGGCACCGTGGCCCCGGGGGCGCAGGCGAAGCCTTCCGGAACCGGCAGCCGGAGCGCGTAGGTTCGTGTGACCGGATCCCACTCCTCCCGGTTCACCTTGGGATCCCCCAGATCGCACTCGATGATGTGGGCCTGTTCGCCCGCGCCCAGTCGGAGCCAGAGGGTGCCCACGGCGCGGGTGGCGTCTCCTTCCGGATCCAGGCACTGCACGCGCACCTCGGCCTGTCTGGGCGAGGATCCGTCGGTGGTCGGAACCAGCCGGCTCAGCGGATGGATGCGGACGGTGGCGGGGGCGTAGGGCCAGGGCGCTGCCGTGACGGACGGCTCCGAGGGTCCCCGCGGGTCACCTGTGCGGTGGTTTGGCGCGCACGAGGCGGTCGCCAGCACCGTCAGGCCGCACAGGATGGGAGCCGTGCCTCGCACGATCGCAGCATAACGGGATGCACCGGTCCATCGGTAGCATTCGGCGCATGTGCATCGCCCGACTCCGTCCGCTGTCCGCGCTCGCCCTGGTCCTCTCGCTGGCCGCCTGCGCCACGGACGCTGCGGGGAAGAAGTCCTCGGATCCGCAGCACGAGGCGGCCGCCAAGCAGGCCAACGAGATGGCGCAGGGCGTGAACCAGCCGCCGGCCGGCGCGCCCGGTCGACCCGGATACCTGCAGCCGCGAACGGACGGCACCTATGTGGACGCCAAGGGCAACATCCTGACGCCGCCCCCGGTGATGCTGGGCGTGACCATGGAGCAGCCCGGCGCCGCGCTGGTGAAGCACATGGGCATCAATCCGGCGCGCAGCACGCTCCTGATCGACGTGATTCCCGGGCTTCCGGCCGCCAAGGCGGGCCTGGAGGATCACGACGTGGTGATCGCGGTGGACGGCTCGCAGGACGCCAGTCCGCACGACATCCGTCGAAAGCTGAAGACCATGAAGCCGGGCGACACCATCACGTTCACGGTGCGTCGCGGCCCCGCGTCCAGGACGGTGACGCTGGCCGCCGCCGCATGGCAGGCGGAGCACATGGTGCGACCGCTGCACGCCGGTTCCTTCGCCAAGCCCAACCTGAACCAGGCCTCCGAGCGGGACAGTGCTCCGCGGGAACTGCAGCCCGTGATGGACCGCCTGGACCGCATCGAGAAGCAGCTGCAGCAGCTCAACAGCCAGTCCGGCAAGGCGCTGCCGCCCGCCGCACCCTCCACGCCCGCGGCCAAGCCCGCCGCGGCTCCCGCCGCGTCGCCCCCCAAGTGAACATCGGTTTCCTGCGGATCCGCTGACGCGCGTCCGGGCTCAGCCCACGCGCTCGACCAGGCTCCAGCGATCCAGGTTCAGCGTGACCAGCTCGCCGTCGTCACGACGGAGCTCCAGCCGATCCAGCCACACCTTGTCGTCACGGCCGTGCGCGAACCAGCTTCCGGTGCGATCCTGTCGCCAGCGGACCACGGTGCCTTCGATGGTGGTCGACCATGCCGCATGGGTCTGCGGCAGCTGCTGGGTGACACGGACGCGGGTGCCGGGCGCTAGGGCGGAAGTCTCGACGGCCATGGGAAGCGCAGTCTAGCGGGGCGTTTCCAGCGGGGCGGGCCCCACGGTGGCCAGCGTCATGCGCTCCACCCAGCCGTCGCTCCAGTGGGTGGCGATGGCCCGGTTCACGCCGTCCAGGGTCAGGCGGTCGATCTCGGCGGCCTGCTCGTCCAGCGTGCGGGGTCGGCCCAGGCGGAACAGGTCGCCCGCCACGGCGCTGGCGCGTGCCGCCGCGCTCTCGCCCTGCATGATGGTGCGCGACTTCATGCCGGTCCGCGCACGCTCGAATTCCTCGTGCGAAACGCCCTTTCCGAAACGGCGCAGTTCCGCCAGGACGCAGGCCAGCGTCTCTCCGGCGCGCTGCGGTGTGCTGCCCGCGTACACCTGCAGCATGCCGCGGTCGCGCCCCAGAGCCACGCTTCCGCCCACGCTGTAGCAGAGGCCGCGTTTCTCGCGGACTTCCGTGAAGAGTCGGCTGCTGGCCTCGCCCCCCAGCACCAGGCTGGCAAGGCGCAGCGCGTTGGCGTCGGCGTGCGCGTCCACCGGCGCGGGCAGCGCCAGCGCCAGATGCGTCTGCGCGGTGTCCAGCGCGAGATGATCCACGCCGCCGGCCGCCGCGCCTTGCACGGCAGGCTCGGAGACCTGTCCCTCCCAGTCACCGAGCAGTCGCTGCAGCACCGGCAGCAGCGCGTCGGCATCCACCGCACCCGCCATCGCCAGGATGCTTCCCTTGGGCACCGCACGACGCCGCCACGACTGCCGGAGGCGATCCATGGTGCAGGCGCGCAGTCCGTCGGCGTGTCCGTAGCCCGTCCGGTTGTACGGGGCCGGCAGAAAGCGGCCCGCCAGCCGGAGCATGACCAGGTGCTGTGGGTCGTCCGTGAGCCCTTCAAGCGCCTGCAGCGCAAGGCGTTGCACCGGGTCCAGATGTTCCTGGTCCAGGCGGGGGCGGCGCACGGTGTCCACCAGCAGCGAGAGCCCGTCCGCCATCCGGTTGCCCATGAGCGTGGCCGTGACGATGGTGTGGAACGCGTTGGCGGTGGTTCGGCGGTTGCAGCCCAGCGCGTCCAGCGCGTCACTGAAGCCGCGGCTGTCCAGCGAGCCGGCGCCGCGCAGGATCAGTTCGCTGAGCAGCGTGGTCTCGCCTTCGCCGGCGGCGCCGTCCGGGTCGCCCGCGGTGCCCACCGGCACCAGCCAGCAGAGGCTGGCAGTGGCCATGCCCGCGATGGGTTCGAAGGCCACCCGAAGGCCGTTGGCCAGGGTTTCCACGCGGATGGCGCTCACGCAGGGCGAGCCTTTTCCAGCGTGTTCTGCAGCCATTCCTGCGTGGTGTGCCAGCCCGGGCCGGCCGAGCGGAGCCACAGCCCCAGCCGGAGCGCGCCGCGCGCGAAGAGCGCGCGATCGTGTGCCTCATGCGCGATCACCAGGGTCTCCCCGGATCCGACCAGCTCGATGCGATGGTGCCCCACGACGTCGCCTTCACGCCGCGAGCGTATGTCGGCTCGATGGATCGTGCCGCCGGCGGCGCGAAGCGTCTCCGCCAGGGCGAGCGCGGTCCCGGAGGGGGCGTCCAGCTTCCGCACATGGTGGGTCTCGCTCAGGCGCACCTGCCAGGAGGGACCCAGCGCACGCATGGCCAGATCCACCATTCGATGCATCACCGCCACGCCCACGGACGCGTTGCTGGTCACCATCACCGGCAACCGTCGACTGGCCTCCCGAAGCGACTGCATCGACGCCTCCGAGAGGGCCGTGGTGCCCACCAGAAGGGGTGCCGAAAGCCGTTCTGACGCAGCCAAGGCCGATTTCACGCCCTCGTCGGAGGAAAAGTCGATCACCAGATCGCCATGCGTGGGCAGCGCGTCGCCGCGGTCCACGATGCCCGCGAGCGCGCATCCGGGATCGGATTCGATCGCTTCAAGCAGCGCTCGACCCATGCGACCGCGTGCACCGATCACCACCACGCCCACCACCGGTTCGGTCGCGCTCGAGGGTGTCACGATGCTCGTCTGCATGACTTGTGAAACATTTTGGTGAAGGCCCTTCACAACCTGTGCCGATAAAGGTACAAGTATCGCTGGAGTCGCGTTCCGTCACGCCGCGCCTCCTCTCTCCGACATCCGCGTGACGCAAAGAGGAGCCATCCAATGGCCAAGAAGAAGAAGGCTGCCAAGAAGAAGGCGACCAAGAAGAAGTCGCGCTGACCTCAGCAGTCGTATCGAACAGTCCCATCGGAGCCGGCCTCAGCGCCGGCTCCGATGGTTTTTCGGGTTGATGCGGCGGCGGCTGCACCGCTAGGATTCCGGCCCGCTTCCACGGAGTCCACCCCATGGCCCACGTCATCGCCGAACCCTGCATCGGAACCAAGGACGCCTCCTGCGTGGAGGTGTGCCCCGTCGACTGCATCCACCCCACCAAGGGCGAGGGCACCTTCGCGGAGGCCACGCAGCTCTACATCGATCCGGACACCTGCATCGACTGCGGCCTGTGCGTGGACGAGTGCCCGGTGCGGGCCATCTTCCCGGGCGAGGACCTGCCGGAGGAGTGGAAGAAGTACATCCAGATCAACGCGGACTGGTTCAAGAAGAAGGGCTGAAAAGCCCTTCCTGCGTCTGCCAGCGTGCGCTGCTCTTCGGGCCGCCTCACCGGGCGGCCCGCTTCATTCCTCGCGCTTCTCGGCCGGCTTGTTCACGCCGGCGGGGGCGTCGGGCTTCTCCGTCCAGTCGGCGGCGCGGGGACCCAGCTGCAGCTCCATGGGCATGGTCTTCCGGTAGCCAAGCTTCCGGATGATCTCCAGCACGTCCGTCCAGGTGGGGAAGGTCTTGTGGTTGACGCGCTTGAAGGTGTCGATGGCCAGCAGGAACAGGAACTGCTCCTTGTTCATCTCGCCCTCTTCCGCGCTCTTCACGAAGTCGGTGAGTCGTCGGCCGGGGCCACGACGGCGCTCCAGGTTGGACGCGCTGGGCGACTCCACCGCACGACGGTCGATGCCGGTGCGGCGATCCACCACCTCGCCATGGCCGATGGGCGGAGCGGACTTCGACTGGTCGGGGTCGGTGGTCATGGCGGGGGTCTCCGGGGCAGGACGCGCCGTCAGGCGCGGAAGGTCGCATTACACTCTAGCACCCGCGGCCATCCTGCACGCGGAGCCACCCAGCCTCCCATGGACGAATCCACCGACGAGCAGCCCGTGCACCTTGCCTCGGGCCTGCTGGGCTGGATCCTTCCGGGACTGGGTCAGATCCGCAATGGCGAGGGCCGCCGGGGACGGCTGGTGATGCTGGGGGTGCTGGGGCTCTTCCTGACCGGCGTGCTGGTGGGCGGCGTGGACTGCGTGGACCGCCGCGAGGACGGCCTCTGGTTTCTGGCCCAGGCGGGTGCCGGTCCCGTGGCCTTCCTGACGGACGCCGCGAACACCATGCTGCTGAAGTCGGGCAAGGTGGGCGAGATGCTTCCCATGACCTTGCCGAACGGGGCCATGTCGCAGGTGAATTCCTTCCGATCGGTGGGCGTGGTCAACGACATGGGCACGCTGTTCACCTCCATGGCCGGTCTGATCAACGTGGCCGCGGTTCTGGAAGCGCTCCGCGGCCCAAGGCGGGAGGGCGCATGAGCCTTCTGGCCTGGATCCCCTTCCTGGAGCCGATCACGGCGGTGGCGCACGTCTGGTGGGCGCTGCTGCTTCCCATGGTGGTGGGGATCAGCGTGGCGTGGAAGGCCATCCGGCTTCGCTCGTTCGATCGTTACTGGCGAAGCGTCTGGTTCATGAGCGCCCAGCTGCTGGCGGGCATGGTGGCGCTGGCCGCCGCGCTCATGCTGCTGGTGCGGGTGGTGGTGCCGCTGCTGCCGGCGGACTGACGCCCCGGCGTCGCCACTGGCGAAGGCCCCACAGAGCCAGCGCGGCCCACGGAAGCGCGTCCACCGCAAGTCCCCACGGCATCACATGCAGGTCCTTGGTGGCGTCGTCGCCCACCCGGCGGACCGCGTTCTCCATGACCGCGTCGCCCACGTCCACTTCGGCGGGCATGGGGAACGGATCCTGCTGGAACACCGCCACCCATGCGCGACGGAACGCCGGCACCGGCCAACCGAACGCGATGCCGCCCACGCGCGCGCCACGCGGGAGTCCCTGCATGGGCGGCACCAGCTGGAGCATCCATTCCGGCGGCGGGGGTCCCTGGGCTTCCGCCACCGCCGGTGTGTCGGGGCCGGAGGCCACTTCGCCCAGCAGCGGGGCGGCCGCCTGGCTGCAGTTCACCCATTGGATGCCCACCGCGCGGTGCCGCGCCACCAGCCACGGCACGCAGCGGTCGGCGAACCACGTGTCGGCACCCTCGAACGCGTGTCCGTAGAGCGCCAGCAGGCATCCGACGGCGGTGAGGACCGCCATCAGGCAACCAAAGGTCGACGCGACGGCGGCGTCGAGGATCCAGCCTCGCCGCCGCGCGCTCACGGCCGCACACCCTTGCCCGGACGCATGGCCGTGTCCAGCGGCTTGCCCGCGCCCTTGCCGCGCAGGCGGCCGCGCTTGGCGGCCTGCTCGTCGCGGCGCTTGCGGAAGGTCTCCAGCCGCTCGCGCTTGGCCTTGCGGTCGGCCTTGGCGCGCTCGCGCTTGGCCTGCGGGGAGCGCTCGCTGCGCGTGTCGGTCCGGCGCTCGGCGCGTTCGCGCGGACGCACCTCGGCGGGCATGGGCGTGAGGCGCGGATCCAGGTCGCACGCCTTGGCCAGACGCTTCCAACGGTCGCCCTCGTCGGGATCCACGAAGGCGAACGCCTCCGCGAAGCCGGCGTGACCGTGGCCGGCGCGTCCCAGCCGGTGCACCAGGTCCTGGTCCACCATGGGAAGGTCGTAGTTCACCACGCAGCGCAGCGCGGGCACGTGCAGGCCGCGCGCCGCCACGTCCGTGGCCACCAGCACGCGCAGTCGACCCTGCATGAAGCCGTCCAGCGCCGCCTCGCGCTGCTTCTGCGATCGGTCGCCGTGCAGGCTGCCCACCTGGACGCCGTTGCGGTGCAGCGCCTGCTGCACCCAGCCAGCGCGGCGCCTGGTGCGCACGAAGACCAGCACGCCCGTGCGGGACGGCTGCTTCAGCAGGTGCAGGAGCAGCGGCGTCTTGAGCGCGTCGGGCGCGTCATGCGCCACCGGCTCGGTGCGCGCCTCGGTCAGGCGCTCGCCAAAGCGGAGCGGCTCGCGCACCAGCGTGCGGGCCAGTTCCTCCACCGACTTGGGCAGGGTGGCGGTCCAGAGCAGCGTCTGGCGCTCCGTGGGGCAGCGGTCGGCGATGGCCTGCACCTGCGGCTGGAAGCCCATGTCCAGCATGCGGTCCACCTCGTCGATCACCAGCACCTGCAGCCACGCCAGCGAGCACGCGTCCGACTCCAGCAGCTCGCGAAGCCGGCCCGGCGTGGCCACCAGCAGATCCACGCCCTTCCGCAGTGCCGTGGCCTGCGGACCGATGGCGCTCTTGCCGTAGGCGCACGCCACGCGCAGCACCGTGCCGCCGAACACCCACTCCGCTTCCTTGGCGATCTGCTGCGCCAGTTCGCGCGTGGGGGCCAGCACCACGGCGCGGAGCCGATGCATGGGGTCCACGCGTCCGTCGCGATCCCGGGGCGGAGGCTGGGTCCGAAGGCGGCGGGCGATCGGCAGCAGGAAGGCCAGCGTCTTGCCGCTGCCGGTGGGCGCCACCGCCACCACGTCGCGACCTTCGTGCGCCGCGGCCAGCGTGCCGGTCTGCACGGCGGTGGGTGTCTCGATGTGCCGGCGCCGAAGGGCGGGCAGCAGCAGGGGATCGGTGCCGAGGGTCTCGAACGGATGCACGCCCGGAGGCTAGGGCTTCGGCGCGTCGCCCGCATCCACCGGTGCAGGTGCGGCCGCCTTCGCCGCCGTGGCGGATCCGTCGAAGGGCTGCTCGGTCTCGACGCGGAGCATCCGGAAGATCTGCACGAAGTCGGCCAGCGGGATCTCCGCCACGCCGTCCTGGCGTGCGTAGCCGTTCTCCCTGCCCGCGTCGCCCTTGGGGCTGAAGTCGTCGTTCCAGGGGTTCCAGGTGATCACCATGTCGCGCGCCTCGTCGAAGCGCAACACCATGTACGCATGGTTGGGCGGGATGCGGCCGGCGGGTGTGGGGCCGGTGGCCGCGCCCACCATGGCGTGACGGGCCAGCGCCTGGGTGAGCTGGGTCCGGACCGTGTCCACCGGCGTCTGTCCCGCCAGCGGCACGCCACGCACGCGATGGCCGGTCCAGTGCTGCATCATGACGGCCAGGTTGCCGCCGTTGAGACGGAGCGACTCCGACTCCAGCTGTCGCTTGCGCGCGTTGCGCTCTCCCAGCAGGGTGCCCATGGCTTCCTTGATCACCGGCAGCCACAGGCCGTCCTTCAGGGTGGCGTCGCCGTTCACGGCGATGATCTCCACGTCGTTGGGCCGGGCCACCTCCGCCACCGCGCCGCTGGGAAAGGTCACTCGAAAGCGCCCGCCCGGCAGCGGCTCGATCGCTCGACGGATCGCCTCGGGCCGCTGCCGCACGATCCAGCCGGTGGGTGCCAGGAGCCAGCAGTCGCCGGTGCGGTCGCCGGTCTGCGACACGGCTTCCTGGTGCGGCGCACCTTCGGCCCACAGCGCCGTGGGCATCATCCGGAGCTTGCGCTGGCACGCGGCGTAGCAGCGGAGCAGCATGCGGTCGGCCACCTCGTTGGAGCCCCACACGATCTCGTCGCGGCCCAGGCGCGTGACGTGTCGCTTGTGGTCCATGAAGTGCAGCGTCTGGATCAGCGCCGCGCAGGCCGCCGCCTCGTCGCCCTCCAGACCGCCGGTGGCCGCCACATGATCCAGGTCCTGCATGGAGACCGCATCCAGGGCGCCCACCCACGCGCTCCAGCGGTCCTGGATGACGCGATGCACATCCAGCGGCTCGGAGCCTTCCGACGCACCCAGCAGCGCGACGCTCAGCAGCGCCGTCGACAGGTGGCGGCGGATCACGGCCTGGCGCTGGTGGCGGGCAGCAGGCCCATCCGTCGGTACTTCTCGCGATACTTGGCGTCCAGACGCGTCTGGTGGCTGCCCAGATCCACGCGGCGGCCGTCGATGAAGGCGATGAGCGGTTCGGTGCCCATCTCCATGGGTTCGCCCTGCACCACCTGCAGCGTGGCCACCTTGCCTGGCTCCACCGTGCCCAGGCGGTCGCCCACGCCGGCGATGGCGGCGGCGCCGGAGGTGATGGAGCGGAGCGCGGCGTCGCGCGGCAGTCCGTACGCCACCGCGGTGGCGGCGTGATCCGGCAGGTGCCGCTCGTTGGAGGGATCGCTTCCGGTGGCGATGGCGAATCGGACGCCCTGGGCCTGCAGGCGGGCCGGCAGCGCGTAGGCGTCGTCCACGGCGCTGCCGCCGCGACGCGGCAGGCGATGCGTGCCCGCCACGATCACCGGCACGTCGTGCTTCTTCAGGAGCGGCACGCACTGGTCCGCGCCCATGCCGCCCCAGATGACGGGCTTGAGTCCGCGTCGCACGGCCCAGAGCACCGCGCTCTCGATGCTCCCGGGCGAGTTGGCCGTCAGGATCACCGGCTCGCGGCCGCGGACGGCGTCCACCATGTTCTGGAAGCGAAGGTCCCCGGGCGTGCCCTTGGGATCGGCCTCGAAGGCGTCCGCCCAGGCCTTGGCCTGCTCGAAGAACCGGTCGATCTCCTTCAGCTGGCGCGCGGCGTCCGCACGCTGCGCCTCCACGGACTTGTCCATCCACGGCGCCACCACGGGTTCCGTGACGGGCCACTGCACCAGCAGGCCCGCGCGCGGCAGCACCGTCTGCTGCTCGCTGGTCCACCCGTCCAGGCGCATCACGCTGGCGTGTCCACCCACGGTGCCGCCCTGCGGGAAGAGGCAGGTGGTCAGCACGCCGCCGGTGCGCGCCACCGGAATCAGGTTGCTGTCCGGGTTCACGGCCACGCAGGCGCGGACCTCGGGATGATGGCTCCCGAACTCCACACGATCGTCGGTGGCGTTCACCTGCAGCACCTCCACCAGTCCCAGCACGCTGCCTAGGTTCACGAAGCCGGGCAGCACGGTGAGACCTGCGCAGTCCACCGTCTGGCAGCCGGCCGGCAGCGAGGCCGGCTCGCCCGCGCCCACGGCGGTGATCACGCCCTGGTCGAACACCACGAAGCCCTGCTCGATGGGGGCCTTGCCGGACACGCACGGGTCGATGCGCGCGTGCACCAGCGCCACGGGCCGCTGCTGCGGCGGCGCGGCGGGCATCTCGCTCTGGGCCAGCGCGGGCAGGGTCAGGGCGGCCGCGGCCGCCAGCGGCGTCAGGCGTGCACGACGGTTCATCGCGAATCCTCCAGCATCAGCTTCCAGCCCTGCGCGCTGCCTCCGCAGCCGCAGTCTCCGGGCCCGATCGAGTCCGGATCGCGGCCGCGCCGAACCTGGTCCAGCAGCGCCTGTCGACGCTGCTCCATCAGCCGGGCCAGCAGCCCGGTGGCGGGCTTGGCAGCGTCCTTGGCCGGCTCAGGCGCCTTGAGCGCACCGGTCTTCTCGCCTTCGGTCACCGCCATCTCGATCAGCCGGGCGCGCGCCTTCAGGTCGCGCTCGCGCATGGCCGCGGCGGTGGCGCGGTCGAACATGCAGGCGCCCTCGATCCAGGTGCTCTCGGCGCGGGAGAAGCTGGACAGCGGATCGCCGCTCCAGATCACGAAGTCGCCGTCCTTGCCGGGCTCCAGGCTGCCCACCCGTCCGTCGATTCGCAGCTGCTTCGCCGGGTTGAGCGTCACGAACTTCAGCGCCTCCTCCGGCGTGCAGCCGCCGTAGCGGACCGCCTTGGCGGCCTCCATGTTCATGCGCCGGGCCATCTCGTCGCTGTCGCTGTTGAAGCTCACCACCACGCCCACGTCGTGCATCATGGATCCGTTGGAGGGGATGGCGTCCATCACCTCCATCTTGTAGGCCCACCAGTCGCTGAAGGTGCTGGCGCCGGCGCCGTGCCGGGCGATCTCGTCGGCCACCTTGTAGCCCTCCAGCACGTGCTGCAGCGTGCCGATGCGGAAGCCGAACTCGTCGGCCAGGCGCAGCAGCATCAGGATCTCGTCCTGGCGGTAGCTGTGGCAGTGGATGATGCGCGTGCCGGCCAGGATCTCCGCCAGCGTGTCCAGCTGCAGGTCGCGGCGGGGCGGCGCGGTGCGCGCCTTGGCGTCGTCCGGCAGGGCTTCGTGGGCGGCGCGCTTCGCGGCGTATTCGCGAGCCGCACGGAAGCTGTCGCGCAGCAGCGCCTCCACGCCCATGCGCGTGTTGGGATAGCGGCCGCGCGGACGGGTCACGTTCTCGCCCAGCGCGAACTTGATGCCGCCGATGGCGTCGGGGAAGCGGAACTGCTCCGCGGTGCCGCCCCACTTGAGCTTCACCACGCTGTTCTGCCCGCCGATGGGGTTGGCGCTGCCGTGCAATTGGTTGGCCAC
The DNA here is from genome assembly GCA_964552505.1 of uncultured Bifidobacterium sp. Classification (GTDB taxonomy): domain Bacteria; phylum Planctomycetota; class Phycisphaerae; order Phycisphaerales; family SM1A02; genus SYAC01. The sequence goes on along the minus strand of CAZKHO010000024.1, from coordinate 9,040 downwards.
GGTCAGGCCGCCGGCCAGCTCGCGGAACCAGCCCTGGTTGTCCGGGTCGATGCAGTCGCCGATGCGGCACTCGGCGGTGTCGTTCTTGGTCCATTCGTTCACGCCCCCCGTGATGCCGGTGTGGCTGTGGCAGTCGATGAGGCCGGGCGTCACGTGCCTGCCCGCGGCCTCGATCACCGTGGCGCCGGTGGGCGCCTTCAGCCCACGACCCACCGCCTTCACCTTGCCGCCCTCCACCAGCAGGTCCGCGTGGTCCAGTCGTCCGGCGGGACCGCACGTCCAGATGGTGGCGTCGTGCACCAGCACCGTCTGCGAGACGGGCGCCCGCTCCAGGCCGTACTCGCCCAGCGGCACGGTGCGCGGAACGAACTCCAGTGGATCCACGGTCCTGGCGGGCTCCGCCTTGGCCGCTTCCGCCGGCTTGGCGTCGGCGGGCTTGGGCGGCTCCCGGCGGGTCAGCGTGAACGGGATGGTGCGACCGTCGCCGGTCTCGGCGGTTCCCTCCACGGCGTCGCCCACCACCAGCGCGGTGCAGCGCAGCAGGCCGGTCACGCCGAACGCCTCGCCCTTCAGCGTGAAGCCCACGCGGTCGGCGTCCACGTCCACACGCTCCGCGGCGTACTTCACGGGCTCCGGTGGCTTGGCGGCGTCGGTGGGCGCGGCCGCGGGCGCGCCAGGCTGGGTCTTGCCGTCGGTCGTGGCCGCGGCTTCGGCGGGCTTGGCGGCGGGAGCCGGCGGCTGTCGCTCGAAGGCGATGCTCTTGGCGTCCGGATCCAGCGTGCCGGTCAGTTCCACGCCCGTGGCCTTCAGCGTGAACGGTCCACGGAACGCGAAGCGCACCGGCTCGTAGCCCAGGCTTGGCACGCCCGCCACCCAGGTGGCCAGCACGTGCGTCTTCTCGCCGAAGAGCGGGCCGTCGGTGACCAGCAGGTTGGCCATGCGTCCCGCCTCGATGGAGCCGGTCATCTTGTCCAGACCCAGCTGACGCGCCGGCCGCAGCGTGAGGCATCCCAGCAGCTGGTCCTCGGTCAGTCCCTCGGCCATCGCGCGTCGTGCGCGCGCCGGCAGATCGCCGCGGTTCTTCAGGCGATGGGTGCCCACGCTGGCGTCCACACCCGCGTCCAGCAGCTGCTTCAGGTTGCGCGGCGCCAGCGCCCAGGTGGAAAGGTCCCGGAGGCTCACCGAGTCGTCCTTGCGCGGGTCGCTCACTTCCGGCGTCTTGGGGAACTCCATCGGCACCACCACGGGCACCTGCGCGGCCGCCACCTCCGTCAGGCGGCGGAACTCCGTGCCCGAACCCAGCATGCGCGGCTGCAGGCCGAACTCGCGCGCCACGCGAGCCGCGCGCAGCAGGTCGTGCTCGTCGGAGGTCTCGAAGATGACGCCCTCGCGCCGCTCGATCGACGGGCGCAGGGCGGCCAACGCGGCGCTGGCCTCCGGCGGATCGTTGCCCTGGGGGTTGGTCCGCCACGCCTGGTCGCACTTCGCCATCCACTGCGCGTCCAGCAGCGTCTGCCGCACCAGCGCCACCGCACCCATGAGCGCGGCGGGGTAGCGGCTGTCCTCCGGTCCGTCGTCACCCACGTGCGCGAACGCGATCACCTGCCCGGCCTGCGGCACCAGCGCCTCGGCCTTGCGGTCGTCCTCGGCCATGAGCACCACCGCGCTCTCGCCCCGGAAGATGCCGGTGTTGGGATGCGCGGCCGCCATGGTGAAGCCCAGGTCGCGCAGTTCCTTGCGGATGTTGCCGGGCACCGGAGGAAGGTCGGCCACACGCAGCTGCGGCGTCACCTTGCGGTTCCAGTGGGCGCTGGCGTCGTCGCCCAGCGCGCGCGCGGCCGCGGCGCTGTCCACCACCAGACCGGCGTCGATGAGGCCGGGGTAGACGGTCTGGCCCTTGGCGTCGTGCACCGTGGTGCCCGCCGGCGCCTTCACCTCTCCCGACTTGCCCACCGCCGTGATCCACCCGTTCTCCAGCAGCACCGCACCGTCCTCGATCCGCTCACCGGGCTTCACCACCACGGTGGCGTGCTCGATCAGGTCGCGGCGAAGGTCCGCGGGGCGCATGGCCACCGGTGGCGGGTTCTGGGCCAGGGCGGCCAGCGTGAGGGCGGCCGGGACGAGCAGGGCGTGGGTGCGGCGCATGGGGGTTCCGTTGGAACCGCGATCGTAAAGGCCCGTTGCAGGGTTTCCCCGGTTCCATGACCCCGAAAAGCGAACAAGGGCCCCGAACGGAGGCCCTGGTTCGCCCTTGATGTTCGATTCCGGCCCGCAGGGCCCGTTTCAGCCGGGCTCGATCTCGTCGAGCAGCTTCAGCAGGGCCGCGCGAAGGCGATCGGGCGTCTCGAAGACCCCGTCGGCGATGGCGCTGCGGGCGGCCTGCACCTTGCCCTCGCGGACATCCGGCATCTGGCGGAGCTTCTCCAGGTGGCGGGCGTGTTCGGAGAACTCGACCCGGTCCTGCAGCTGGGTGCGGGGGGCGCCCTGCATGGCACCGGTTCCCTGCGCGGCGGAGGCGGCATCCAGCTGCGCGCGCTGGACGGCGCTGGAAAGGGGGGCTCCCGCGGTGCCTGAGATGGGGTTCACTTCCGACATGGGACACTCCGTGCCTGGTGTGGTGCGCTTCCTGAGCCCACGACCTGGCAGCTGGCCTTCCGCGTCCTGCGGCAAGGATTGGCTGTTGTGTGGTCGCGAACAACCGCGACCGGTCGGTAGCATCGGAAAGAGCGGGTTCCAGCCTTGAACGATTCCTCGCCCCGAACCAGATTTCCGAAGCCCCCGGCTCCACGGTGGTTAGGGTGTGGGGTGGCCGCGGCCGTGCTGGCTGTTTCAGGGCTGCTTTGTGGGGCGGAACCAGCCTTCGGTCAGGGTGGCAGTCCCCCGCCCAAGCCCTCGCCGGCACCGGGGCAGGAACTGATGAATCCCGGTGACGAGGTGGACGGCAACGCCGCAGATCAGCCCGGTCGATCCACGGTCCCCGGGGTGGGCGTTCCGGGTCGCTCGGCCGGCAAGGCCAAGGGCAAGGGCGCGGCGCAGGCCGCTCCAGCCACCCCCGCCTCCTGGGCGGTGGTCCTGGCCACCTTCTCCGACGATGGTCACAAGGAGATGGCCAAGGCCGCGCGGGACCGCCTGGCCGAGTCGTACCCAGCCCTGAAGGACAGCTTCGTGCGATCCACGGACCGTGGCTCGGTGGTGATGCTGGGAGCGTTCGGCAGTCCCAAGGACGACCAGGCGCGCGCCCTGCTGGAATCGGTGAAGACACTCTCGCCCGACGGACGGAACCGCCCGTTCGCCAAGGCCTACTTCAGTCGCGTCCCCGGCACCGGAGGTCCCGTCTCCGCCTACGACCTGACCTCCTGCGCCAAGAAGCGCATGCCGGGTGTGCATCCCACCTTCACGGTGCAGGTCGCCATGTGGGGCGACTTCGACAGCAACACCATGACGCAGGATCAGGTGGACGCCAAGGCGGAGGCGCACTGCCGCGCGCTGCGTGCCCGCGGTCTGGAGGCCTACGTCCACAGCGACTCGGACAAGCACACCGCCATCGTCACGGTGGGCATCTTCGACAGCACCGCCTACGACGCGCGCAGCACGCTCTTCAGCGGCCCGGTGGAGCGGCTGTTCAAGCAGTTTCCCGCCATGCTGGTGAACGGCGAGGAGCTGCTGGTGCCGCCGCCCAAGGGTGCGCCGGCCGGCACGCCTGCCAGCAAGCAGCCGTGTGTGCTGATCGAGGTTCCCAAGTGAGCCTGCCGGCGAGCCCGCTGCTGGGCCAGCGCGCCGCCGTCCGTGCCTTCGCCGCGGCCATGGCCCGGGACCGCGTGCACCACGCGTGGATCCTGCACGGGCCCATGGGCGTGGGAAAGATGCTGGCTGCGCGGCTCTTTGCAGGACTGGTGCTGGACCCGCAGGCCACGCGCCAGCACCGGGACGCCTTCGCGCCGCCCTGGCCCACCGAGGAGTCGCGGCTTCTGGACGCGGGCACGCATCCCGACTTCATGGTCATCCGCAAGGAGCTGGCGCGCCACAGCGCCAACCGCGAGCTTCGCGAGCGCAAGCAGCTGAACATTCCGCTGGACCTGCTGCGCGAGACCATCATCGGCGGCACCGACGGCGACGGTCGGCACCATGACGCCGCCGCGTTCCGCACCGCGGCGCGCGGGCACGGCAAGGTCTTCGTGATCGACGAGGCCGAACTGCTGGAGGCCGAGGCGCAGAACGCGCTGCTCAAGACCCTGGAGGAGCCGCCGCCTCGCACGTACCTGCTGCTGCTCACCACGCGGCTGGACCGGCTGCTGCCCACCATCCGGAGCCGATGCCAGCAGGTGGCCTTCGGGCCACTGGACCAGGCCGGCATGCAGGCGTGGCTCTCGAGCTCGCCGTTGAAGTCCACCGACGCCGAACTGGAATGGCTGCTGCGCTTCGCCGAAGGAAGCCCGGGCGCCGCCGTCATGGCGGAGCGTCAGGGGCTGTTCGCCTGGTGGACGGACTTCCAGAAGGGCTTCGCCAGTCTGGACGCCGGCCGCCTGCCGGACGGACTGGCCGAGCACATGCACCAGCGCGCGGCCGACCTGGCCGAGGGCGTGGTGAAGGAGAACGAGTTCGCCAGCAAGGAAGCCGCCAACCGCCTGGGCCTTGGCCTGCTGGCGCGGCTCTGCGGGCTGCACCTGCGGCAGCGGCTCCGTGCGGCGTGCCAGGACGTCACGCCCGACGCCGCGCGCACGCTGGAAGCCATGCGAGCCGTGGACCGCTTCGAGGAGAACGTGCGCGGCAATGTGAATCCCAAGCTGGCGCTGTCCGCGCTGATGGCCGAGTGGGCGCAGGCCGATCGCGTGGAGGCCGCCGCGTCGTGAGCGGCTCGCCGCTGGAGATCGAGCGGGTGTGGGTGCTCACGGGCGAGCCAGCGATGCCCTCTGGCGCGCAGATCTGGCGGATCGAGCAGGGGTACCTGCCCGAGCAGCCGCTGGAGGCGGCGGACTTCGCCGAAGGCAGGCTTCGCCGCATCGTCACGCCGCAGGGCGAGGTCCGGCACCTGCACACCGTGAAGCGTGGCGCCGGCCTGGTGCGTGAGGAAGTGGAGCGGGAGATCGACGCCGCGGCGTTTGAGCGCGCCTGGCCGTCCACGCTGGGTCGCCGGATCCGAAAGGAGCGCCATCGCGTGCGGGACGGCAGCCTCACCTGGGAGGTGGACCGCTTCCTGGACTGGCCGCTCTGGATGGCCGAGGTGGAACTTCCCGGTGCCGATGCCCCAGCCCCCATCCCCGGGTGGCTGGCGCCGGTGCTGGGCCGGGAGGTCACCACCGACCCCCGATGGCGCAACTTTGCGCTGGCCGTCCAGGGGCCGCCCAAGGCCACGGAGGCGTGATTTCCGCGGGTTCCGGGGGTGCTGCTACCATCCCACCCCCACGGAGACCCCATGGCCAACACCTTCCGATGCTCGGTCGTCACCCCCGGATCCGTCGCCCTCACCGAGGACGCCACGTACGTCAGCTTCCAGGCGTTCGACGGCCAGAAGGGCGTCATGCCCGGCGCCAGCCCGTTCCTCACCCGACTGGGCACCGGGCTCTTCACGCTGAACGGCTCCAAGGGAACCACCACGCTGGTGGTGGACGGCGGCTTTGCGCAGATGCAGGGTGACGCCCTGACGCTGCTGGCCGACAGCGCGGTGCCGGCCGACGGCATCGACGCAAGGAAGGCCGCCGACGAGCTGCAGCAGGCCAACGCCAAGGCGCTCAGCGGCGCCGGCACCACGCAGGCCTCGCGCGACGCCGCCGAGCGCGCGCAGGCTCTGGCCCACGCCAAGGTGGCCGCCTCGCGCGGTCGTCCGGCCCGCGCCTGAAGCCGCCCATGCAGTCACCTGAAGCGACCGACTCTCCCGAGACCGCGCCGGACGTGGCGGACTCGGGTGCGGTTCCATGCGCCGACCAGCCCATGACGCTGCGGGTGGAGGTGGTCCTGCTCACCAACGACCGGCCCGTCACCGAGCAGAAGCTGGTGGAGATGCTGGGGCTCAAGTCCGGCAAGAAGTCCGACTCGGCCGCGCAGGTTCGCCAGGCCATCGACGCGCTGAACGCCCAGTACGCCGAGCAGGGGCGGGCCTTCCGCATCGAGCGGCTGGCCGGCGGCTATCAGATGCTCACCAGTCCGGCGTTTGCGCCGCTTCTGGCGCGTGTGCGCGGCCTTCGACAGCAGGGCCGTCTGACGCCCGCCGCGCTGGAGACGCTGGCCATCATCGCCTACCGACAGCCCATCCTCCGCAGCGAGATGGAGGCCATCCGCGGCGTGGCCTGCGGCGAGGTGCTCAAGAGCCTTCTGGAGCGACGTCTGGTGCGCATCACCGGCCGCGCCGAGGAACTGGGTCGGCCCATGCTCTACGGAACCACCACCGAGTTCCTCAAGGTGTTCGGTCTGGCGCGCCTGGAGGACCTTCCTCAGGCGAAGGAACTGCGCAACCCGCAGCGTTGAGGCGGCGCGTTCCAGCCGCGACCGTGGGCGGCCCCAGCGGCAGCGTCTTCGCCATCGACACCAAAAACGACGCAGGCCCTCCAAGGAGAGCCTGCGTCGCAACGGGGAGTGGCTTGGTTCCGGCGCGCGGCACTCCCTTGGGCCGCGACCGGGGTCTCTGAAATTCAGTCCGTCTGTCGGCGGCGGCGGGTGCCCGCAACGCCGGCGGCGGAGGCGATCATGGCCAGGGCGCCCGGGACAGGCACCACGGTGCCCGACCATGCGCCGGAGAACAGTGCGGTGCTGTTGGCGCTGAGCGTGAAGCGCATGCGGTAGCCGATGTCGGTGAGGGCGCCGGCGACGGGGCCGGTCCACGAACCGCTGGCGGGGCCGAAGCTGTTGGTGGAGGCGGCGCCGGCGGTGAAGGTCTGGCCTGCCAGCAGGCCCGTGCCCGCACGATCGATGCCGTTGACCTGGCCCACCCACATGGGCACGCCCGTGGCGCTCACGATGCTGGCGGAGCTGCTGGCCGAGTCGGAGGTGATGGTTCCGCCGAAGTTGGCCGTGCACTGAAGCTGCAGGTTGGACGGTCCGGGGTTGGCCAGCTTCAGGACGATGTCGAAGTCCTGGCTGGCGTTGGACAGGTTCTGGACGCGGAAGCCGTTGGTGACGAAGGTGGTGTTGGTGCGCACCGTCGAGTCGTCGCCCAGCAGATTCCAGCTGATGGCCCACGAAGGATTCGGGAAGGTGTTCACCGTGCCGCCCACGTAGCTGTACCGACCGGCGGTGGCGGTGGCCACGCCGTTGGAGGTCACCGTCATGGGGGCGTATCCGCCCACGCTGGCGTTGATGGTGAGAAGCGGGCCGGCGATCGCGCTGGACGCGATGGCGGCGGTGGCCGAGGCCAGAATGGTGGAAACCTTCATCTCTTTTCCCTCTCCTTGTTGTCGATCCGGCGGGACGGAAGTGCCGGTCACCGGATCAGCGCTGTCAGGTTTGGTTTCGTGGGTTGCGATGCAAAAGGGGCGTGGGGCGAATCGGAAATTCAGCGGCCGTTCTCGGTCCTGCGTCGGCGGTGCAGGCCGATCCAGGGTGCGAGCAGGGCGGTGGCCAGCGCGCTGGGACCAGGAATGGCGCCCGCGGGAACCAGTTCAAAGGTTCCCGTGAAGGCGGCCTGATCGCCGGCGGACAGCCGGAAATTGAAGCGGATCTCGATGGTGTCGTTCACGGCCAGCGACCGGCCCGTGGCTTCGGGCGTGGGCTTGCCGTAGCTGCCGTTGTACATGGACATGCCCATGACCGGCGCGGTGACACCGAACGAGGTGACGTTGTTCTGCGGCACGAAGCTCTTCACCTGGACGGCGTTCATCCATCCGCTGTAGAGATTGCCGTTGTCGGCGGTGAGGCTGGCGCCGTCACCCGTGAAGTCGCTCAGGACGAAGGAGATGTTGCCGCGGATGGCCACCGAGGCGATGGATTCGGTGACCTTGATGGTCTGCTTGAACTCGTAGCTCTGGGTGGTGGCCGTGGTGTTGGTGACCACGTCTGAGATGGTGACCAGCGCCGCCTGAGCCGAGGCAGCCAGCGTCAGGGCGGCCAAGCCACCACCGAGCAGCCACGCGGGGCGAGTTCCCTTTCCCTCTCTGATCGACATCGCCAGTTCCTCCCATCCATCGCGCAACGACACAGCGCGCTGGATCCTTTCCCTCTCTCCCAGTCGGGCACCGGCCCGCCTGGCATGTGCAATCCACTTGGACGACGAACCGTGAAGGCTCGTCGAAGCCTCTTCAAGTTGAGATACGGGAGGCCGATTCGACCTGTTGCATACCGCCAGGAAAATTCAGATCGGCTGAATTTGCGTCCGAGAACTGGATACCGGACTGTGCTCTCGATCTGGATGGATCCAGGCCGCCACCGCTTCCCGCATGGCCACGGTGGTGGTGGCGATCCGCACCGCCTCCTTCAGCGGCTTGATGTGCCCCATGGTCTTGCCGTACCAGCTGATGCGTTTTCGCATGCAATCCACGGCGTGCGCTTGGGATACGTATCTGTCCATCAGGTCCAGATGCCGGATGATCACGCGACACTTGTCGTTGAAGGACGGTTCCGGGAGCGGCTCGCCCGTCCGAAGTTGGTGCCACGCCTGCCGAAAGAGCCAGGGGGTCCGGAGCGCCCCGCGGCCGATCATGACGCCGGCGCATCCGGTCTGGCGCATGCGCTCTGCGGCCTGGTGCGGCAGCGTGATGTCGCCGTTGCCGATCACCGGGATCCGGTCCACGGCGGCCACCACCTCCCCGATGCGGTTCCAGTCCGCCTCGCCGCTGAACAGCTGGCAGGTGAAGCGACCGTGCACGGTGACCGCGGCGATGCCGGCACGCTCAAGGTCGCGCGCCAGCTGCGGCCCCACGAATCGTTCGGGGTCCCAGCCCAGTCGGATCTTGGCCGTCACGGGCACCCGCCCCTGCGAATGGCGATCCACCGCCTGCACGATCCGCTCCGCCAGCTTCACGGTGTCCTGCACCTGACACAGCAGCAGCGAACCGCCGTTGCGCTTGGCCACCTTGTCCACGGGACAGCCCATGTTGATGTCGATCACGCG
>CAZKHO010000023.1:0-23772 GCA_964552505.1 uncultured Bifidobacterium sp. | reverse complement strand
GACGGCACCAAGTTCGGCAAGAGCGAGTCGGGCAACGTGTGGCTGGACGCGGCGCGCACCAGCCCGTATCGCTTCCATCAGTTCTTCCTGAACGCGGCGGACGACCAGGTGGGGCAGCTGCTCCGATGGTTCACCTTCCTGCCGCGCGAGCATGTGGAGTCGCTGGAGGCCGAACAGAAGGCGCGGCCGCAGGAGCGGCCTGCGCAGCGGGCGCTGGCCGACGCGGTGACGGATCTGGTGCACGGTTCGGCCGAGACCGGGCGCGCCAAGGCCGCCGCCGCGGCGCTCTTCAGCGGCGACGTGCGTTCCCTGGACGCCGCGCTGCTGCGTGACGTGGCCTCGGACCTGCCGGCCAGCGAGGTTCCGGCGGCGCAGCTGGCGGGCGAGGGGCTGGCGCTGGTGGATCTGCTCCCCGGCACCACGCTGGCGGCCAGCAAGCGCGAGGCGCGCGAGTTCCTGGCCGCCGGGGCCGTGAGCGTGAACGGCGAGAAGGCCGCGGCGGACGCACGGCTGACCGCCGGGCACCTGCTGCATGGCGAGGTGGCGCTGCTCAAGCGCGGCAAGAAGCTCTGGCACGCCGTGCGTGCGACGCGCGGTTGATGCGTGCGGAACGCTGAAAACGCTCAGCGAGCCCGGGCGCCGGACATCAGGGTGAGCAGGGCGCGGAGGTCGTCCGCGTCCACGGTGCCGTCGCCGTCCAGATCGCCCAGTGCCGGGGCGCTCTCGCCAAAGACGCTCAGCAGCACTCCCACGTCGGCGCCGTCCACGGAGCCGCTCAGATCCAGGTCTCCACGGGCGTGCTGGCAGAGATCAGGCTCGCCATTGCGGTCCAGATCCCGGCTGCCCGCCTCGATGGCGGCGGCCCATTCGTCCCGGGTGGCGCGGTCGCAGGCCCACTGCCGAGCGGGATCGCGCGCGTCGATGGGGGTGGAGAGGTTGGCCAGCGAGGGGTCCACGTCCTCGGAGGCGGCCGGCAAGAGGGCCAGCAGCCCGGTCTGCGGACGGATCACGCCGCCGCCGCCGGTGCCCACGGCGCGGTATCCCGTGTCGGTGGCGCTCAACGCGCTGTCGCCCGAAAGGGTGGTGGCGCGGACCGCGTAGGTGTAGACCTTGCCCGCCACGGCGCTCTGGTCGTTGAAGGCGTTCGTGCGGCTGATGCCCAGCAGGGTGAGTTTGGTGGCGCTGAGCCCGCGATACACCTTGTAGCCGTTGGCGCCCGTGGAGGGCGTCCAGGTGACCGAGACGCACGAGCTGATCGTGCCGTCGGTGGCGGCCAGGTTGAGCGGCGCCGCCGCGTTCCGCCATCCGGTGTCGGTGACGCCGGTGAGGCTCTCGCCCACGGTCACCGAGACCACCTTGTAGGTGTAGAGCGTGCCGATGGCGGCCGTGGCGTCCAGGTAGGAGTTCACGGCCGAGTTGCCGATCAGGGCGTATCCGCTTCCAGGCTGCGATCGATAGACGTTGTAACTGGTGGCATACGTCACCAGCGGCCACGTCAGCTGCACCGACGCCGTGAGCGTGCCGTCGGTCGCGGACAGCGAGGCGGGGGGCGCCACGTTGCGCCAGCCCGTGGAGGCCGTGGAGGCCGTGCTCATCTGGCTCAGACCGGCCGGAGAGACGGAGCAGATGGTGTAGACGTACTGCTGGCCCGGCGTGGCCGTGCGGTCGCTGTAGGTGGTGCCGGTGGAGGAAGCCAGCAGCACCGGGGGCTGCACCGCGCCGGAGAGCTTCCGGTAGATGTTGTAGCTGCTGGAGCCGGCCTGCGGAACCCACGTCAGGTCGATGGACGTCAGGCTGGAGCCCTTGGACGCGCTCACCGAGAACGGCCGGTTCACAGTGGTGAAGGAGCAGATCTGGTAGCCGCCCAGCGCGTTCGAGACGGCGATCCAGCCGGCGCTGGAGGAGGTGAAGCCCATGAAGAATCCGTCCGCGCCGGACACCGAGTCGGTGAGGTCGGCGCGGCCCAGGCAGGTGTTGGGGCGACTGAACACGTACGTTCCGGAGCTGTCGAACGCGGCGCCGGTCTGACCCGTGACCGTGTACTCCGTCGGGCTGGTGAAGTCGATGCGATAGGTGCCGTCCTCGGCCAGCGGCGCGGCGCCATCCGAGATGGTGCAGAAGAACGTGCGGCCGTCCAGCACCGTGGGCGCCGGAACGTTGGAGAAGGTGTAGCCGGACAGCTGCGAGGCCGGACCCGAGACGTTCTCAAAAAGCACCGCGTCGCCCGTGGTGGGCAGCGACTGGGTGAACGTCCCGGTGACGTCCCCCAGCGCGGTGTCGTCGAAGAGACGGAGGAGCCCGGTGGTGGACGCTGACTTGGACCAGCTGTAGGTGCCGGTGGACGAGAGCGCGCCGGTGATGCCGAAGATCCGGTAGGAGGAATTCTGGTTGGAGGGCGCCAGGATGAAGTAACCGCTGGACGCGAAGGGGGCGGATCCGGAGACCACCCGGAACGCCGTGGCGGTGCCCGTCAGCGTGGAGGGCGACTGGGCGCTCGCCGTGGATCCGGCGACCATCCAGGCCGCCGCAAGCACGGCCCACAGGGCAAAAGAAGGCGTCAGGCGCATCCGGGGGAGGCTACTTCGGTCCCGGCCGCTCGGCAACGAGCCCGAGCGGCGGGACAGGGTGCCGCTCATCCGATCACGGCGTCGTGCTGCCGGGGGCCGGCAGGAGGGCCGTCAGGATCTCCACGTCGCGGGTGTCCACCACACCGTCGCCGTCCAGGTCACCGATGCCCAGCGGCGGCTCTTCGCCCACCATCGTCAGCAGGACGGCGAGGTCACCGGCGTCGATCGCCCCGCTCAGGTCCAGGTCGCCCTGGCGAAGCTGGCACCGATCGGGCTGGCCGTTGCCGTCCAGGTCGATGAACGCCGTGGTGGCCTCGGGCGCCGCGTCCTCCGTGACCGCGTCGCCCGCGAGCGATGCCTCGGCGGTCTCCACGGTCGCCTCGCACGCCACCGCCGCGTCCGGGTTCAACGACACGGCCAGCAGGTAACGCTGCAAGCCCATGGGCACCGAGGCTGCAGGATCCGCAGGCGTGCCGGTGGTGTCGGGTCCGTGACCCGCGCCACCGGAGCCGTCGCCGCCCAGCGCGCCAAGACCGCTGGGACCGAACGACGACGGACGGATGCCGCTGTCGATGGCGCTTCGAGCGCTCTCGCCGGCGGGACTGCGTGCGGTGACGGCGTAGTAGTACGTGGTGCCAGCGACAGCGGTGACGTCGTTGAACGTGGTGCCGGCCACCGCCACGCCGCCGTTGATCCTGGCCAGCGAATCCGGAGCCGTGCCGCGATACACGAAGTAGCCGTTGCTGCCCGTGACGGCGCCCCAGGTCACCACCACCTTGGAAGTGATGGCGTCCGACGCCACCAACCCAGCTGGGGCCGGCAGGTTGCGCCAGCCGTTGTCCGGCGCGCTGGAGGCGCTGTCGGCCACGCCCGCTCCGCCGACGGCGCGCACCGTGTACGCGTAGCTCATGCCGGCGGCGCCCAGCGTGTCCGCGAAGGTGGTCGCCTCCGTGATGGCCACCTGCGCGGCGCCTCGGAAGACCTTGTACCTGGCTGCACCGACGACCGCGTTCCAGGTGATGGTGGTGGACGCCGTGCTGGTGCCGTCCGTGGCCGCCACCGATCCCGGTGCGGACAGTCCCGCGTACCCCGTGTTGGAGAGTCCGGCCAGACTTTCGCCGGTTCCGGCGTTGCCCACCGCCTTGACGGTGTACGTGTAGACGGTGCCTGCCACCGCCGAGCCGTCGGTGTAGGTGAGCGTGGGGGTGCGAACCGTGCCCACGGTGACCTGCACCCCACCTCCCACGGAGCGAAGCACCTTGTAGCCCGCGGCACCGGCACTGGCGCCCCACGTCACCGTGACGCCCGCGGTGCTGGCGCCGTCGGATGCGGAGATGCCCGAAGGGGCCACCATGTTGCGCCAACCGGTGTCGGTGGCGCTGGGGGCGCCGTCACCCGCCACGCCGCCGGTCTGCACGGAGTAGGTGTAGAGCACGCCGGGCAGCGCGGTCGAATCCGTGAAGGACGCACCGATGGAGGTGGCGATGACCGAGGCCGTGGCGCCGGGGGCCGCACGCAGCACCTTGTAGCCACGCGCGCCGTCCACCGCCGACCACGTCACCTGCACGCCCGCGGTGGTCGCACCGTCGCTGGCCACCACTTCGGTGGGAGCCTGCGGCGCGCGCCATCCAACGTCCGGAGCGCTGGCGGCGCTGTCACCGGTTCCGGTAGCGCCGGCGGCCTTCACGATGTACGTGTAGGCCACGCCGGGAACCGCGGTGGTGTCGGCGTAGGCGTTGGTGGGGCTGGTGCCGATCGGATCGGCCACGCCGGTACGGAAGATCTTGTACGAAGCCGCACCCGTCTGCGCGGTCCAGGTGAGCGAGACCTGCGCCGTGCTGGTGCCGTCCGAGGCGATCAGGTTGGTGGGTGCGGTGATGGCTCGCCAGCCCGTGTTGACTGCGCTGGGCTCGCTGTCGCCCGTGCCCACGGACCCGGTGGCGCGCACGGTGTATCGATAGAGCGTGCCGGGTGTGGCGGTGGCATCCGCAAAGCGGAGGATGGACGAGGCCACCGTGCCCACCACGGCAGGGGCGCCGTCACCGGTGGCACGCATCACCTTGTAGCTGCCGGCGCCCGCCGTGGCGTTCCATGTCACGGTGACGTCCTGCAGACGCGTTCCGTCGGTGGCGCTGACGCCAGCCGGCGGCACCATGTTGCGCCATCCATTGTCCGGAGCGCTGGTGGCGCCGTCGCCGCCCGAGGTCACGGTCCGAACGGTGTAGGTGTAGAGCACGCCGGGCGCCGCGGAGGCGTCGGTGTAGCCCGTGGTGGCGGAGGATCCCACCATCACGGGGGCGGTGGCGCTGGTGGCACGGAAGACCTTGTACGACGTGGCACCCGGGACGCCGGTCCACGTGATCACCACGCCGGCGGTGCTGGTTCCATCGCCCGCCAGGACGCCGGTAGGCGCCGGCGAGGAGCGCCAGCCGCTGTTGGACGCGCTGACGGGACTGGAGCCCGTGCCCGCGCCACCGTTCGCCTGCAGTGCGTAGTTGTAGACCACGCCCGGTTCGGCGGTGGTGTCCGAGTAGGTTGCGGCGGGGGCGGCCACGGTGGCCAGCTCGACCGGTGCGTCGGCGCCGGTGGCGCGCAGCACGCGGTACGAGACGGCGCCCGGCGATCCCGTCCACGTGAGGATCACCGCGGCGGCGCTGGTGCCGTCGCTCGCGTTGAGGTTGCTTGGCGGCGAGAGCGCGCGCCAGCCGGTGTTCACCGCGGTCTTCTCGCTGTCGCCGGTCCCGGTGTCGCCGGTGGCGGCGACGGCGTAGCTGTACAGCGTGCCGGGCAGGGCGGAGGTGTCCAGATACGCGGTGGCGTCGCCGCCAAGCGTGGCCACCACCGAGGGCGTTCCATCGGCCACGGCGCGGTAGACCTTCACCGCGGTCACGCTGCCGCTGGGCAGGGTCCATGAGAGCGCCACGTGCAGCGGACTGGTGCCGTCGCTGGCGGCGAAGGTGGACGGGGGCAGCAGTCGGCGCCAGCCGGTGTCGGGCGTGCTGGCCGCCGTGTCCGCACCCGGTGTCACCGCCCGAACGGAGTATCGGTAGACCTTGCCAGGCACCGCAGTGGCGTCGCTGTAGGACGCCACCGCGCTGGTGCCGATCTGCTCGGCGCCGGCGTCGCCCAGGGCTCGGAAGATCTTGTAGCTGCTGCCACCGGAGCCGGTCCAGGTGAGCGCCACCGCGGCCGTGCTGGTGCCGTCGGTGGCCACCAAGCTGCTGGGCACCGCCACGGCGCGCCAGCCGGTGTCGGTCTCGCTGGCGGCGCTGTCGGCGACCCCGACCACGCCCTTGGCGACCACGGCGTATCGATACACGGTGCCCGCGGCGACCGCGTTGTCGGCGTAGGTGGTGGTAGCCACGTTGGCGATCACGGCAGGTGCGCCGTCGCCCGTGGCGCGCATCACCTTGTAGCCGGTGGCGCCGGTGGACGCCGTCCAGGAGAGCGTGATTCCCGAGCCGCTGATGCCGTCGGAGGCCGTCAGCGCGGTGGGGGCCGAAAGGCCGCGGTAGCCGCCGTCGGTGGTGCTCATGGCGCCGTCACCGGTGCCCACGGCGCCGGTGGCGCGGACGGCGTAGGTGTACAGCGTGCCCGGGGAGGCGGTGGCGTCCGTGAAGGACGTGGTCTCGCCGCCGGTCACCGTTCCGATCTGGGACGGAGCGCCGCCCGAGCCGCGAAAGATCTTGTAGCCCACGGCGCCGGCCGTGCCGGTCCACGACACGACCACGTTGGTGGTGCTGGTTCCATCGCTGGCGGCCACGCCTTCGGGAGCCGCGATGCCGCGCCAACCGGTGAACGCCGCGCTGGCGGGGCCGTCGCCGGCCGGAGCGCTGGCGCGCACGCGATAGGTGTAGAGCACGCCCGGTTGTGCCGAGGTGTCGCTGTACGCGTTGGTCTCCACCGTGGCGATGAGCTCGCCGGCCGCGTCACCGATGGATCGGTAGACCTTGTAGGTGGCCACGCCCGGCACGGCACCCCAGCCCAGCACCACCGCGCCGGGGTTGGTGCCGCCCGAGGCCACCACCGACACCGGCGCCGGCATGCTTCGCCAGCCCGCGTCGGTGGGACTGGCCGCGGTGTCGCCGGTGCCGTCGCCCGTGGCGCGCACGGCGTACTGGTAGATCATGCCTGGAACGGCGGTGGCGTCCGTGAAGGTGGTCACGGCGCCCACGGTGGCCAGGAGCGAATCCGGCGTCACCAGGCCGCGGAAGACCTTGTATCCGATCGCGCCCGGCGACTCGGTCCAGTTCAGCACCACGCCCAGCGATTCCGTTCCGTCGGACGCCGTCAGCGTGGCCGGCACCGCCAAGGTTCGCCAGCCGCTGTCCGTTCCGGCGGGCGAGTCGCCCAGTCCGCACGAGGCGGCCACGCCGTACAGGTACAGCCGTCCGGGCACGGCGGTGGTGTCCACGAAGGGGGACGCCACGGCGGTGCCGATCTCCGCCGGAGTGGCGCCGGCCGACGCCCGAAGGAGCTTGTACCCGGTGGCACCCGGCACCTCGTTCCACGCGATGCCCACGCCCGCGGGATTGGTGCCGTCGGAGGCCACCACGCCGGTGGTGGTGGGCAGGCCGCGCCATCCGGTGTCGGATGCGCTCAGGCTGGACGCGCCGCTGCCGTTCACCGCCTTCACCTTGTAGAAGTAGAGGATGGCGGGATCCGCGGTGGAGTCGTCGTAGGCGTTGGTGGCGCTGGTGCCGATCTGCTCCGGCGTTCCACCTTCCAGGAAGCGGTAGATCTGGTAGCTGGTGGCGTTGCCCACCGAATTCCAAGCGAGGTGGATCAGGCTGGACGAGGTGCCGTCGCTGGCGGCCACGCCGGTGGGCGCCGAGGGCGGCGCCGCGGGCACGGCGAAGGTGAAGAACTGGCTCAGCTTGTACGCGACCGTGGTGGCCCCGGAGAAGGTGGTGCCGGTCTCGTTGCCGGTGCCGTTCTTGCCCACCACGTTGAACTGCACCTGCATGGTGGGAGGTGTGGCCGGGCTCATGCCGGTGGCGTCGATGGTGAAGCGGCCCACCATGAAGCAGAAGTCCAAGGTGGAGCCCACGTCGCCCGTGAACGCCGCGGAGGCACCGGCGGAGGTCCGTCCCGTCTGCTTCTTGCCCAGCGTGAGCAGCCTGCCGGTGCGGTCCAGATCCGGGTAGGCCGCGTTCCAGGTGGCGTTGTAGATGCTGAGACGGACGAAGGGCACCTCGGAGGTGCCGGCGGTGGAGTACGGATTGGCGCCCAGCGTGCTGTACCAGCCGGAGCCGCCGCCGTTGTTGACGTAGCGCGCGTTGGCCACGCCCAGCTGCGAGAAGTCGATGCCGCCCAGAATGGTGCTGGCGTCGTAGACCTTCTTCACGCCGGCACGATTGGTCACACTGGCCACCTGCTTGCGAGCACCCACGGTGACGAAGCTGTCCCACGCGTCGCCGGCACCGGCGTAGGTGGGGAGCCAGCTGCTGTTGCCTGCCTGCACGAACACGTCGTTGGTGATGGTGCCGGCGGTGATGCGGCCGTCGGCGTCGCGGGTGAGTCCGGTGCCCGTGGCCAGGCTGGTGGCGAAGATGACAGGGTGGCCCGCGGTGCCGTTGAGGCCCGTGACCGACGAGACCACGTCACCCAGATGCGTGCCGGTGACGTAGACGTCCAGCACGGAGTAGGTGTGGCCGTTGTCGGTGACCAGGTAGGTGTCGGCCACCAAGGTGGTGCTCACCGTGGCGGAGGCGGCGTGTGCCAGTGCAGGCACGGCCAGCGCGGCGAGCGTTCGTCCAAGGCGCGACGGGAAGGAGGGCGTCAGGTCGGATCGACGGGTCGCGGTGGGGGTCACCCCGCCAATATCCCCGCGGCCTCCGCCGCGGACAACCCCCGATCCCGCGAGGTTTGACGAAAAACCTCAGTTCCGGGCCGGGCGTCCGCCCAGGCGTTCGAGCAGCCATCGGACATCGGACGGATCGATGACCCCGTCACCGTCCAGATCCCCGATTCCGAATCCGGGATCCTGGCCAACCATGGTCAGCAGCACCGCCAGGTCGCCCTCGCCCACCGTGCCGTCCAGATCCAGATCGCCTTCGCGGAGCTGGCAGAGATCCGGGACGCCGTTCCCGTCGAGATCGACGAACTTTTCGGAGTCCCTTTCAGGATCGGAGGCGGCCTCGGAACCCGACGCGGACGCGTCGACCTGAGCGCGAGTGCCCGGCTCCGCGGTCTCTCCGTCGCAGCGGACCGCGGCGTCGGGCGTGACGGCGATCACCTGCAGATATCGCTCCACGCCCATCGGGGCCTGAAGTGTCGGATCGGCCGGGTCCGTGTCGCCACCGGGGCCCCGGAGTGCGCCGCCGTCGCCACCGTCACCGCCGCCCAGAGATCCAAGTCCGCTCGGGCTGAAAGATGTGGGTCGGGTGCCGGTGTCCGTGGCGCTCAGCGCGCTCTCGCCCGAGGCGCTGCGGGCGGTGACGGCGTAGACGTAGGTGGTGCCTGCGGCCGCGGTGAGGTCGTTGAAGACGGCGGTGGTGACCGCGGTGCCACCGTTGATCTTGACCAGCGCATCCGGCGAGGGACCGCGGTACACGAAGTAGCCGGTGGCGCCGGTCACGGCGGTCCATGTGACGATCACCTTGGAGGTGTTGGAGTCCGTGGCCGTGAGTCCGCCGGGGGCGGTCAGATTCCGCCAGCCGGTGTTGGGGGTGCTGGCGGCGCTGTCCGCCACACCCGCGGGGCCGACGGCCTTCACGCTGTACGAATACGTGGTTCCCGCCACGCCCGCGACGTCGCCGATGTTCGTGGAGCCGTTGCCCGAGGTGGTGCCCACCTGCACGGCGCCGCGGAGCACCTTGTAGCCGGTGGCGCCGGTCACCGCGGTCCACGACACGGACACCTGAGCGGCGCTGGTGCCATCCGAGGCGATCACGCCGGTGGGAGCGGACAGCGCGACGTAGCCAGTGTCGGCCACGCTGGAGCCGCTGTCACCGGTGCCGACGGCGCCGATCGCCTTGACCGTGTAGGTGTAGATGGTGCCGGGCGTGCCGGTGCTGTCTGCGTAGGTCAGGACGCCCGCGCCAGTGGTGCCCACTTCGGCCGCTGCGCCGGCACCCACGGCGCGCAGCACGCGGTATCCCGAAGCGCCCACGCTGGCTGGCCAGGTCACGTTCACCGCGGTGGTGCTGGTGCCGTCGGTGGCGGTGGCCTTGACGGGAGCGGTCAGCATGCGCCAGCCGGTGTTGGAGGCGCTGGCGGCTCCCTCACCCGTTCCAGCCGCACCGGCGGCCTTGACCGTGTACGTGTAGAGCGTGCCTGGCACCGCGGTGAGGTCGTTGTAGGTGGTGGCCACGCTGGTGCCCACCTGCACGGCGGCGCCCACGCCGGCCGCGCGGAGGATCTTGTACGACGCCGCGCCCGGCACGGCTGTCCAGCTCAGCGCCACATTGGCCAGACTGGTGCCGTCGGAGGCGGTCAGACCGGCTGGCGCCACTGGAGCTCGCCAGCCTGTGTTGCCGGTGCTGGCCAGGCTGGTGCCCACCAGGCCGACGGCCTTCACGGTGTAGGTGAACAGCGCGCCGGGTGTCACAAGCGTGTCTTCGAAGGAGGTCTCCGCCGTGGTGGCGATGGCGGCGACGGTGCCCGAGCGGAACACCTGATAGCTGACGGCGCCGGAGGCTGCGGTCCAGGACACGGTGACGCTGGACGTGCTGGTGCCGTCGGTTGCGGTGACGCCGGTGGGTGCCGTGAGCATTCGCCATCCCACGTTGCCGGCGCTGGCCACGCTCTCGCCGGTGCCGGGGCGTCCCACGGCCTTCACGCTGTACGTGTAGTTGGTGCCCGGCACGGCGTCGATGTCCGTGCACGAGACTGCGGGAGCCGTCACGGTCTTGATCTCCACCGCGGGCGCGCCCCCCACCGATCGGAGAACCTTGTACGAAGCTGCGCCCGTGGACGCAGGCCAGGAGACGCCCACGTTGGCCGTGCTGGTTCCGTCCGTGGCGGTCACGCTGGCCGGTGGGGTGAGCATGCGCCAGCCGGTGTCCGCGGTGCTGGCGGCACCTTCGCCAGTGCCGGCTCCGCCGAAGCCCTTCACCACATACGAGTAGAGGGTTCCTGGAACGGCGGTGGTGTCGCTGTAGCTGGTCCCGGTGGGGGAGCCCACCAGTGCCAGCGCACCGCCGCCGGTGGAGCGGTAGACGCGGTAGCTGGCGGCGCCCAGGGTGGCGGCCCAGTTCACGCTCACGGCGGCTGTGGAGTCGCCGTCCGCGGCGGTCACGGCGGTGGGCGCCTCCGTGGGACGCCATCCTGTCTTGGTGATGCTCTTGGCGCTCTCGCAGTCCGGAGCCGCGCCTTCCGTGGTGATGGCGTACGTGTAGAGCTTGCCGCGATCGGCCCAGATGTCGGTGTAGGTGACGTTGGGGGTGGCCACCGCCACCTCGTCCAGAGCGGTGAGCGTTCCCGTTCCGGCGACCCGGTAGATGGTGTACGCCGTGGCGCCCGCCGCCGCGGGCCAGGTCAGTGTCACGCCGGCCGCGTTGGTGCCTTGGCTTGCCGTGAGCGAGGTGGGCGGCGTGGTGCGTCGCCATCCGGTGTCGGTGCCGCTGGCCACGGAGTCCCCGGCCGGCGTCACGGCCTTCACGGAGTACGTGGCCACCACGCCCGGCGTCACGGTGGTGTCCAGAAAACTGGCGGCCACGGAAGTGCCGATCTGCACGGCGGCGGCGTCGCCGACGGCACGGAACACCTTGTAGCTGCTGGCGCCCGTCACGGCGGTCCAGGTGACCGACACGTTGGCGGTGGCCGTGCCGTCGCTGGCGGCCACGCCGGCCGGCGCGGCCACGTTCCGCCATCCGTAGGCGTAGTCGCTCGACTCGGAGACACCGCCCGCGCTCTCGGCTCGGACCAGATAGCGCGTGGTCAGGCCGGCGGTGGCCGTGGTGTCCGCGTACGTGGTGGTGGGCGCGGTGACGGTGCCCAGCAGCACCGCCGTGGTGCCGCTGTTGGATCGGTAGACGGAGTACTTGGTGGCGCCGGGCGTGGCGTCCCACGCCAGGTTGACCGCGGACGTGGACGAACCCTGCGTCGCCGTCAGCCCGGTGGGGCGGTAGCACACGTCGCCGTTGAGCACGGTGAAGTCGTCCATCCACGATGCGGTGCCGTCCAGCGCGCCGATCGCCCCCACGGTGTAGCCGCCCAGACTCACGCGGACTGGACGAACCGGGGCCGCCACCGTCAGCGGGATGTCCAGATAGGGATGCATCGTGTCGCTGAAGGAGAGGCGCAGCTTCCCCGCGGCCGGGATGTGCTCCAGATAGGCCAGGTTCTCGTCCTCGGGCAGGGAGAAGCCCAGGTTGGGTCTGTAGGTGGGGAGCTCCTGCCAGAAATCCGACGCGATGGCCGCGTACTCGTACAAGGTGGTGCGCACGCCGCCCACGATGCGCAGGACCGAGACGGCGCGATACACGCAGCCGTCGTAGGCGAAGTAGCCGATGGTGACCGCGATGCCGTCCGGTGCCGTGTTCGCCGGCATGGCGGTGTCCACGGACGTGAAGTGGATGACCAGCCCGCTCTGGTCGCTGATGGTGGAGGTCCCAACGCAGGGATCGGTCATGTTGGGCCGCTGAAGCTTGAACCGCAGCCGCAACTTGAAGCCGTTCAGCATGCCCAGGCCCCAGGTGCTGGAGATGCGCGAGAGGTTGAGCGACGCGGACGGTTCGGCGGGGTTGCTGAAGGTGGACAGCCGCAGTCGGCCGCCGGTCTCGGTGAGGCTCACCTTGGCGGGGTTGCTGGACGCCTGGGTCCAGTTCGCGGCCGAGAGCGTGCCGTCGTTGAAGTCGTCGGTCAGCACCTGCGCGCTGGCGGGGCGCGCCATGCAGGCGAGGCTCAGGATGATCAGGGCCGGAAGCAGACCGCGGAGCATCGCGGCAATGTACGCGGGAGGGTGTCGGTTGCCAGCGGGGAATCCGATCGATTTCAGCCCGGCCGCGAGGTTTCCGGAGCCTGGACCTGTTCCGGGGGCGGGGCGCTGGGCGCCGACGCCTTGGGCTCGATCTTCAGCGGCACCATCACCTCCAGCGGCCGCTGTCCCTGCTCCACGCTCTCCACCTGCACGCCCGGCGGCAGCACCCATGCGCTCACCGCCTTCTGCGTGATGCGGCGGGAGAGTTCCTCGGGGGTGAGGTGCACCACGGCCACCACGCGCGCCTGTCCGCTCTCGATGGGCGCCAGCGCGTCCCCGGGCGCGCTGAGCACCACGTCTCGGAGCAGGTCGCCCTTCTGGCCGAAGGAGACGTCGAAGCCCTTGAGGTCCTCCGGCGCGCCCGCGATCTCCACGCGCACGGTGGGAAGCGTGAAGGTGCGGCTTCGGGAGGCCACCGTGAAGCGCACCTTGACGCGGTCGGGCGTGAAGACCACCTGCGTGGGCGGCACCTTCAGCGAGTCGGGCAGTCGCAACGGCGCGGAGATCTCCTGCGTGGATCCTTCGGGCAGGCCCTTGGCGTCGATCACCGCCTCCGCTCGCGCGCGGCTGGCCGCCTCGGCCACCGGCTCGGGCAGCAGCGCCTGCACCTCGGCGGGTTCCACTTCGCCGTCTCCCTTGAGGAGCGCCAGCGACGCGGCGGCCACCACCGGCATCCGCACCGGCACCATGGCGCCGGTGCGCACTTCCACGCGTTCCGGACGCACGGACACCAGGGAAGCGTCGGTCATGGCCACGTCGGTGTTGGCCTCCACCAGCGCAGTCAGCTCCACCGTCCGCTGGGAGGGCTCGTTGGCACCCGCGGCCTGCACGGCCAACGGCAGCCCCTGTTCCAGCAGCGCCTGCAGCCGATTCAGCGTGGCGGGACTGCCTTTCACGGTGACGGTGACCGCCTGCGCCTGCGCCGGATCCACGAACTGCCTCGACGGGTCGCCCGGGCGCAGCAGCACCTTGCCGGTCAGTGCGCGCACTTCGCGCGTGTGGTCGGCGGCCCAGGTCCAGATCAGCAGCGTGGCCACGGAGGCCACCAGCAGCGTGGAGATTCGGCTCTTCCAGTCCGTCATGTCAGGCGGTCCTGCGGGCCTCGGTGTCGCCCGACTCGTCGGTGGCGTCCGCGTGCGTCTCGGGTTCGTCGGTGGGTTCGGCCCCCACCTCCTCCAAGGGCGCGGCCGCGTCCTCCGGCAGTTCCGGGGTTGGAAGGGCGGGTGCGTCCACGCCGCCCACGCTTCCCACGATGGCGCCCAGCATGGAGCCCTGGCCGCGCCGTCGCGGACGGCTCAGGCGGTCGCGAAGCTGATCCGCGAACTCCGCCTGCGGGATCGGGTTGGAGAGGCGCCCGTTCTCCACCAGGCGGATGGCGCCGTTCTCCTCGCTCACCACCACCACCAGCGCGTCGCACTCCTCCGTCACGCCCACGGCGGCGCGGTGCCGTGCGCCCAGACGGAACGCCAGGGCCTGGTCGGTGAGCGGCAGCTGCACGCTGGCGGCCGCGATGCGTTCGCCGCGGATCACCACCGCCAGGTCGTGCAGCGGACTGCTGGGCCAGAAGATGCTCTCCAGGGCCGGGGCGCTCACGCGCGCGTCCAGCGGAACGCCTTGCGAGGCCAGTCCCGCCAGGCTGGTGCCGCGCTCGATCACCACCAGCGCACCGAAGCGGTTGCGGGCCAGGAACTCCACGGCTTCGTCCAGCGAGTCCACCAGCGGATCCAGGTTGCGGCGCTCGCTGGGCACGATGGTCTGCCCCAGCCGCACCATGGCCTGCCGAAGCTCCGGCTGGAACACCACCACCAGGAACACCGCCAGGGCGCCCAGCAGGCCCTCGCTGAGAAACCGCAGGCGCGCGAAGCTGTCGCTGAAGAGGCCCGCGAAGCGGATGGCCAGCAGCAGCACCGCCACCAGGATGATGGCGCCCTTGAACACGCCGGCACCCCGCGTTCCCTGCAGGAATCGCAGCACGAACAGCACGCCCACGA
Source organism: uncultured Bifidobacterium sp. (assembly GCA_964552505.1). Lineage (GTDB taxonomy): Bacteria > Planctomycetota > Phycisphaerae > Phycisphaerales > SM1A02 > SYAC01. Next base: position 9,289 of record CAZKHO010000023.1, on the reverse strand, counting down.
AGATCACCGCCAGCTCCACCGACACGCTGAGCGGGTCGCTTCCTCGGAAAAGGTGGAACAGGCGGTCGAACACGGGCCGACTGTACCACGCACCCTTCGCGCGGATCGCTAGGATCCGCCGAAATGAGGCCCGACTCCACCAGCATTCCCGTGGGCAAGCCCACCTTCCTCTGCGCGGCCAGCGGCGAGCCGCTGCCGGCGGGCACGCCGTGCGTCACCGCGGTGCGCGAGACGGCGCAGGGCGGCTTCGAGCGACTGGAGTTCAGTTCCGCCGCGTGGGCCGCGGGCGCGCGCCCCGAGGGACTGCTGTGCTGGTGGAAGACCGTCATGCCGCAGGCCGAGGCGTCGCGGCGCATCGTGCTGGACGACGAGGCCATCGAGGAGGTCTTCGACCGCCTGGCCGAGGACGATCGACCCAACCGCGTGGCCGTGCGCTGGCTCCTGGCCATGATCCTGCTGCGCAAGAAGCGGCTGCGTCACCTGCGGGTGGAACAGCGCGAGGGCGCCGAGACCTGGCTCTTCTCCCGTCGCGGCGAGGCCGAGGGCGCGCCGCCCACCCCGGTGGTGCGGCCGCCGCTGGACGAGGACGCCATCGCGGCGCTCTCCGACGAGCTGGCCGCGGTGGTGGCGTTCGATGCGTGAGATGGCGCTGGCCGGGGCGCTGGCGCTGGCCGGGTGCGCCAGCACGCTCACCGCGCCCGTGGTGCAGGGCGGCTCGGGGGCGCGCCTGCCCGGCGTGACCGCGCCTTCCACGGCCGAATTCGTGGCGGCGCAGGCCCAGCGCGTGGCCCACCTGTCGGACTTCGCCAGCCGCGGCAGTGCGGAACTTCGCTGGACGGATCCGAAGGGATCGCACTTCGAGCAGGCGCAGGTGGAGCTGGCCTGGCGCGAGCGAGGCCAGCGCATGGCGCTGCGCGCGGACAAGCTGGGCGAACGCCTGGCGTGGGCCGGCGCCGACGCCACGCAATGGTGGATCTTCGAGCCCAAGGCCGAGCCCTCCAGCCTGGTGCGCGGTCCGCGTGGCGTGGTGCCGCAGGACGTGGCGCTGCCGTTCGCCGGTCCGGAAAGCGTGATGGAACTGCTCGCCGCGCGCGCGTGGCCGGAGAGCGCCGTGGCGGAAGCGTGCGCCGACGGTTCCACCAGCGTGCGTTGGATGGTCACGCCCAGCGTGGACCAGTGGGTCGCCACCCGCGCGGTGGTGCCGCGTCCCGGTGCGCTGCCCACTCGCGTGGAGCTGCTCAAGGCGGACGGCAGCGTGCTGGCCTCCAGCGAACTGTCGCGACCCATGTTGGTCCGCGTGGACACGCTTCCCACCGGTGCATGGCCCGAGGTGGCGGGCACCGTCCGACTTCGGATGGCGGGCGAGGGTGGCGCCACCTGGGACGTCTTCTGGGATGCGCCTGCCGCCGATCCCGAGCGCCTCAAGGACCGGCTCTTCGACCTGACGGTGCTTCGGAGCGTGATGCGCCCCCAGCGCGAGATCGACCTTGGAGCGTCGGGGGGCGCCAAGGGAAGCGAGCGGTGAAACACACGCGTGCAGCGTGGTGTGCATGGCTTCGGTGGCTGCTGCCGGCGGTGGTGGCGCTGCTGGGCGCCAGGCAGGAGGTGGCCGCGCCTGTGGCGCCGCTGGCCTCCGGTTCCGGCGACCACGCCTGGTGGGTGGTGCGCGCGGACGACGGCTGGCTGGTGCAGCATGCCGCCCGCGGCGACGGCGTGGGTGCGCCCCTGCGGCGTGATGTGGCGCGCTTCGCGGATCGGCCCGTGGCCGTGGCGTGTGACGGCGCCGCGGCGTGGGTGATGTTCCAAGGGTCGGGCGGCCGCAGCGAGGTGCTGGGGTTCCAGGCGGCGTACAACCCGGTCAGCCGCCTCTGGTTCAGCGTGCCGGCGGGCGGGCGACTCTTCGCCAGCCTTCCGGCGGAACGCGTGGAGTCGGTGGCCGCGATCGACGGCGAGCCGTGGGCCATCGAGGCGGACGCGCCGCGCGCGTGGCGTCTGCAGGGCGAGCGATGGGTGCAGGTGCCGCTGCCTGCCGAGTCCGCGCAGGCCAGTGCACGCCGACTGGTGACGCAGGGTGGCGCGCTCTGGTGCCTGAGTCGCCACGCCGACGGAAGCGCGGGTCGATGGAGGCGGGAGGGGCAGTCGTGGCGTCCGGTGCCGGTGGCCTCGGCGCCGTGGTCGGACGTGGTGCCTGGGTGCTCCATGCTCACGCTCATCGTGGACGGACGCCTTTCGCCGGTGCAGGCCGGTGCGGCGGATGCGGGGGCGGCGTTGCCCCAGGCGTGCGCCGCGGTGGGATGGGGCGACGGCGTGCTGGCCCTTCGCGTGGTCGAGGGGCAGGCGCAGGCAAGCGTGTGCACGTCCGTGCAGGGTGCGTTCGGCCCCTTCGTGATCCTGCCCACCCAGCGCTCGGGCGCCTCCCGCTGGTACCACCTGCCGTTGCTGGGCGTGCTGAGCCTGGCCGCGCTGATGCTGGCGGGCACCCTTCGGGTGATCCAGCCCCAAGCGCCCGGAACGCCGCGCGCCCCCATGCCGCTGGGGCGGAGAGCCGTGGCGCTGCTGGTGGATGTGTTTCCGTTGGCCGCCGCCAGCGCGCTCATGTTCGAGGCGGGACCGGCGGGGGTGCTGCGGGTGCCGCTGTGGACCACGGACATCGCCGACAGCGTTCCCTTCCTGGCGATGGTGGCGGGCACCACCGCCTTCGGCTTCATGGAGGAGGCGGTGGGAGCCCGTTCCGTGGGCAAGCGACTGATGGGCGGCTGCGTCCTTGGTCGCGACGGCGCCCGGGCCGGCTGGATCCGGCACCTGATCCGGAATCTGCTGAAGGCGCTGGTCCTGGTGTCGCCGGTGCTGGCGCTGCCCGCGCTGTCCAGGCGGCGGCATGAGGGGATTCCGGAGGTGGTCTCGGGCACGGTGGTGGTGGGCTCCGAATCTGCACCGCCGGACGTCTCCTGACCGACGAAGGAGGCGCACCGACCGGGCATGGAGGCCCACCTTGCGTCCCCTCGATCTCACCAGCATCCGTAACGCCGTCCGTTCCGCACCGCTCGCCTGGGTGGGGGCCTTGGCCGTGGCTGCGCTGCCCGCCGCCGCGCTGGCCCTGAAGCCCGCTCCGTCCGCCGACGCGCCTGCGGCCCGCCCGCCGGCCCCGCCGGCTCCCTCGGCCGCTCACGTGGGAGAGGAATCCGGCGCGGTCAGCCTTTCGGATCTCTTCGGCGGCTCGGAGAATCCCTTCCTCACCGAGGAGCAGTCGCGCGAGCGGCGCTTCCGTGCCGCTCTTGCGAAGGTGGAGGAGGTGCTGCGTCGCCGACCGGATGTGCGTGACGTGACCGTGCTGGCGTCCTGGCCCACCGAGGTCAAGTCCGCGGCAGGCGCGGCCGTGGTGACGGTGCGCATGCGCGAGGGCGTGGTGCCGGTGACGCTGGTGGACGCGGTGGGAACCCTGGTGTCCGCGGCGGTGCCCGGGCTCAAGCCCGGCGATGTGACCGTGATCGACGAAGCCACCGGCATCCGTGCCAAGGCCGTGGCGTTGGACGAGACGCAGTCCATGGACGGCCGCAGGGCGCTGGCGGCCGCCGCGGAGCGGCCTGTGCCGGTCCCGTCGAAGGTGGTGGTGACGCCGGCCGCCCAGGCCTCCGTGGAGACCGCGGGCGGTGCGTGGTCCGTCCCGTGGTCTTCGTGGGTGTGGGCCGCCGCCGGTGCCGGGGCCGCCGTGATCATGCTGGCGGGATGGATGGCCTTGCATCGGCGCCGCACGCTGGGCCACGCCGACGTGGTGCCTGCCGCCGAGGACCCCATCGCAGGCACGCTGGCCATGGCGCTGCACCGCTGCGTGGCCGAACAGGGCACGCTGGTGACCACGGCCCTGGTGGAGCGGCTGGAGCAGGGCGCCAGCGCGTCCGAGGTGGCGCAGCTGCTCCTGAACCTGGAACCGTGGGCGGCCGAGCGTCTGCTGAAGGGCATGCCGCCCGAAGCGCTGGCCAAGGTGGAGGAGGCGCTGCGCGATCCAGCCACCGACGCGCCCATCGCCAGCGTGCGGGCGCTGGCCGAGGCGGTGCTGGCGGTGCGCGCGGCGGCCTGAACGCCCCGGATGGATCAGCCGTTTCGACGAGGATCGGGGCGCTGCGTCTGGCGCGGCTGCCGCACGGCGGCTTCGGCCATGCTCTCCGCGGTGGCGGGTGCCGCGCCGTCGATGCGCGCAAAGAGCAGTCGGCCCGCCGCGGTCTGCACCGCGTTGGTCACGGTGACGTGCACCGTGGCGCCCAGTCGCACGTGCCCGTCCTCCACCACCACCATGGTGCCGTCCGGCAGGTAGCCCACGCCCTGGCGCTCGCCTTCGCCGCGCTTCACGATGGCCACGCTCACCGACTCGCCCGGCCCCAGCGCGGGGCGCAGCGCGCCGGCGACGGCGTTCAGGTTGAGGGCCAGCACGCCCTGGATGCGCGCCACGGCCTCCAGATTGGCGTCCAGCGTGAGCAGACGCATCTCCTCCGCACGCGCCGCCTCCACCAGCATGCGATCCACGCTCATGCCCGCCACGCGGAAGTCCTGCAGCGCCAGATCGGCCTGCGGCGTCTCCTGCAGCCGGGCCAGCTGCTCCAGCCCGCGCCGCCCACGGCCGCGCTTGGTTCGGTCGCCGCTGTCGGCCAGTCGCTGCAGCTCGTCCACCACGAACTGCGGCACCACCAGCGGCGCGTCGATCAGGCCGGTGGCCACCAGTCCCGGCAGACGGCCGTCGATGAGCACGCTGGTGTCCACCAGCCAGGGGCGCGCGCCGCGGCGCGTGCGCGCGAACTCCACGTAGGGGATCACCAGGCGAAGGTCGTCCTTGGTGTTCAGCACCACGCTCACGCTGAGGTAGCAGAACGCCATGCCCACCACGGTCTTGGCCAGGGTCAGGTAGACGCCGGCCGTCTCCTGGATGCCCCAGGCCTTGGCCACCGTGTCCAGCAGCGCGCCAAAGGCCACCGCGCCCACCAGTCCCAGGCAGACGCCCATGTACACGCCCACCACGCCCGCCAGGCGCTTGTTCGGCGTGAGCGCGTCGATGATCACCACCAGCAGGCCCACGGCGGTGGTGGCCACCTCCAGCCCCAGCATGGTGGTGTAGTTGAAGTCCGCGGTGGTGCGGACGCTGCTGATGGTGAGCAGCGTGACCGTGACCAGCAGCACCATGAACATGGAGCGGATCACCAGCATGGTGAGCCGGCCGGCGCGCGCATTGGGATGCTCGGTGGACCGAGGCGGCACCGGGGCCGGGGGCTCGGCCGTGGCGGCGGGTTCCGCGGGCGACTCGGCGTCCGCGGCGGGGGCCGGCGGCTGGGGTTCCTGTGCGGGAATCTCGCCTTCGGCGCTCTGCATGCGCGGATTGTACGAGTGCCTGCGTGGCCGCTAGCATCGACCATCTCGACGACGTCGGAGGACGGTCGGGCCCGTCAGGTGGACGGCCCGTGAACCTGGTCAGGGCTTGACCGCAGCAGCCATAAGCGGCGTCGCCCACGCCGGCGCAAGCCTGGCCGTCCTCCGCGTCGTCGGGAATCCAGCCGGAGCACCCGTGGCGCGAAAGACCAAGGACAAGGAAGTCTCGGAACCCCAAGGCGACGGCCTGCTCATCCCGGGCGCGCTGGAGCCGTCGGCTGAGGCGCCCAAGGGCTACACGGTGCTGGCGCGGCGCTACCGAAGCCGCAGCTTCGACGAACTGGTGGGGCAGGAGTCCATCGCGCGGACGCTGCAGAACGCCATCGCCATGGGTCGCACCGCGCACGCGTATCTGTTCTGCGGCACGCGCGGGGTGGGCAAGACCAGCATGGCGCGCGTCTTCGCGCGGGCCCTGAACGCGCCGCGCGAGCTGAGCCAGGCCGACGCCATCGGGGCCAGCATCCTGCGCGGCGAGGACCTGGACGTCATCGAGATCGACGGCGCCAGCAACCGCGGCGTGGACGACGCGCGCGACCTGATCTCCAAGGCGGGCCTGGCGCCGGCGCGCAGCCCGTACCGGATCTACATCATCGACGAGGTGCACATGCTCACCACCCCGGCCTTCAACGCGCTGTTGAAGACCATGGAGGAGCCGCCGGCGCACGTGAAGTTCATCCTGTGCACCACCGAGCCGCACAAGGTGCCGGCGACCATCCAGAGCCGCTGCCAGCGCTTCGACTTCAAGCCCATCGCCACGGGCCGCATCATCGAGCATCTGAAGGCCGTGCTGCAGCAGGAGGGACTGGAGGCCGAGGACGCGGCGGTGCATCTGGTGGCGCGACTGGGCAACGGCAGCATGCGCGACGCGCTGAGCCTGCTGGACCGCCTCATCGCGGCGGCCAGCGGCCGCATCACCGCGCGACTGGCCGAGGAGACGCTGGGCCTTCCCGACGCCGCGCTGGTGGCCGCCGTGACCGAGGCCGCGGCGGCGGGTGACGCCAAGGCGGGCCTGCTGGCGGGCGCGCGGCTGCTGGAGAGCGGCTGTCCGGTGGAGCAGGCGCTGGAACTGATGGCCTCGCGGCTTCGTGACCTGCTGGTCATGCGCGCGTGCGGACCGGAGACCGACCTGGTGGAGCTGGCGCCCGAAGGCAAGGCGCAGGCGGCCGCTCAGGCGGAGGCCTTCGAGAGCGAGGAGCTGGTGCATCTGGTGGCGGTGTGCGAGGCGGCGCTGCGGGCCGCGCGCAGCTCCAGTTCGCCGCGCACCGTCTTCGACGCCACCGTGGCGCGCCTCTGCCTGCACCGGGGGTTCGCGCCCATCGGTGCCGGCGTGGACGCGGATCAAAAAAAAAAGGTCCCTGACCCAGGGAGCGTGACGGCGGCGGCGGAGCGGTCGCCGGTGTCGGCCACCCGATCGGAGCCGCCGCATCGGGTGACGCCGGATACCACGCCGATCACGCCGCGAAGCGCGCCTGCGCCCATGGCGCCTTCCACGCCTCCGGTCGCGCGAGCCGCGGACACCGGAACCTTGGCCGCTCCGCGCGCCGGCGACGCTCGCCCGGCCCCGCGTGATGCCGCCGAGGCATGGTCGCGCGTGGGGGCGGTGGCGGTGGCGCCTCGAGATGCCGCGCTGGTGGAGGCCCTGGAGCCCGTGACGCTGCAGGGCACCTGCCTGCGGCTTCGGGTGGCGGGCGACGCCGGCATGGGCGGCGCCTTCGCCGCACGGCGCCTGGAGCCCGTGCAGGATCTGGTGCGGCGAGCGCTGGGTCCGGGATGGTCGGTGGCCGTGGAGGCGCCCAAGGAGAGCGTGCCCGACCGCACCCGCGCCACCCACGGCCTGGACGCGGACATCCCTGCCCATCCGCTGGTGCGCGAGGCGATGGAAGCCTTCGACGCCGTGGTGCTGAAGGTGGATCGTCGCGCGCCTGCGGCACCCGCCGGCGAGGCCGAGCCCGACCGCGAGGCGTAGCATCGACGCATGGCCTCGTCGCGCCGTCCACCCGCCAGTTCCGGCCTTCCCGGCGAGCCCACGGGCGCCACGCCCGAGCCGGTGCAGCGACTCATCGAGGCCTTCGGCAGCCTGCCCGGGATCGGCCGCCGAACCGCGGAGCGTCTGGCCTTCCATGTGCTGAAGAGCCCGCGTGCGGAGGCGGACGCGCTGGCGCAGGCCATCGAGCGCGTGAAGTCGCAGGTGCGGCACTGCGGCATCTGCTTCAACGTCACGGACAGCGATCCCTGTCCCATGTGCGCGGATCCGCGACGCGACGCGGGACTGGTGATGGTGGTGGAGCAGCCCAAGGACCTCTGGATCCTGGAACGGACCGGCGCGCATCGCGGCGTCTATCACTGCCTCATGGGGCGCCTGGAGCCGCTGGACGGCGTGGGGCCCGAGACCCTCACCGCGCGCGAGCTGCTGCAGCGCGTGGAGCATCCGGAGCGCAACGCCCGCGGCGTGAAGGTCACGGAAGTGATCCTGGCCACCAATCCGGACCTGGAAGGCGACAGCACCGGTCTCTATCTGGCCGACCGTCTGGCGCAGGCGGGCGTGACCGTCTCCAGGCTGGCGCGCGGCCTTCCGGTGGGCAGCCAGATCGAGTTCGCGCATCGTGGTGCGTTGGCCGACGCCATCGCGGGTCGGCGTCGGCTGGGCTGACCGGCGCGGCGTTGCCCGTACCATCGGACCGTGCGATTCGAGACCTCCCAGAAGCTGCGCACGGGCCAGACCATGCGTCTGGCGCCGCGCATGATCCAGAGCATGGAGGTGCTTCAGATGCCGCTGGCGCAGCTGCAGGAGCGCGTGGAGCAGGAGCTGGAGCGGAACGTGGCGCTGGAGGTGGTGGAGCCCGAAGGCGGACCCGCGCCGGCGGTCCGCGCGGACGATCCGCCCGAGGAGGAGCCGGCCGAGCGGCCGCTGCAGGTGGGCGAGAGCGCCACGGACTTCGAGCGCGCCCGCGCCTTCGAGCGCGAGTTCGACGACAGCTGGCACCGGCCCGCCCCTCGCAACGACGACGACCGCAACGCCAAGATGGAGATGCTGGCCGGCACGCCGGCGCGACGCGAGCGGCTCAGCGAGCAGCTGCGCCGCCAGTGGGACCTGGCCGAGGTGCCGGCGCCGGTGCTGGACGCCGGTCGGCTGCTGGTGGACTTCATCGACGACGACGGGCTGCTCTCCGCGGACCTGGCCACCATCGCGGCGCAGGGCGCGCAGGCGCCGGGCGGGCCCTTCACGGAGGCGGCGCTGGCACAGGCGCTTCCGCAGCTGCAGGCGTATCTGGAGCCGGCCGGAGTCGGTGCGCGCGACATCCGCGAGAGCCTGCTGCTGCAGCTGGAGGCCCGGCTGGACCCCGATCGCTGGGCCGAGCCGCCCACTGCCGAGGAGGCCGCCGCCACGCGCGACGCCATCGCCATCGTGCGCGACCACTACGAGGACCTGCTGGAGAACCGCCTGCCGCGCGTGGCGCAGCGAAGCGGCCTGACGCTGTCGGCGGTGGAGGCGGCCAAGGAGCGGCTGCGGCGCCTGACCACCTCGCCAGGTCGCGATCTGGTGGACGACGACGCGGAGACCGTGATCCCCGACGTGATGGTGGAATTCGACGCCGAGAACGACCGCTACGTGGCCGCGCTGTGGGACGGGCCGCTGCCGCCGCTGCGCGTGAGTCCGGGCTACGCGGCCATGGCCGAGCGCGACGGCGTGGATCCCGGCACGCGGAAGTTCCTGCAGGAAGGGATCCGTGCGGCCAGCTGGCTCATCGACGCCATCACGCAGCGGCGCACCACGCTGCTGCGTGTGGTGGAGCAGGTGCTGGAGCGGCAGCGCGAGTGGTTCGACCAGGGCACGGGCCACATGAAGCCGCTGCCCATGACCGAGGTGGCCGAC
>CAZKHO010000022.1:0-24030 GCA_964552505.1 uncultured Bifidobacterium sp. | reverse complement strand
GGTGCTCGCCGGCCTGACCACGCCCGAGGAGGTGCACGGTGCCTGCCGCCACTGAGACCATCGCTCCCGTCCTTCGCAAGTGGAGCTGGAAGGCGCGTCGCGCCTCCGGCGAGCTGGCGCGCGGCGTCGTGGAAGCCCCTTCGCACGCCGACGCGGTCCGCGAGCTCCGTCGGCAGGGGCTGGCCATCCTGGAGGTGGAGCTGGGCGAGGCCACCGCGGCCGTGGGCGAGATCACCGACACGGCGGCGCGTCGCCGTCGTCTGGCGCGCGGCTTCCGTCGCGACGACACCGTGGCCTTCTGCGCGCAGGTGGCCGTGATGCTGCGCACGGGCGTGCCTCTCAAGGAGGCGCTGGACACCTTCGCGGACCAGGCCTCGCGCCCCGAGGTGGCCGGCGTGGTGCGCCTGATCCGTGACGACGTGTGCGAAGGCGAGGACTTCTCCTCCGCGCTGGCACGCTGGCCGCGCACCTTTCCGCCGGTGATGGTGAGCCTGATCAAGGCCGCCGAGGCCAGCGGCATGCTGGACGAGATGATGACCCGCGTGGCCAAGGACCTGGCCAAGCAGCGCAAGACCGCCCGTCAGGTGAAGGGCGCCATGACCTATCCGGCGATCATGCTGCTGGTGGCGGTGCTGGCCGTCACCGTGATCCTGACCTTCGTGATGCCGCGCTTCCAGCCGCTCTTCCGCATGCAGGGTGACTCCTTGCCGCTGCCCACCAAGGCGCTGCTGGCGCTGAGCGAGTTCATCCGGACCGGATGGATGCTGTGGGTGCCTGGTCTGCTGGCCGCCGCGGGCGGCGTCTGGGCGTGGACGCGCAGCGCCATGGGTGTTCGCACGCTGGACCGGGGCAAGCTCCGCTGGCCGGTGCTGGGGCCCATGTTCCGCCACCTGTACGTCTCAAGGTTCGCCAGCACCATGGCCACGCTGCTGGGTGCGGGCGTGCCCCTGCTGGAGGTGGTGCGCATCCTGCGCGACGTCACCGGAAACGTCTGCTACGACGAGCTGTGGCAGCGCCTGGACGAACGCGTGAGCCACGGCCAGGAGCTGGCACCCACCTTCCGCGAGTTCGCCTTCGTCCCTCGCAACGTGGCCGCCATCATCGCCGCGGGCGAGAAGTCCGGCCGTCTGCCCGAGGTGCTGGAGAGCGCCGCGCAGGTGGCGGAGGAGGATCTGGAGGTCTCCCTGAAGGCGGCCACCAGCATGGTGGAGCCCATCCTGATCGTGGGCATGGGCCTGGTGGTGGGCGGCATCGCCAGCGCCATGCTGATGCCCATCTTCAACATGTCCAAGATGGTGCACGCGCACTGAGGTGGCGCGGAATTCGGACGCATGGGCGCGGGCCACGGGCTCGCGCTCATGTCATTGGAAATGGGCGGTGGCCCCCGATTTCGAGCGGAAAGTGCCGTATCTGCGGGATCCATGGAAAATTCGAAGGAGACGTGAGGCGTGCGCGGCGCCGATCGCGTTTGCCCGAACGGACGGAGGGTCCGCCGAAGGTCACCCCACCTGACGAACGTCAGGACCGGGCTTCGTCGGGTTGTGTTCGGTCTCCGGCCCTCCCTTGGGCCTTCCCTTTCCGCGGAGTTTCCGAAGATGAGAATCTCGACGTTCGCCTCGTCCCTGACCGCCGTCGTCCTGTCCGTGCCCGCCTTGGGCGCCGTGAAGGCGATCTACCAGACGGACTTCAACTCGCTGACTGCCGGTGTCGTCCAGACCTCGACGCAGTACACAAACCAGACGCCGGGTCAGGGCAACTGGATCACCAGCGGGGGCGGCAGCACGTTCTACAACATCGCCGCCGATCCGGCGACGGGGGGACGCGCGGCAACAACATGTCCATCCAGGGCAGCAGCACCAACACGTCCCGATACGCCTGGCAGAGTGGTGGCGTCACCAGCGGTTGGGCGGCCCGCGATGCGGGATCGGACCAGATCTGGGCTGTCTGGGACGAGTACGTGGTCTCGTCCAGCACCAGCACCAACCGGTTCGGACTGGCCTTCTACGACTCGTCGCTCAGCAAGATGCTGGCAGGCCTGTATGTGCAGGCGAGCACCGGCCAGGTCTACGGACTGGCGTACTCGACCAGTGGCACCTCCACCGGCAACTACGCGTACGCCCTGACGGAAGCCAACAACAACAACGTGGTGCTGAGCCGCAACGCTTGGCAGAGTCTGGCCGTGACCTTCAACAAGACCACCGGCAAGGCGCAGTTTGCATGGAAGTCCGGCAGCACCTGGAACATCGCCTACGTGATGGGCGCCGCCGCGGGTGTCGATCCGGCGGAATTCGACCTCTATCAGTCCGGCAACTCCTCCACGGCACAAGGCAAGGCCCACTACGACAACATCCTGATCTCCACGGCGGGCACCGCGTTCATTCCGGCGCCGGGCGCTGCGGCGCTCGTCGGGGTGGCCGGCATCCTGTCGGCGCGGCGTCGTCGCTGAGCAGGACGCGTCCGCCACTTCGGACATCCAAGGCCCCAAGGCATGCGCCTTGGGGCCTTTCGCCTTCAGGATGCTCCCGTCACGTTGCTAGGCTGACGGCATGTCTCGCGCGCCTCGTGCCTTCCTGGTCCTGCTGATGGTGGGCGTGGCATGGCTGCTGGCCTGGCGCCATGCGCAGCAGGTGTCGTCGGAGCGCCGGACGCAGCGAACGGAAGGACACGCGGAAAGCCCGGCGCCCGACCTACGCACCCCGTCCGAACCGGACGCGCCACTCCGCGAACTGGTGCGCGTGGAACCCTCCACGCTGGACTTCGGAGACCTGGTGCCTGATCTGGTGGTCACGCGCTCGGTGACGCTCCGCAATCTGTCGGATCGACCGGTGCGGATCCTGCGAGCGGTCTCCGACTGCGGCTGCACGGCGCCCACGGCTCCCGTGGATCCCATTCCGGCGGGTGGATCCGTGGAGACCGACATCCAGATCCGCCCGGGCTCCACGCAGGGAGAGCGCCTGAGCAAGCGTGTGACGTTCGAGGTGGAAGGGGGGTTGCCGGCCTCCTGTGCGGTCACCGGGGTGGTGGGCATGTACCTGGATTGCACGCCCCTCACGCTGGAGGCGCCGCCGGATTCGCGGCAGGATGCGCCGCCGGGCGAGATCGTCCTGGAGTCCCGCGTGGGCATCCACTTCGAGGTCACCGAGGTGGATCCTTCCATCGAGATGGACGCGCTCAGCCGACCCGAGACCCGTCAGGTGGTCCGCATCGACTGGGAGCTGTGGCGCGAGGCGGGCCGACCCATGCAGGTGCGCATCGTCACCGACCACGCCGGCGCGCCCACGGTGACCGTCACCCTCCGGCGCCACGACTAGCATCCGCCACTGAAGGAGTCCTCCCGTGCGAAGCGTCCTTGCCTGCGTGCTCTCCCTGGGTCTGGCCACCGTCGCGTGCGCGCAGGGTTCGCCCGCCCCGGCTCCTGGCATGCCGTCGTTCCAGCGCCCCGAGCCGCGCGTGGCGCCGGGGCTGTCCATCCGCGTGCCGCCGCTGGCGCCATGGTTGAAGGGCGAGCCCCTGGGGGCGTTCGAGCACGGCAAGGTCTACGTCTTCGAGTTCTTCACCACCACCTGCAGCCACTGCGAGGAGAACTTCGACCTGATCTGCGAGATCGTGCGCGCGTTCCAGCCGCGCGGCGTGGAGTTCATCTCGGTGACGGGCGAGCCCGAGGACAAGGTGAAGGCGTGGCTGTCCAAGCCAGGGAAGGAACGGGTGTGCTGGTCGGTGGCGTGCGACCCCGGCGAGGCGATCACGCGCACCTGGCAGAACGGGACGCTTCGAAACTTCACGCCGCGCTTCTTCGTGGTCAAGGACGGGCAGGTGCAGTGGATCGGCCATCCCAACCTGTCGGAAGGGCCGCTGCAGCAGATCGTGGACGGCACCTTCGACGTGGCGAAGGCCCGTGAGGAGTTCATGCTGGACACGGCGGTGGCTGTGGCCAACACCACGGTGGACGGCCTCATGCGCAGCTGCCAGAAGAGCGGCGACTGGCAGCCGGTGTTCGACATGCTGGAGAGCGTGGCGGAGCAGATTCCGGAACGCGCGGGCACCTTCCAGGCGGAGCGCTTCATGGCCATGATCGGGCAGGCCGATCGAGTGGACCCCGGCTATCAGTTCGGACGCTCGCTGCTGAAGGCCTACGCCAAGGATCCGCGCACGCTCCGGGCGCTGGCGCGTGGCGTGCTGACGGGCGCGGCGGTGCGCCGACGCGACCTGGACTTCGCCATGGAGGCGGCCAACGCCGCGGACGCCGCTGCGGAGGGCAAGGACCCCAAGGCGCTGGAGACGCTGGGGCTGGCCTGGTTCGCCAAGGGCGACCGCGACAAGGCCGTGGACTGCGTGGAGCGCGCCTTGAAGCTGGAGACGGAGCGAAAGTTCCGCAAGCAGTACGAGCGCACGCTGGCCAAGTTCCGCAAGGACACGCCGGGGCCACTGCCGCCGTTCACGCCCAAGCCGCCTGGTGGCGGAAATCCCAGGCCAGCCATGCCACCCGCGTCCGGCGCGGATCCGGCCGCCGACCACGATCACGACTGAGTCAGCGCGCGGTCGTCCGTCGCTGTCCATCCCGCATCAGTTCGGCGAAGGTGGCCGCATCGCCGGACGCCACCGCCTGCACCAGGCGCTCCACCGATCCACGCAGTCGCTCCAGCGCGGCCGCCGAGTGCGGGTTGCTGGACTGGATCTCGAAGTAGACGTCCGGGCTCTCGCGCACCACGGCGGAGGCCAGACGCTCCAGCGCGCCGAAGGTGGTGCTGCGCACGGGGTGCTCCTGTGGCGGCAGCGAGAGCGCGAAGGCGATCGCCGTGGCGTGGGCCAGGCTCAGCAGATCCGCCATCAGTCGGTCATGCTCGTCGAGCGGCATGCGCACCAGCCGGGCGGTGGTGGGCTGGAAGAGCTGCTCGATGGTGCGGGCGGCTGCAGCGTCGCCCGTGTCGCAGATCACCACGTCCGCGTCGCGCAGCAGCGAGATGGAGGGTCCGAACATGGGGTGCATGGAACCCACGCACGCGCCGGCCGCCTGCAGGTCGCGGATCGCCTGCACCACCGGGGTCTTGATGCTGGCGATGTCGGCGATCACGCCGCGCGGCGGTGCGGCGCACCAGGTCCGATAGATGGCGGCGGTGACGGCCGGCGGTGCGCAGCACACGACCAGTTCCGCGTTGGGAAGCGCTGCGCGGGCCCGTTCCATCTCGTCGCCTGGCTCGGCAGGATCCATCGATCCAACCTGGAATCCCTGTGCGGCCAGGAACCGACGCATCCATCGACCCATCCTGCCGGCGCCGCCCATCACCACCGCACGCTTGCCGGCGCCGGTTCCGGCGAAGCGCAGACTCTCCTCGTCCTGTGCGGTGACGCTGGCACGTATCAGGCGGGCGATCAGGTCCACCGCCACGGCGGGATCCAGGCCGGCGCGCTCCGCGCTGGCCCGTGCCCGCTCCAGGACGGCGCGCTCCTGTGCGTAGTCCACGGTGGCCAGATGGAGACGGCGCTTGATCTCGCCCACTTCGCGGGCCAGCCGCTGCCGCTCGGCGGCCAGGCCCAGCAGCTCCTCGTCGATCTCTCGGATGCGGCGCCGCACGCCGTCCAGGTTGGGTTCGTCCATCGCGACGTCGAGTGTAAAGTGGCCGTGCACGCGGAGGCTCCGAGCGCGGAGCCCAGCCGCGCCTACGATCGCGCGACTCGCCCCGACCGCCCGGAGTCCCCATGGCCCAGACCTTCGCCGACCCGATCGAGATGCAGAACCGCCTCTTCGCGGAGCTGTCCGCGCTGTTCGCACGGGAAGTGCCCATGTACGACCGCAGCCTGCTGGTCAACCGGGCCTGCAACCGCGCGGTGTGCGCGCTGATGGAGCGGCTGCACCGCGGCTTCGTGATGGACGAGGCGCAGCTGGACCGCACCAGCGGCGAGCGGCACGGCGCCATCCGCATCGGTCGTCCTGACGAGTACCGTTGGGTAGGCCGCTTCTTCGGGTGCTTCGCCATGGAGCCGCACAACTTCTACGACATGACGGCGGTGGGAGCGAAGAGTCAGCCCATCATCGCCACCGCCTTCCGCTCCACGGTGCGCCCGGAGCACCGCGTGTTCACCTCGCTGCTCATGACCGACTACTTCGATCCGCCGACGCGCGCGCGCATCGAAGCGGTGCTGGCGCCGCGGCAGGTCTTCTCCCCGCGGGCTCGGGAACTGGTGGAGCGTCACGAACGGCAGGGCGGACTTGGGCGCGAGGACTTCGAGGCGCTGGTGCAGGAAGCCACCGGTCGGATCTTCCGATGGACCGGCCAGGCGCGCGATCACGCGCTGTACCGGCATCTCTGCGAGACGGGATTCAAGATCGCCGCGGACATCGCGTGCTTCGACACGCACCATCTGAACCATCTCACGCCCAACACCTTCTGCATGGACCTCTACACCGCGTCCATGAAGCACTGCCTGGGCGAGTGGCCGGAGGCGGTGTTTCGTGCGCGCGCCACGACGGCGCTGCGGCGGCTGGCCGGCGCGGCGGGTCGCGACTGGCTGCGCCTGCACTTCAAGCACCTGAGCCACGCGGAGATCGACTCGTTCCAGGCGGGTTCGGCGGACGCGGCGGACATCCAGGCGCTGGTGGACGGCCTGACAACCACCTTCCGCGGCCCCGCGTTCCGACTGTCCGCCTTGAAGCACTCGGGCTTCAAGGACTTCACCGAAGGTCCGGCGGAGGACACGCCGGTGCTGCTTCGGCAGGACGCCTACAAGGCGCTCACGGAGCCGGTCCGGTTCCATGAGGCCGACGGATCCACCGTGGACGCGGTGCACACCGCACGCTTCGGCGAGATCGAGGAGCGCGGCTACGCCACCACGCCCAAGGGTCGAGCGCTGTACGACGTCTGTCTGGCGGAGGCGGACGCCATCCGCGAGGGGGACCCCGGCCTGCCGTCGCGTGACTATGCGGCGTACGAGGCCGCGTACGCCGCACCGTTCGCGCCGTTTCCCAAGACGCTTCCCGCGCTGCTGGAGGCAGGGCTGGTGCACGGTCGCTGGGCCGCCACGCCCGCCGGACGAGCGGCGCGAGGCACGCTGCAGGACACCTGCATCCACACGCTGCTTCGGCAGGGGCTGGTGCAGGTGGAAGGGCTTCGCTACGAGGACTTCCTGCCGGTGAGCGCCGCGGGCATCTTCGCCAGCAACCTGAACCAGTACGGCACCGCCTCCACCGCCGCGGTGAAACCCACCTACTCGCAGTTGCAGCTGGAGACCATCCTGGGCCGGCCCATCGTGGACGCGGCCGCCGTGTACGCGGGCATGGAGGCCGACTCGCTGCTGTGCACCTACGCGGAACTGGGCCTCACGCAGCGGCTGGATCCGGCGGAGCACGCGCGGCTGGAGGCCGCGGTGGCGGCGTGTCCTGCGGCGGTCTTTGCGCGGATCCATCGCGGGATGGCTCCAACGCCGGCGTGAGCCGCACCCCACGGCCTTGGGCGCGGCGGCAGGCAGCCGTACCATGGCGCACATGGCCGATCTGGCTCACCTGATGGAGAACAACCGCGCATGGGCGGCGCGCACCGAGGCCCAGCGTCCGGGCTTCTTCCGCTCGCTCTCCACCCAGCAGCGTCCGGACTATCTGTGGATCGGCTGCAGCGACAGCCGCGTGCCGGCCAACGAGATCGTGGGCCTCTCGCCCGGCGAGGTGTTCGTGCAGCGGAACGTGGCCAACCTGGTGGTGCACAGCGACCTGAACTGCCTCTCGGTCCTGGACTTCGCGGTCAACCTGCTGGGGGTGAAGCACGTGATCGTCTGCGGCCACTACGGCTGCGGCGGCATCAAGGCGGCGCTCTCGCCCAGCGAGGGCCGCGTCATGGATCACTGGATCCGGCACGTGCGCGACATCGCCAAGTTCTATCGCGAGGAGATCGAGCGCGAGCCCACGCCCGAGGCGCAGGCCCGCCGACTCTGCGAGCTGAACGTGGCCGTGCAGGTGGTGCACGTCCGCGAGTCGCCGGTGCTGCAGTCCGCGCCCGGCGTGCAGGTGCACGGCTGGATCTACGACCTGTCGGACGGTCTGCTCCGCGACCTGACGCCCATGGTGGACTCGGTCCGCGCGCTCGAGCCCGGCTGCAAGCTGCCGGGCTGATGCCCGAAGACCCGTCTCGCCTCAGCCGATCAGGCCGATGGCGCGCGCGGCCAGCATCACCAGCACCGCCATCGCGATCAGCACCTGCACCATCATGCCCAGCTGCACCGGTGCGCGAAGCGGCACGGGCAGGGTGGGGCCGAAGGTGCTGGCCGTGTTGAACGACAGGAACAGGTAGTCCACGATGCCGGGCTGCCAGCCCTTGAGGGAGGCGAAGGAGGCCGAATCGTGTGGGAACACCAGCCCCGGGTGCGCGCGCCGATCGTCGGCCGGGCAGTGCCGGAAGCGATGGTCGAAGCGCCAGTACCACGCCGTGAAGGCGGCCACGTTCTCCAGATAGACCAGCGCGGCCGACAGCAGCAGGTAGGCCGGCTTGTCCTGCTTGTCGAAGAGGCTGGCCACCAGTCCCACCACGTTGGCCAGCAGCGCGGCCACCGTGAAGGTGAGCGTCACGTCGAAGAGCCGCATGAACGCGCCGCGCGCGGGCGTGAACCACAGGATCGCGGTGAGAGCCGCCGTGCCCAGCGCGATGGGGCTGGACCACACGTCCAGCCACTGCAGCACCATGACCACCGCGGAGGGATTGGTGTCGGTCAGGTGCAGCGAGGAAGAGGTGCCAAGGTCCAGCAGCGCCGCGGTGGCCAGCGCCACGATCGCCGCGCCACCGGTCCGGTGCAGGGAACGAGCTTCCGCCGAGTGCCGGTCGCCGTGCATGGCCCGCATCCTAGTTGGAGCCGCTGAGGGCCCGGTCAGCGCGGAGCGGGCTCCAGCGCCACGGCGTCCACCGCCTCGAAGGCGTTCGGGCCCCACTCCGGCGCGGCGTTCAGGCGGTCGCCGATCATGGCCGATCGCGCACGCAGGGAGGGCGGATTCCAGCAGCTCCAGACGCAGGCCGTCAGGAGCGCGGCCACGGCCGCGGCCGACACCCACGGCACGGCGCGCACGGCCCGCGGCCACGGCGCAAGCGTCATGCGCGACAGCCACGCCACTCCCAGCGCGGTGATGGCCGCCGTGGCCGGCGCGATTGAGACCGCGTGCCGCGCGTATCCGTAGAAGAGCAGGATCACCACCACGCGGTACCCCAGCACCACCAGCCAGAGTCCGCCTCCGGGTGTCCGTGCGCAGGCCACCACGCCCAGCAGCAGCGTGGTCAGCGTCGCCACGGACCACGCCGTGGCGTCGCCTCGTCGTGGCGTGGCCACGTCGATGGACCGTCGCACCAGCCGTTCCGCGTGCGGCCAGTCCGAGGGGAAGAGTCCCAGCGCAAGACCGTCGCCGAAGCGTCGAAGCTTCTCCCACTCCAGCTCCATCCAGCGGCGCGGGTCCGCGCGGATGGCGTCCCAGCCCGCGCTCCAGCCGTGGTTCACCAGTCGAAGGTGGCTGGGGCGCGCCAGGTGGAACGGCGGATCGCGGTCGTGCGAGTCCGACAGCGCGGCTCGGGAGAATCCACCGTCCGATCGCGGATCGTTGGAGAGCGCGAAGTCCAGCGGCCCCTTGAAGCTGACCAGGCACCAGCTGGGCAGCGGCTCCGGCACGTAGCCCCACTCGCGTTCGAAGAACGCCTGCACGTCCGCCGCGTCCACGGCAGGCAGACCGCTGCGCAGCGCCTGATGAGAGATGAACGCCAGGTTGGGCGCCCGCGTGAAGGCGGGCAGGGCTTCCAGCGTCGCCACGGCTTCCGGCGTCCATCGCGGGCGTGCGGACTCGTAGGGCACCGCCGGCGCTTGCGTGTTGAATCGCACGGCGGCCGCATGGCTTCGCAGCGACCACGGCAGGCAGGCGGCCACCGCCATCAGCCCCATCGCGGCAAGGTGCGCGGGACCTCGACCTTGGCGAGGCGTCGATCGCCACCATCGCCCGCCCATCCAGGCCGCCATCAGGCAGAGCAGCAGCAGGTGTTCCGCACGCAGCAGCATGGCCGTGCCGTGTGCCAGACCCAGCGCGGCCGCCAGCCACGCGCGCGGGCGGCGGGCCCACTCCAGCGTGCCCCACGCCAGCATGGTGAGCAGCAGCGCGTACGGCGCCTCGTTGTTGAGCGAGGTGGCGATGGCGAACGATCCGAATCCCAAGCTCAGCAGCGCGGCGGCCACCGCGCCCGTCGCCCGCGAGAACCATCGCGCCATCGTCAGGAACAGCAGGGCGGGCGTGGCCGCGGACAGGACGCACCACAGCACCTTGGCCGCGGTGAAGGGTGCGGCGGTGAAGCCCAGCCAGGCCAGGGGGAACGCCACGCCGGGGGTGCGGAAGGCCAGGTCGTCCTCGAACGGCTGTCCCGTGGCGATGAGCGCGGCCCAGCGCGCCCACACCGGCGCGTCGCCTTCGTACAGCACGGAGTGGGGCCAGGCGGCGTCGGGGGAGCGGAGAAGGAAGGTCAGTCGGAGCGTCAGGGTTGCCGTGAAGATCGCCAGCGCAACCCAACCGTCCCTGCCCGTGATCCCGGCGGCAGGAGGGGCCTCGGGAGCCAGGATGGAGGGGGGCGTCCGCACAGGTCCTGCATCGGCTGCCGCGGGGCCCGGTCATGACCCCTCGAGGGTCAGCCTGAGATCCAGCGTGGACTTGTCCTATATTGCACGCGTGCCAGGACGGCCACCCAGCTCGGCAGGACGCCGCGCCGCGAGCGCCATCGCGCTCTCGCTGTGCGTGGCCACCGCGTGCCGACAGCGATCCGAACTCTGGGAGGACGGTCTGGCCGACGCCGAGCGCAAGATCGACGCCGCCGTGGCCGACAGCGCCGCGCATCCGTCGCGCCCGCTGCCGGCCGACGGTCCGGACTCGCTGGTGGCGCGGCTCCGTTCGCTTGGACGCAGGAACGACGACGAGCAGGCCGCCGCCATCCGGCGCGGCATCGACAGCGCGGTGGCGGCGCAGGCGGCCGCGGCGGGCGCGCAGGCGTCCGGACAGGAGACCGACGGTCCCGGACCGGGTCTGGAGCGCATCTGGGGACTGCCCGATCTGGCCACCATGGCCCTCGAAGCCAATCCCGCCACGCGCGAGTCCTGGCATCGGGCGCGTGCGGCTGCCGCGCGAGAGCAGAAGGCGCTCGCCGCCTACGGACCTCAGATCGGCGTCGAGGCAAGCATGAGCTACTCGCAGGAGCCGTTCCTGTCGCAGACGCCTCAGCCGCTTCCCGATCGCGAGGCCCGCTTCTCGCCGCAGGTGTACGCGTCATGGCTGCTGCTCGACTTCGGTCGTCGCGACGCCGACACCGACCGCTCGCGCGCGGAACTTGCCGCGGCCAACCTGTCGCACGACCGCACCATCCAGCGCACGGTGTTCGAGGTGCAGAAGGCCTACTTCAGGCTCGAGGGCGCGCTCGGTCTTCGCACCGCCGCCGAGCAGGACGTGACCGCGGCGCGCAGCGTGCTGAAGGCCACGGAATCGCGTCTGGCCCTGGGTCTGGCCACGCGGCCCGACATGCTGGTGGCGCGTCAGGCCTACGCCGAGGCGCTCTACCAGCTGGAACGGCGCCGCAGCGGCGTGCTGCTTGCCGAAGGCGACCTGCGCACCAGCGTGGGCATTCCGGCCAGCGTCGGGCTTCCGATCGACCCCACGCCGGAGGCCGAGGTGCCCGAGATCCTCACCGCCGGCATCGACGGCATCATCGACCAGGCGCTGGCGAGTCGACCCGACCTGGCCGCCGTCGTGCTCGAGGTCCGCGCCCGCGAGGCCGACATGCGACGTGCGCAGGCCGACTACCTGCCCGAGGTGGTCGCGCGCGGCACCGCCGGCGAGAGCTGGCTCAACTTCGAGACGCCCGGCTTCTCCATCTCCGGGCAAGGCTGGGGCTTCGCCGGCTCGGCGTTCCTTGGCGGCCGCTGGCTGCTCTTCGACGACGGCGCCCGTGACGCCGCGCTCGCCGAGGCCACCGCCAACCGCGCCGCGGCAAGCGCCAAGCTGGCCAAGGCGCGCCTG
This sequence comes from uncultured Bifidobacterium sp., assembly GCA_964552505.1. Lineage (GTDB taxonomy): Bacteria > Planctomycetota > Phycisphaerae > Phycisphaerales > SM1A02 > SYAC01. The sequence goes on along the minus strand of CAZKHO010000022.1, from coordinate 12,017 downwards.
GACGCCGCCGACGAGATCTGGCGCGCCTACTACACGCTGCAGAGCGACCGTGCGCAGTACGACGCCGCCAAGGCGCAGCTGGTGGCGGCCATCGACGCGTTCGAGTCGGTGAAGAAGGCCTACGAACTGGGTCTCACCACGCTTCCGGAGCTGCTGGAGAGCGAGCACAGCCTCTCGCTGGCCCGCGCGCAGCGCATCGAGAGCCGAGCGAGCCTGCTCAGTTCCAGCGCCAGCCTGGTGTTCGCATCCGGCGCCGGGCCCGGTCAGCTTCGCTGATCACCTGACCGCCGGCAGCAGCGTGGGGCCGGAGCCCGACTTCGGGAACGGGCCGGCCGACTTCCCGAACGGCGAGCCCATGAGGCCCAGCTGCTCCAGGAACGGATCGCGGCCTTCGGTCTTCACCACCGCCGTCACCGTGCCGCCCATGCGGTAGGGGTACTTGGGATCGAACGGCTCCATGGTGATGCGCACCGGGAAGCGCTGCGCCAGACGCACCCAGTTCAACGTGGGCTTCACGTCCGGAAGGGTCTGCTGCGTGGCGCCGTTGGGCTGGAAGAGCGCCCAGCCGATGCCCTGCACCGTGCCGCGGAATCGATGGCCCGGATAGGCGTAGATGTAGACCGCCACCTCCTGGCCCACGCGGATCTGCTCGATCTCCGTCTCCAGGAAGTTGGCCATCACCCACCACTCGCTGTTCTGCACCAGCGAGAAGAGGTTGTCACCCACCTTCACGAACGCACCCACGTTGGTGTTCAGGTTGGTCACCCAGCCGTCGATGGGCGCACGCACCTCGCAGTAGCGCAGGTTGAGCCGCGCGTCCTCGATCTCCACCTTGGCGGCCGCCACGCGGACGTTCACGTCGCCCACCTGGGCCAACGCGTTCCGCGCCCGCTTCACCTCGGCCTCGGCGCTCACCACGGAGGCCTCGGACGCCACCAGCGAAGCGTCGGCGTTGGCCACCGCCGCCTCGGCCGCCGCCACCGCCGCCTTGGCGGCCTGCAGGTCGCTCTCGGCCAGCGACACGCGGTCCGCCGTGATGAACTGCTGCTCCAGCAGCGGCTTGATGCGGCCCAGATAGTCGTCGGCGTAGGCGGCGCGGGCCTTGGCGGCCTCCACGTCGGCCTTGCGGCGCACCACGTCGGCGCGTGCCTTGGCCACTTCCGCGCGGTTGGTGGCCACGCGCGCCTCCGCCACCTGCACGGCGTCCTTCAGCGCGCGCACCTCGAAGTCCACCACCGCCAGGTTGGCCTCGGCCCGCGCCAGCGCCACCTCGTAGGGGCGCGGGTCGATGCGGTAGAGCAGCTCGCCTTCCTTCACGAACTGGTTGTCCCGGATGGGAAGCTCCACCAGCTGGCCGAACACGCGCGGCGCCATGCCGATGGTGTTGGCGCGCAGGTAGGCGTTGTCGGTGCGGGGATAGCGCTGGATCTGGTCCCACACCACCGTCACCGAGATCATCGCCGCCACGAACGAAGCCACCGACACCGCGCGTCCCAGGCGCCGGCGTCCGGGGTCGCTGTCCTTGCGGATCTCGATGGGGGCCACGGCGCTCATGGTCAGTAGCGGAACACCGCGATCCAGACCAGACAGGTGAAGGTGACGGTCAGGCTCAGGTAGACCGCGGGCCGCGCGATCAGGTGGCGGTCGATGCCGGATCGCACCAGCGCCAGGCGTGCTCCAAGCGTGGCCGCCACGCCCAGGACCGCCGCGGTGATCCAGGCCGGCACCAGCGCGCCATCCACGTCCAGGTTCGGGTTGCAGCCGGCCAACGGCAGGACGGCCAGCGCGGGCACGGCCCGGAGAGGGGCCTGAAGCAGCCAGGCGATGGACGTTCGCACGCGCATCAGGGAGTGGTGGCGAGCATAGCGGCGCGGGCGTCCGCGGCTTCGTCCGCGTCCGTCGCCAGGACGCTCTCCAGCGATCCGTCCACCCACACGAAGCCCCGCAGGCACAGCCGTTCGTCCCGGTCGATCATGGCGCCCAGCATGGCGATGGCGTCGCGGCGGTAGAGGAGGCGCGCCACGTCCTCCGCGCCGCAGCCCGCGGCCAGCGCCGCAGCGCGCGTCTGGGCGGGCTCCGGGACGATGGTCGCGGACGCGGTCGTGGCGATCGGTCGCTCGAACACTTCCGCCAGCCGCTCCAGCCGCACGGCCTGCGCCTCCACGGCCGCGTCCAGCGCGGCGGAGGCGGCCTCCGGAAGCGGGTGGTCCAGGAAACGCCCCGTGGCCAGCGATCGGATCATCAGCAGCGCACGCTGCTGCTCCGCCAGCACGCGGAGCACGGGCTTGAACGCCGACGGCGCCATGCGGCGCTCGAAGACGTAGGCCTCTCGCAGATCCGCGATGGAGGCCAGCGTGGCGCTCATGGCGTGGCTTCGCCGGCGCCAGTCCGCAAGATCGCCGTCCCGCACGGGCTTCATCTGGGCGCTGCGCGCCAGTTCCGCCAGTCTTCGCCATCCCTGTGCGATGGTCCGCATCAGCGCGGCGCGCGCGGTGGTGGTGGCGAACAGCCAGACCACAAGCGTCACGCAAGCGCCGCAGAGCAGCACGCTCAGGATGCGGGCCAGCGCGGGACCCACGCTGGCGGCCGGCTGCGGATCCGCCACGATGGCGGTCATCCAGGCCGCGGCCATCATCAGTCCCGCATAGCTGGTCCGAGGATTGCCCACCATCACCCACGAGCACACGAACGCGAAGGATCCCAGGATGGTCACGTACCACGCCAGCGTCTGCAGACCGCCCGCGAACAGCCCCATGGCCACCAGCGCCATGATGCCGCCCAGCACGGTGCCCAGCAGACGCAGCAGGCCGCGCCGACCGGTCCCGCCCAGCGTGGACTGCAGCACGAACGCCGCGCCAAAGGCGGTGGCCGTGGACTCCGACGGAAGGAACAGCGCCGCCAGCACCAGGGACAGGCCCAGCCCGCACACCGCCGCCGCCGCGCTGGTGGCGGCCGCCGAATCGAAGCCGGCCAGCGCCGCCGCCATGGAGGGCGCGCGTCCCACCGGGCTTGCGGGATCAAATCCCAGCGGCAGCGCCAGCGCGGTGGTGCCAAACTGCGGGGGCAGCGGCCGGTCCGTGAGGCTGGTCCGGAGCATGCCGCCCACGCGCCGTGCGAATCCGACGATGGACATGGTGCGCTCGTCCAGCGTGTCGCCTCCCTCGCGAAGGATCGCGTCGCCTTCGCCGATCAGTTCCTCGGCCTCGCGCGCCAGGGTGTCCAGTTCGGGCACGCGATCGCCCGGGCGTGCCCAGTGCCGTTCGAAGCTGAGTCCACGCAGTCGATCGAAGAGGTCGGCCATCCGAGCGGCCATGCGCGCAGCGGCCTCCCGCGGTCCGGGCGCGGCTCCCGCCTGGCTGACCAGGGCCGTCAGATGCGCCGTGGCCGCGTCGGAGATGCACGCCACGCGCGTGAGCGGCGCCAGTTCCGGGATGCCTGCCCGCGGTTCCACGTAGGTGCGGATCGACTCCGTGAGGACCGCCATGTGGGACAGCATGTCCTCGTCCATGGGTGGCGGCTCCGGACGCACCTCCGCCTTGGTGCGGCACGCGGCAGCAAGATGCCGAAGCTTTGCGGCGGCGTCCGCCAGCAGGGCGTCCACCGCCACACGGGCGCGCGTGGTCTCCGCGTCGGGAAAGACCAGCACCGACGCCGCGTGTCCGATGATCACGCCGGCCGCCACGCCCAGCGCGCCCAGCATGCCCGCCTCCTCGAAGTTGGTCGGATCGTTCAGAGGCCGCGCAAACAGCGGACCCAGCGTCCAGATGGCCACGCGCAGGCCGTTGCTTCCCACCGGCAGGAGCCTGGCCAGATACATCACCACCCACACCAGCAGCAGCATGCAGGGGTAGAGCACCGCGGGCGCCTGCGGAACCGACATGACCAGCAGGATGGAGGCGCCGGCGCACGCAAAGCTGGCCATCACGCGCTTGATCAGCAGCATCGGCGAATGGACGGAGCCTGGCGAACTCTCGGTCATGGCCGCCAGCGGGCAGGTGGCGAAGGCGCCGCCGCCCACCATGGCCGCCAGCACCACGCCCACCATCGTGGCCACGGTGGTGCGCAGCGTGGCCTGCCAGCGCCCGGGCGTGGGGCGCAGTTCGTCCACGAAGACGCGCAGCAGCGAGCCGGGCCGCAGCAGGCGCTCGGCGTGGGTGCCGCTCGGGAGGGGGTTTGCCACGCTCACCGTCGCATCATCCCCGGTTTCTCCGATCCGCGCGCGTCGCTACCTTGCGACCCGCATGCAGGCCGCAAGCACGGGCGCCGTCGGCTGGCCAGCGCACGAGCGTCGTGCCGTGGTCGGCGCCGCGCTGGCCATGTTCGCGGTGCACGCGTCCACGGCCACCTGGAACGTCATCACCCTGCCGGCGCAGCAGCAGTTTGACGCGGGCCCGCAGGGCGAGCTGCTGCTTCGCCAGGCGGCGGACGTGGCGGGACTGCTGGCGGTGCCGCTGGTGGGCGTGCTGGGCGGACGGATCCCGGCCTTTCGTCTGACGCTTGCCGCCGCGGCGCTCATGCTGGCGGGCAGTGCGCTGATGGTGTCGGCCACGGCGCTGGGCTGGCTGCTGATGGGCATGGGGCTGACCAGCGTGGGACGGACCATCGTCACGGTCATGGGCATGTCGGTGGTGGGGTCCAGCGTGGCGGATCCGCGCCGTCGCGCCACGGCCTTCGCCGCCGTGGGCATGAGCGCACCGCTGGCCTTTATCGTGAGCCCGCTGACGGCGGCACTGCTGGCAAGTGCCGGAGGATGGCGGCTGGTGTCGGTGATCTGGTTCGCGGGCGCGCTGGTGGTGCTGGGAAGCGCGGGCTGGCTCCGGTGGGCCGCGTCGCCGCCTTCCTTGGAGCGCCGGGAACCGTGGACGCCCCTGCTTGCAGGCGTCGCGCTGGTGTGTCTGGTGCAGTGGCTGGGCGCCATCGTCACGCAGGGGGCGCTCTCGGGAGCGTCCGCCGCGTGGCTGGGCGGTCTGGTGGCCGCCGGGGGCGGCTGGTGGCTGCTTGTGAAGCTCCTGCGCCGGCCTTCGCTGGATGGACGGACGCTCCGCGTGCCGGGTCTGGTGGCGGTGCTGCTGGTGGCCATGCTGGCGCAGTGCGGGGATCTCTGGTTCTACGCCGCCGCGTTTGCCGTCCATGTGCAGCGCGACACGCCGCTGCAGGTGGGCCTGGCGCTGCTGCCACCGCAGCTGGCGTCGGTGTTCGGGGCCGCCACAGCGGGCTGGCTGGCCAGGCGTCACGGGCTTCGCATGTCGGGCACGCTGCTGCTGGGCCTGCTCGCGATCGCGCTGTTCGCCTCCTGCGGGCAGACCGTGGAAGGGTCCGTCTGGTTCACGGTCGTGGTGGCGTGCGCCTACGGGCTGGGCGAGGCGGGCGGTGGCGTCTGCATCACGCAGGCGGTGATGGCCACCGCGCCGGCGGGGCTGGAATCGCAGGTGTCGTCCTGCCGAAGTGCGGCCACCGGCGTGGGCAACGCGCTGGCCACGCTGCTCATCACCTCGTCGGTCGGCTTCACCATGGGTCAGTCCATGCGACAGCGCGCGCAGGAGGCCGGCGTGGCTCCCGCACGGACGGAGCAGCTGGTGGAGGTGGTGCATGGAAACGTGCCCAATTCGGAGGCGGCCCGGCGCCTCCATCTGGATCCAGCGGCGCTGGAGCAGCTTCGCCAGGTGCGTCGGGAAGTGATCGTGGACGGCTATCGAGCGCACGGCCTTGTGAGTGGATCGGTCATCGCCTTGGCCACGGTCGGGTTCTGGATCGTGCGGCGCAGGAAGGACTAGGCTGCGGGGCATGGGGCGTCGCGGGCGATGGATCCTTCCCGGGCTGCTCCTGCTTGCAGGAGCGTGCGCCGCACCCCCGGCCCGTTCCGGCGCGGCGGATCCCCGACCCACGCCCGCCCAGCTTGCGTGGCAGCGCGACCAGTTCAACGCCTTCATCCACTTCGGCCCCAACACCTTCACGGACCGCGAATGGGGACAGGGCGACGAGCCCGAGTCGGTGTTCCAGCCCACGCAGTTGGACGCCCGTCAGTGGGTGCGCGTGCTGAAGCAGGCGGGCGCCCGCGGCGTGGTGATCACCGCCAAGCATCACGACGGCTTCTGCCTCTGGCCCACGGCGTTCGGCACGCACTCGGTGAAGTCCAGCCCGTGGAAGCAGGGCCGCGGCGACGTGCTGCGAGAGCTGAGCGACGCATGCCGCGAGCAGGGCCTGAAGTTCGGCGTGTACCTCTCGCCCTGGGATCGGCACAACCCCGCCTACGGAACGGGCGAGCCCTACAACCGCATCTTCCGGCAGCAGCTCTCCGAGGTGCTCTCCAACTACGGGCCGGTGCACGAGGTCTGGTTCGACGGAGCCTGCGGCGAAGGCCCCGACGGCCGGCGCCAGATCTACGACTTCGCCTCCTTCGAGCGCGAGGTGCGCCGGCTCCAGCCCGACGCCGTGATCTTCAGCGACGTGGGCCCCGACATCCGCTGGGTGGGCAACGAGGAAGGCTGGGCGGGCGAGACGAACTGGTGCACGCTGGACGCCGCAGGTCATGGTCGTGGTTCCGACAACCCACCCTCCACCCAGAGCCTGAACCAGGGTGACGAGGGTGGCGCCGCCTGGATTCCCGCCGAGTGCGACGTCAGCATCCGCCCGGGCTGGTTCCATCACGACGCGGACCTGGATCGCGTGAAGACACCCCAGCAGCTCTTCGACCTCTGGGAGCGCAGCGTGGGCCACAACGCCAACCTGCTCCTCAACTTCCCCGTGGACCGGCGTGGTCTGATCCACGAGCGCGACGCCGAGGCCGCGGCGGGCATGCGACACCTGATCGACGCCACCTACGGCGCGGGCACGGACCTGGTGCGCGCGCGTCGGGACGTGGCGTCGGATGCACGCACCTGCCTCGTCGAGCTGACGCTGGATCCGTCCAGGACATGGAACCGCGTCGTGCTGGGCGAGGCCATCGAGCAGGGGCAGCGAGTGCGAAGGTTCCGGATCAGCGTGCCGGATCAGCAGGGGAGCGGGGGTTCGGTCTCGCCGGCGGCCGCATGGCGTGTGATCGCGCAGGGCACCACCATCGGTCGCACGCGGATCGTCCGGGTGCCTGCGACCAGCGCGGCCCTGCTGCGGATCGAGGTCCTGGATGCGCGATCGAAGCCGTCCGTCGAAGCGATCTCGGTCCACGCCACCCCGGGCGCCCGCTGAAGGCGGCGTTCCGGCCATGGGGGACCGGCCCAAAACGACGCAAGGCCGAGGGCAGGTGCCTTCGGCCTTGGTGCAGTGGGCGATGGGGGACTCGAACCCTCGACCTCACGGGTGTGATCCGTGCGCTCTAGCCAGCTGAGCTAATCGCCCGAGGGAGGAAGATCGTACCGAAACGGGCCTGAAAAGCCACCGCCCCAAGCCCGGCGTTTGCCGCCGGATCAGGCCTTGCCGGCGTCCTGAGTCTGGCCCCGGGCCACCGCGTTGGCGTCACCGGAGGGGAGTCGGGTGGGCGAATTCGCGGGGTCGGCCGGCTCGCGAACCTCGGCCGTGACCTCGTTGAGGCCCTTCTTGAACTCCGTCACGCTCTTGCCCACGCTCCGGGCCACGTCGGGCAGGCGCTTGCCGAACAGCAGCAGGGCGATCAGCGCCAGAACGAGCAGTTCCCAGCCGCCCAGATTGAAGAAGCCGGCCAGCAGGGCGTGGGGGTGAAGCGAGTGGAGGACCATGGGAACGATGGTAGCCGAACCCTCCCCGGTTCGGGAAACCCGTGTAATTTCCCGCCCATGCAAGGATGCAGCCCCCGGGCCCTTCGGGCCTTCGCCGTCATCGTTCCTCTCGCCCTCGCCGGCCTGCTGGCAGGCTGCAAGACCGAGGAGCCCGTCAAGCCCGTCGAGGATGTGGAGCGCCAGCTCGGCCCCGGCGAGTGCGCACTGAAGAAGTTGGATGCGTCCCAGTGGCCCGATGTGGGCGCCGCATGGCGATCGCGCGGCCCCAATCTGGACGCGGCGGTCCGCCAGAGCATCGACTGGTTCGGCAAGCCCGGCAGCCGCAAGTTCTTCCCGTTCATGCAGGTCTGCACGGGTGACCAGGCCGCCGCAAGCGTGGTGGCGTTCCAGCAGATCCTCCACGACAGCAAGGACGAGGCGTCGTTCGTGGGTGCACTCAAGCAGCACTTCGACGTCTGGCAGACCGTGGGCTGGAACGGCAAGGGCGGTGTCCGCTTCACCGGCTACTGCACGCCGGAGTTCAAGGGAAGCCTGAAGCAGACCGCGGAGTTCAAGTACCCGCTCTACAAGCGGCCGGACAGTCTGGTCACGGATCCCGCCACGGGCGAGCCGCAGGGCCAGCGCGCGGCGGACGGCTCCATCAAGCCGTGGCCCGCGCGCCGCCAGCTGGAGGAGAGCGGCGCCTTCAAGGGCAGCGAACTGGTCTGGCTCTCCTCGCCGCTGGACGTGTACATCATCCAGGTCAACGGCAGCGCCAAGATCCTGCTGCCGGACGGCAAGCCGTTCTTCGTGGGCTACGCCGGCAAGACCGGCGGCAAGTACGCCTCGCTGGGCTACGGCTGTCGCGACGCCGGCCTCATCCCCAAGGACCAGAGCCCCTCCCTGCGCGGCATCGAGATGGCGTACCAGAAGGATCCCGCGAAGGTGCAGGAGCTGATCTGGCGAAACGAGAACATGGTCTTCTTCGCCGCCTACGAAGGCGACCAGTGGCCCGCCGGTTCGCTGGGCTTCAAGGTGACCGAGAAGGAGACGCTCGCCACCGACAAGCAGGTCTATCCGCGCGGCGGCGTGGTGATGGTGGACACCACCATCCCGGAGCTGTCCGGGAAGACGGTGCCTTTCCGCCAGTTCATGCTGGATCAGGACACCGGTGGCGCCATCCGCGCCCCGGGCCGCGCCGACATCTACATGGGCATCGGTCCTGCCGCCAAGATCCTGGCCGGCGACGAGGTGGCCAACGGCACCCTCTACTACCTGTTCCTCAAGCCGGAGTCCGTGAGCCAGTTCCCCATGCCGGCCAAGAAGGGCGGCGGCGATGCGAAGGCTGCGGACAAGCCCGGCGACAAGGCCGCCGGCACCAAGGCGAAGGGCAAGTCGCAGAAGGGCCTGAAGCCGCCGTCGGATCCGAACGACGCCAACAAGTGATCCTGAGGGCCACGGTGCACTGGTGCGGCGCGCTCCACCGGGGCGCGCCGCTTCGTTTGGGGGTCGTCGAGTCGATCAGTGGCGGAAGTGGCGCACGCCGCTGATGAGCAGCGTCACGCCGCGCTCCTGGCACAGCGCTTCCGTGTCGGCGTCACGCTTGCTGCCGCCCGGGTGCACCAGGCACCCCACGCCCGCGTCGATCAGGGCCCGCGGACCGTCGTTGAACGGGAAGAACGCGTCACTGGCGGCCACCGGGACGATCTTGCCGGGCGCCTTCAGGCGCGCGGACGCCTTCTCCACCGCATGCCTGCAGGCCGCCACGCGGTCCATCTGACCGGCGCCCGCGCCCCACAACGCGCCACCGCCGCCGATGCAGACGGCGTTGCTCTTCAGGTGCTTGCTCACCAGGGCCAGGAAGGCGGCATCCGCGCGCATCGCGTCGGTGGGCGCGGGGCCCGCGGCGTGCTGCAGTGCGCCGGCATCCACCGGCACCAGGTCGGCCTCCTGCACCAGAAGTCCTCCCGGCACGCTGCGGAGCAGTCGAGGGGTTCCGGCGTGGCGTCCCGCCCGGGCGCCGGTGGCGATCAGGCGCACGTTCTTCCAGCGCGCGGCCAGCGTGGTCACCGCGGCGTCGTCGAACGCGTCCGCCACCACCACTTCCAGGAAGCGGTCAGGCTTGGCGATGCGCTCGGCCATGGCCGCGTCCACGGTTCCCGCGATGGCCACGATGCCTCCGTAGGCCGCCAGCGGGTCGCCGGCGTACGCGCGATCGAACGCCTCCGCTGCGTCGGCACCCACGGCCGCGCCGCAGGGATTGGTGTGCTTGATCACGCACGCCGCCGCGCGCGCTCCGGGCAGGGCGCGAAGGTCCGCGGCCAGGTCCAGCGCCGCGCCGGCGTCCAGGATGTTGTTGTAGCTGAGCGGCTTGCCCTCCACCACGCGGGCGTCCACCACGCCCGGATCGCCGTCCGAGGCGTCGCGGTACACCGCCGCGCGCTGGTGCGGGTTCTCGCCGTACCGCAGGCTGCTGACGCGGGTGAACCGCAGCTCCAGCGTGCGAGGGAACATCTCTCCAGGACCCTGCATCCACGACGCGATCGTGGCGTCGTAGCGCGCGGTGTGTGCAAACGCCTCCGCCGCCAGTTCGCGCCGCAGCGCCTCGTCGGTGCGTCCCTCGCCTCGCCGAAGCGCCTCGATCACGCGGTCATACTGCGCCGGGTCGGTCACCACCGTGACCAGGGCGTGGTTCTTGGCCGCGCTGCGGATCATGGCGGGTCCACCGATGTCGATCTGCTCGATGCACTCCTCGAAGCCCGCGTCCGGTCGAGCGATGGTGGCCGCAAAGGGATACAGGTTCACGCAGAGCAGCTCGATGGGCTCGATGCCGTGCGCCTTCATGGCGTCTCGGTGTGCGGGAAGATCGGTCCGGCCCAGCAGGCCGCCGTGCACCATCGGGTGCAGCGTCTTGACGCGGCCATCCAGCATCTCGGGGAATCCCGTCACTCGGTCCACCGGCGTCACCGGCAGTCCTGCCTCCGCCAGTGTCCTCGCGGTGCCGCCGGTGGAGATCAGTTCGAATCCAAGTCCTGCCAGCGCCTTCGCAAATGGCAGCAGATCCCGCTTGTCGCTGACCGAGAGCAGCGCCCGCCGTGTCGGACCAGCCGTCATGGATCAGCGGCCCGGCGCGTCGCCGGAGGGCTTCTCGGAGGCGGGCGCCTCAGCGGGGGTGGTGACTTCACCTGATGCCGAGGCGGCCGCATCACCCACCGGGGCCGGAGCGGCGCTCTTGGCGGGCTGCAGCAGCGGATGCAGGGGGGCGCATCGCTGCACGCGGCCATCTGCGGCCACCAGAAGGATCTCGCCATTGGTGGGCGCGGTGGCCTTCACGATGGCCACGTCGTCAAGGATCAGCGACTCGCGGACGGCGCCCGTCTCGGTCTCGACCAGGCTCAGCGTGTGGGACTCCGCATCCCACGTCAGCAACCCGTCCTGCGTGCAGGTGATGGCGTCACCCGTCGCCTTCGAGGTCCACAGGGGATCCCGGGTGAGAGCCGCGTTGGACGGATTCGCGTCCAGGGCCACCAGTCCACGGCCATCCACATGGATGGTCAGGAGATTGCCGGAGATGAACGGCGGTCGCTCCAGAGGGGTCTCGGTGAACCACTTCCACAGCACCGCACCTCCGGGATTGGAGGTGGTCAGATCCACGCAACGCAGGTACTGGTCACGGGAGGCGATGAATGCACGGTCGCCGGCGACGGCGGGAGAGGCCACCACGCCCCCGGGCACGTCCATCTGCCACACCAGCCGTCGAGTCTCCGCCGCAAAGCAGGCCACACGTCCGGATGTGGTGCACGCCAGCACGCGTCCTGCGGCCACGACGGGCGCCACCTGGATGGGTCCGCGCAGCCCGTGCGCGTGGAGTTCCAGCGGCAGCACGTGGATCGCGGCGATCTTGGGGGCCTTCGAGGCGGCGGGGTGCTCCCGAGAGGGAACCACCTCCTCGCGGAAGGTGATCCAGACCACCTCGCCGGAGCGGCTCCCATACACGAAGTCGCTCCCCGCGGGCACCGCTTCCGTGGAGGGGATGCGTCGGTACGGCGTCCAGCCCTCCTCCAGGCCGGAACGATCGTCAAGCGCAAGGCAGGAGACCGCACCAAGCCCGATCACCACCGGCCGGCTGTCCGAAGCGGAGGCATCCGAACCCGTCGCGCCGTCTGGGTTGGAGGCGCGGACGCGAATCGTGGCAGGGAGTACGTCCAGGAATCCGCGCTTGTCCCGATCCGTGACCGCCGCCGAGGTCCAGCGCACCTGGCCTGAGCGGGGATCCAACTTCATCACCACGCCGGCCCGATCCCACGCGTAGAGGGACTCGCCCTCGGGCTTCCCGTCCTTGGAGGG
>CAZKHO010000021.1:0-24771 GCA_964552505.1 uncultured Bifidobacterium sp. | reverse complement strand
GCACCAGCACGGCGTGGAGCCATCGCGCGTCCGGCTCCGGAATCCGGCCCTCGTGCAGCAGTTCGACGGGATCGGCTAGGGCCTGCTCCCGCCCGGCGCGGACATCGGTCATGCGACGGATCGTACAGCACCGCTCGCGAGAAGCGACGGGTCCGTCCGAGCGAACCCCAAGTGGCTTCGCAGCGCTACCGCCCTGCCGTCACATACACCGGCACAAACTTCGGCTTCACGCGCGCCTCGAACTCGCCACGGAACTTGTTCACGATGGTGCGCACGGCCCAGTTGTTGCCGTCGGCCAGGCCGCAGATGGTGGTGCCCGGCGTCAGGCCCATGCTTCCCGCCACCTCCAGCAGCAGATCCAGATCGGCGCTGGTGCCGTCGCCGCGCTCGATGCGCATCAGCGTCTTCAGCATCCAGCCGCTGCCCTCGCGGCACGGCGTGCACTGACCGCAGCTCTCGTTCTTGAAGAAGCGCGCGATGTTGCGCGCCACGGCCACCATGTCGGTGTCCTCGTCGAACACGGTGGGGCACGCGGTGCCCAGGCCCAGCACCTGGAACTCACGACCGATGTCGAAGTCCATCGGCGCGTCGAACTGGTCGGCGCCCAGCACACCCATGCTCACGCCGCCGGCGATCGCGCCCTTGAACTTCTTGCCGTTGCGCATGCCGCCGCAGTAGTCGTTCACCAGCGTGCTCAACTTCACACCCAGCGGCGCCTCGTACACCCCGGGGCGGTTCACGTGCCCGCTCACACCCATCAACTTGGGCCCGAAGCTGGGCATCCCGCCCGGGAAGCGGCTCTGCACGCCGATCCCCTTCCACCACTCCACGCCGCGCTCCACCACGTGCACGGCGGCCGCCAGGGTCTCCACGTTGTTGACGATGGTGGGCCGGCCGAACAGGCCCTTCACCGCCGGGAACGGCGGCTTGATGCGCGGCCATGCGCGCTTGCCCTCGATGGCCTCCAGCAGTCCGGTCTCCTCGCCGCAGATGTACGCGCCGGCGCTGCGATGCAGGTGGCAGTCCACCGCGAACTTCACCTTGCCCTTCATCAGGCCCTGCGTGCCGAAGATGCCGCCGGCGTACGCCTCCTCGATGGCCTTCTGCATCACCTTGGCCTGGTGGTGGTACTCGCCGCGGATGAAGAAGTACGCCGTGTCCAGCTGGCAGGCCCAGCAGGCGATGGCGATGCCTTCCAGCACCTGATGCGGGTCGAAGTCCACCAGCAGCCGGTCCTTGAACGTGCCGGGCTCCGCCTCGTCGCAGTTGATGGCCAGATAGCGACGGCCGCCGTCGATGGGCGCCAGGAAGCTCCACTTCAGGCCCGCCGGGAAGCCTGCGCCGCCGCGGCCGCGCACCACGGCGTCCTTCACCATGCTCACCACCGCCTGCGGTTCCATGGCCAGCGCCTTCTCCAGCGCCTTGTAGCCGCCGCTCTTCACGTAGTCGTCGAAGCCGATGGTGCGACGCTGCTTGGCGTCGCCGAAGAGGCCGCCGGGGATGCGCTTGGTGAGGACGGGTTCGGTGAGCTTCATGGGGAATGCGTTCAGGGGTTCTGCGTCTGCGGCGGATGCACCACCACTTCGTCGATCGTCGTGCGCCGCATGGTGAGGCCGCCTTCCTGCAGCGTCTCGGTGCGGCGGTTCACTTCCACGGTCTCGGGGCCCACGGGGGTCCGGATGGCGTTCCAGACGATGCCCACGGCCTGGCCCACGCTTCGGGCGATGCCGGGCTCCTGGCTGGAACGGCCGCCGCTCATGCGTGGCCGTGCGCGGCCTTGCCGGCCTTCGCCTGGTCGATCAGCGCGTCGACCTTCTCGACGGTCAGGTTCTCGTGCAGCGTCTCGCCAAAGAGCGCCACCGGCGCGGTGTCGCAGCTGCCCAGGCACTCCAGCGTGAGCAGGGTGAACTTGCCGTCGTCGGTGGTCTCGTGCGGCTCCAGATCCAGCCTGCGCCGCACATGATCCAGCAGCTTCTGATGACCGCAGACCTCGCAGGCGATGCTCTGGCAGATGCCGATCACGCACTCGCCGGTCTTCTCGGTGGTGAACTCCTCGTAGAAGGTCACCGTGTCCAGCACGTCGGCCGGCGTGATACCCAGGAACTGGGCGATCTCGATCATGGCCTGGTACGGGATGTGCCGGTGGGCGTGCTGCACCTCGTGCAGGATGGGCATGAGCGCCCCGTGCTTCGTGGCGTACTTCGGCAGGATCTCCTGCGTCCACTTCTGCTTGAGGGCGTCCGTCAGGTAGGGCTGTGCGCGGCGCTCGATGCGCTGCGTGGCGGAGGGTTTGGCGGTCCAGGCCATGGGCGGGTTCGGTCCTTGTTCAGCGGTCCAGTTCGGCCGCGATGACGTTGATGCTTCCGATCACGGCCACCACGTCGGCCAGCTGGTGACCCTCGATGAGCTTGGGGAACACCGAGTAGTTGATGAAGCACGGCGGGCGGCAGCGCACGCGCCAGGGGTACTTGCCGCCGGCGCCCACCAGAAAGAAGCCCAGTTCGCCGTTGGGGCTCTCGATGGCGGTGTAGGTCTCGGCCACGGGCACGTCCCAGCCGCGGTTGTGCATCACCAGCTCGAACAGCTGGATGGTGCCCTCGATGCTGCCGTAGACGTCGCCCTTGGGTGGGATCACGGCCTTCGAGTCGGCGCCCACGTTCATGGGTCCCTTGGGAATGCGGTCGATGAGCTGGTCGATGATCTTGGCGCTCTGCTTCACTTCCTCCATGCGCACCAGGTAGCGCTCGAAGCAGTCGCCCTTGCTGCCCAGCGCCACGCTGAACTTCACCGGGTCGGCGCCCTCGCCGTCCCAGTTGCCCGCGTAGCACATGTACGGCTCGTCCTTGCGGAGGTCGCGGCGCACGCCGCTGGCGCGCGCCATGGGACCGGTCAGGCTCCATGCGACGGCGTCCTCGCGGCTGATGGTGCCCACGCCCTCCAGACGGTCCCGGAAGATGCGGTTGCGGTTCAGCAGCGTCTCCAGGTCCGTGATGGCCTTGGCCAGTCGCACGTCGATGAAGTTGCGCACCATGCGGCGGAAGGTGTCGTCGTCCGGCAGGTCGCGCCAGGCGCCGCCCACCCGCGTCCAGTCCGGATGGAAGCGCTGGCCGCTGATGTACTCCACGATGTCGTAGATGAATTCACGCTCGTTGAAGCCGTAGAGGAAGCCCGTGAAGGCGCCCAGGTCCAGACCGGCGGCGCCGATGCACAGCAGGTGGTTCTGGATGCGGCCCAGCTCCGCCATGATGGTTCGGACCACCTTGCAGCGCGGGGTCACGTCGATGCCGAACAGCGTCTCCACCGCGTGGTGCCACGCGATGTCGTTCACGATGGGACTGACGTAGTCCATGCGGCTGGCGGTGCACACGTACTGGTTCCAGTCGTGGTGCTCGCCCAGCTTCTCGAAGCCCGAGTGCAGGTAGCCGACGTGCGGGGTGGCGCGCGCCACGCGCTCGCCGTCCAGCTCCAGCACGATGCGCAGCGTGGTGTGCGTGGCCGGATGCTGCGGTCCGAAGTTGAGCACCCAGCGGTCGGGCGCCTGCACATGGTCCTTCAGGTATTCGGTGGTCTCGACGTCGAGGCCGTAGGTCTCGTCGGGACTCAGGGAGTAGGGCATGGGCCGAGTATAGACAAGGCTTTCCGGGCGGTCGCGCGGTCAGGCCGCGCCGCGGAACAGCGCGCCCATGCGGCGCCCGATCACGGCGCTGGCGGCCAGCAGCGCCACCGCCAGCAGCGCCATCGCCCAAACCCCCATGGCGCTGGCGATCATCTCGCCGTCACCCAGCCGGTCGTACAGCGTGAAGATGGCCTTGGTCACCGGGTAGTCGCGCTCCCGCTGCGCCAGCAGCAGGCCGTCGCTCACCTCCAGCATGCAGAAGCTGAACGCCAGGATGGCCCCCGCCACCAGATGGGCCGCCACCAGCGGCAGCACGATGCGGCGGGTCACGCGCCAACGCGAAGCCCCCAGCCCACGAGCCGCCTCCTCCAGCGTGACGCTGGTCTGCTGCAGCCCCGCGGTGGCGCTCCGGACCACGTAGGGCATGCGACGGATGGCGTAGGCCACGGCCAGCAGCGGAAACGGGTTTGGGTGCGCGCCCAGCACGTCCGCCAGCGGCCGCAGCGGCGCCTCCCAGAGCCAGGCGAACCACGATCCGGGCAGCAACGGCTGCATCCACCAGGCCATCCAGCCCGGCATGCGCCCGCCGAAGGGCCACTCCAGGGTCATGGCCACGAATCCGAACGCCATCACCAGGCCCGGCACCGCCAGCGGCAGCATGGCCAGCGTGTCCAGCGCCCCCCGCCCGCGCACCCTGCCACGCACCGAGAGGCGCGCCACCCCGAACCCCACCGCCACCGCCACCAGCGTGGCGGCCATGGAGAGCAGCAGGCTGTTGCGGATGCTGCCCACCGCCAGCGGATGCGTCAGCGCATCGCGCCAGCCCTCCAGGGTCAAGCTTCGCGGAAGGACGGTGCCGTACCACTGGCCGGGCGCGCTCAAGCTGGCGAGCACCGTCCCCACGTGCGGCAGCGCGGCCACGCACGCCACGCCGCCCAGCAACGCCCAGCAGCCCGCCACACCCCAGCGCCCCGGCACCCGCTCCCCACGCACGCCGCCCGCCTTGGCGTGCATGAGCCCGGTCGAACCGCCGGCTCCCGCCCGCCCCAGCGCGTACAGGCCCAGGGCCAGCACCAGCATCACCGCCACCAGCGCGTACGGCCGGCGGCTGGACTCCATCTCCTTCAGACCCTCGAAGATCTGCACGCTGGTGAGCTGGCGGCACTCGAACATGAGCGGCGTGCCCAGTTCGGTGAAGCTCCAGATGAGCACGATGGCGCAGCCCGCGAACGCGCCCGGGCGCACCAGCGGAAGCGTCACGCGGCGGAAACGCGTCCACGCACCCGCTCCCAGGCCGGCGGCCGCCTCCTCCAGCGCCGGATCCACGTTGGACAGTGCCGCCAACAGGTTGAGGTAGACGATGGGATAGAGCGAGAGCGTCTCCAGCAGCACCACCGCCCAGACGCCGCCACGACCCAGGAAGTCCACGCCCTCGCTTGCCAGTCCGGTGCCCACCAGCAGGGCGTTCACGGCACCTTCGCGCCCCAGCAGGTGGCGCAGGCCGATCGCTCCCACGAAGGGCGGCAGGATCATGGGCAGGAGCAGCGCCGCCGAGAGCGGTCCGCGCCCGGGGAACTTCAACCGGGACACCACCAGCGCCAGCGGCATGGAGAGAAGGAAGGTGCCCACCGTCACCGCCGCCGCGATGCCCAGCGACTGCAGCAGCCCGCCGCGCGTGGCGGGATCCTGGAACACCGAAAGCAGATGATGCACGGTCCAGCCGCCGCCGTCCACGGTCTGCAGGGCACCTCGCACCACCAGCCAGAGCGGCCAGAGCAGGCAGGCCGCCAGCACGCCGGCGATCGACCACAGTTGCAGGCGTTCCCGCGCGTCGGCCGTCACGCCACCCAGTGTACGAGCGGCCGCGTCAGTTGAAGTCGAGCAGGATGATGGCGATGTCGCCGTAGTCCACCAGGCCGTTGGCGTCCATGTCGCAGAGCGGATCGTCGGCTCCGTAGCTGAGCATGGCGAAGGCCAGATCGCCGTAGTCCACAAGGCCGTTGCCGTCCACGTCGCCCTCCATGCCGAAGCCGCCGGAGGGCGTGCTCCAGCCCAGATAGCCGATCATGGCGGTGCCGGCGTCTGCGCGGGACACCTCCAGCGTGTACTCGCCAGGCTGCAGGTTCACCGCGTGAATCACCTCCACGTTGTCCACCCCGGACTGGCTGGAGACGTTGCCCGCCTCGAAGGTGGCGGCGCCGGCCTCCCCTTCCAGCGGAATCAGCGTGGAACCGCCGCCCAGCGAGCGGGTGAGGCGCATGTTCAGGTTGGCCACCGTGAAGCTGGTGGCCGTGCTGGTGACGTTGCGCGGCCAGGTCAGCGTGATGTC
The DNA here is from genome assembly GCA_964552505.1 of uncultured Bifidobacterium sp. GTDB lineage: Bacteria > Planctomycetota > Phycisphaerae > Phycisphaerales > SM1A02 > SYAC01. The sequence continues at coordinate 18,826 of CAZKHO010000021.1, read as the reverse complement.
CAGCTGCGGCTGCGGCTGGTAGAGGCGGAAGCGCCAGTAGGACTTGCCCAAGGCGGAGAGCGTGGCGGTGCCCCAGCCCCAGGGTTCCGAGGGCGAGGCGGCGGTGGCGCCGGCCGCGCCGTTCACGCGGGTGGCGGTGAGCATCCGGTGCGCCGTGTCCACGTTGAGTTCGCCACAGCCGCGCATGGCGTCCAGCGGCTTGATGGCCACGCCACGCGAAGCTCCGGACACTGGCGCGTTGTTGGTCCATGGCGCGGCGCGATCAGCACCGCCCAGCAGGCAGACCTTGGCCACCTGCGCACGCTGGGCGTTGCTCAACGCCGCGTACGTCGGATCCTTCAGCACCTCGAAGAGCAGCGCCGCGGCGGAGCCCACCGTGGCGGTGGAGAAGCTGGTGAACTGCCCGGGCGCCACCAGGTCGGGCTTCATGCGGCCCGGCGAGTCGCTGGCGCTGCCGGTGTCACCGGCCGAGTGCTGCAGGTCGGCGCGGCCCACGCTCACGCCGTTGAAGGTGTCCGCCATCATGGGCGCGCGCACGCTGCCGGCGCCGTTGTTCTCACCGCAGGTGGCCAGGATGCCGTCGCGCGTCATCTGGTAGTCCAGCCGGCGCACGGCCTCGCGGTCGTACGCCTCCATGCCGGCGCCGTAGCTGCCAAGCCACGAGTGGTTCATCACGCGCACCAGCGTGCTGGGACTGGCCGCGGGCGTGGAACCGGTGCCCAGCTTGAGCAGGTCCGTGAGCCACGAGTTGAGGTTGTAGACCCACACGTCCGTGGCACCTCGGGCCATGGACATGCCGGATCCGTAGAGTCGCTGCGCCACGTTGGTGCCGTGCCAGCCGGCCACCGCAGGCTGCGTGGCCAGGATCACGTTCTTGCCGGCGAAGTCGGAGAGCGTCAGGTTGGGCGCGTAGTCGGAACCGCCGCCCGTCATGGGCGCCTCCACCTGCACGATGCCGATGCCGGAACCCGTTGGGCACGAGGATCCAAGGCGAGCCTGCAAGGAAGCCAGTCCGCCGTCACCGGCCGCCAGGGCAATGTGGGTGGCTCCCGCCGACAGGAGCATGGCGATGTGCAGCGATGCCTTCAAGGATCCCTCTCTGTTCCCTCTCTGCGGCTCAAGTACGCGCGCGGCCATGGCCGCATGTCGCCAAGGTGGCATGGCCGGAAGCAGGCGCAAGCCTCCAAGGGCCGAAAACCGACATTTCGGTCCCGGCCGCTACCTTCCCGGCTGCATGGAAGGCCCCGTCCTTGTGACCGAACCTCTCGCCCCCGCCGCCATGGCGTGGTTACAGGGCGAGACCACGGCCCTGCAGGCCCCGCCGGAGGGTGGATCTTTCGCTTCCGCTGCGCCGCAGGCCACCGCGCTGGTGGTGCGCACCCACACCCGCGTGGATGCCGCGCTGCTCGGTCGACTGCCGCGGCTTCAGGTGGTGGGACGAGCCGGCGTGGGACTGGACAACATCGATCTGGAGGCCTGCCGCGCCCGAGGCGTCCGGGTGGTGCACACCCCCGACGCCAACACGCAGGCGGTGGTGGAGTACGTGCTGTGCCTGCTCTGCGACGCGCTCCGCCCTCGCCTCTTCCTGGAGCGGCCGGTGGACGCGGACGCATGGGAGCGCATCCGTCAGGAAGTGTGCGGCCAGACCCAGATGGACGAGCGGACGCTGGGCATCCTGGGACTGGGCCGCATCGGCTCGCGTGTGGCCCAGGTGGCGCAGGCGATCGGATTCCGGACGCTCTACCACGACCTCCTGGACATCCAGCCCTCGCGGCGCCACCAGGCGGCGTCCGTCTCCGCCGCGGAACTCTTCGAGCGAAGTGACGTGATCACCCTCCACATCGACGGTCGGCCGTCGAATCGCGGATTCGTGTCCGCGGATCTCCTTCGGCGGATGCGGCCGGAGGTGCTGCTGCTGAACACCTGCCGCGGCTTCGTGATGGACCATCCGGCGCTGGCCGACTTCCTGCGCGGCCACCCCGGCGCCCAGGCGCTGCTGGACGTGCACGAGCCGGAGCCCTTCACCGACCGCCACCCCCTGCTCGGCCTGCCCAACGCCCACCTTTCGCCGCATCTGGCCAGCCGCACGCGTTCGGCCATGGAGCGCATGAGCTGGGTGGTGCGCGACGTGGTGGCGGTGCTGCGCGGCCAAGCCCCCCGCTTCCCGGCCTGCTGACGCGCCGTCCGTACACTTCGAATCCCACCGGAGAACCCCTCATGAACTTCTCGATCGACTCGGTCCACGCCCGCCAGATCCTGGACAGCCGCGGCAACCCCACGCTGGAATGCGAGGTGGTGCTGGCCGGAGGTGCGGCGGGCCGTGCGGCGGTTCCCAGCGGCGCCAGCACCGGCGAGCACGAGGCGGTGGAGCTGCGGGACGGCGATCGGAAGCGCTGGCGCGGCAAGGGCGTCTCCAAGGCCGTGCGCAACGTGAACCAGGTGATCGGACCGGCGCTGGGCGGCATGGACGCGCGCGAGCAGCCCGCCGTGGACCGGCTGATGCTGGACCTGGACGGCACCTCCAACAAGGCCAAGCTGGGCGCCAACGCCATCCTGGGCGTGAGCATGGCCGTGGCGCACGCGGCCGCGCGCGCCAGCCAGCTCCCGCTCTGGCGCTACCTGGGCGGCGCGCACGCGCACGTGCTTCCGGCGCCCATGATGAACATCCTCAACGGCGGCAAGCACGCCGACAACACCGTGGACTTCCAGGAGTTCATGGTGCAGCCGGTGGGCTTCGACACCTTCGAGGACGCGCTGCGAGCGGGCACGGAGATCTACCACGCGCTCAAGGACGTGCTGCACGACCGGCATCTCTCCACCGCCGTGGGCGACGAGGGCGGCTTCGCGCCCAACCTCAAGCGCAACGAGGACGCCTGCGAACTCATCGCGGAAGCCGTGGAGAAGTCCGGCTACGACCTGGGCCGTCAGGTGGTGATCTGCCTGGATCCGGCCACCAGCGAGCTGGCCAACGAGGCGAAGAAGGCCAAGCGCAAGGGCTACCGGCTGTTCAAGAGCGCGCCCGACCGCGTGCTCTCCAGCGACGAGATGGTGGACCTGTGGGCGGGCTGGTGCCGCAAGTGGCCCATCCGCAGCATCGAGGACGGCCTGGCGGAGGACGACTGGGCGGGCTGGAAGGCGCTCACCGCCAAGCTGGGAGGCACTGTCCAGCTGGTGGGCGACGACCTCTTCGTCACCAACCCGGAGTTCCTGGCCAAGGGCATCCGCGAGCGCTGCGCCAACGCCATCCTGGTGAAGGTGAACCAGATCGGCACGCTCACCGAGACGCTGCAGGCCGTGGAGATGGCGCACCGCGCGGGATACCGCGCCATCCTCAGCCACCGAAGCGGCGAGACCGAGGACGACACCATCGCCGACCTGGCCGTGGCCACCAACTGCGGCCAGATCAAGACCGGCGCTCCCTGCCGCAGCGACCGCAACGCCAAGTACAACCAGCTGCTGCGCATCGCCGACCATCTGGGAGCGTCGGCGGTCTTCGGTGGCCGATCGCTGCGCTGAGCGCATGGGCAGCCGTCCAGCCACCCCGCCGGAGCCGGACCTGCGCGACCTGCCGCCGGACGCGGTGGCCAAGCTGCTGGCCGTGTCACGGCGCCTTGCCGAGACCGCGGACCTGGCGGAGGTGCTCTCCACCGTGATCGACGCGCTGCGCGACCTGCTGGACGCCGAACGCGCCACCGTCTTCGAGTTCGACGCCGCCGCCGAGGAGCTCTTCACGCAGGTGGCGCACGGGCTGGGCGGCAAGGAGGGCCCCGGCGTGATCCGCATTCCCGCCAGCCGCGGGATCGCAGGCGCGGCGGCCACCACCCGTGCCGTCGTCAACATCCCCGACGCCTACGCCGACGAACGCTTCAACCGGGAGGTGGACCTGCGGACCGGGTTCCGCACGCGGACCATCCTGGCGGTGCCGCTGCTCGACCACGAGGGAAACCTGGTGGGCGTGGCGCAGGTGCTCAACCGACGCGGCGGCGCCTTCCGACCCGTGGACGAGCATCTGGCCGCCGGTCTGGCCGCGCAGGCCGCGGTGGCCATCCGTCGCGGGCGACTCATCGAGGACCGCGTGGCGCGCGAGCGGATGGAGCGCGACCTCATGGCGGCGCGAAGCATCCAGCAGAGCAGCTTCCCCACGGCCCTCCCGGAGGTGCCCGGATGGCAGGTGGCCGCGGCCAGCGAGCCCGCCGAGCAGTGCGGCGGCGACGCGTACGACGTGGTGCCTCTGAGCAAGGGCCGGATCGTGGCGCCCGAGGATCCAGCCGACGAGCTGGTGCTGCTGGTGGCGGACGCCACCGGGCACGGCATCGGCAGCGCCCTCTCGGCCATGCAGGCGCGCGCCATGCTTCGCCTGGGACTGCGTCTGGACGAACCCATGCCGCGCATCGTGGGCGAGACCAATCGCCAGCTGTGCCAGGACCTGCCCATGGGCCGATTCGTCACGGGCTGGTACGCGCGCGTGCGCCTCTCCGACGGACAGGTGGAGTGCATCGCGGCCGGTCAGGGGCCCATCCTGCACTATGTCCGCGCCACGGACACCTTCGTCACCCTGCCCACCGACCTGCCGCCCATGGGCGTGGTGCCGGACGACGTGCCCGCGGATCGCACGCTCATCACCATGGCCCCCGGCGACCTGCTGCTGGCGCTCACCGACGGCTACTTCGAGAGCGAGGGCCCGGGCCGCGAGCAATGGCAGCAGGAGCGCGCGGAAGCTCTGGTGAGGCGCATGCGCGACGCGTCCGCCGCCCAGATCCTTTCGGCGTGCAACGAGTCCATGCGCAAGTGGTGCGCCGGCGCGCCCGCCGCCGACGACCGCACCGCCATCATCCTGAAGCGACTGGCCTGACGCGTCACTTGGCGCGCAGCCGCAGGACGCCGTCGCGGCGATCCTCCGGATTGTCCATGGCCTCCAGGAACGCATGCGCCGTCTTGCTGGCGCCAAAACGCGCCTCCAGCGCCGCAAACGCCCTCCGCGCCTGGTCGAAGTCCGCTCGCGCAAAGGCCTGCACCGCCTCCTCCGTCATGCGGATGCGCTCCGTCGGATCGGCCTCCAGACACACCTCCGCCACCTCCACCGGCACGCTCTGCCCCACCACCACCACGCGGCCCAGATGGCACAGCGGCAGGCCGGCCTCCCGCGCCCCCTCCGCAGTGCGTCCGTCCACCAGGATGCGTGTGCCGAACTGCTTGTTGGCGCTTTCCAGACGGCTGGCCAGGTTCACGGCGTCGCCGATCACCGTGTAGTCGTTCAGGTCGGGCGGCGCGCCGCAGTCGCCGATGACCACCTTGCCCGTGGCGATGCCCAGCCGCAGCGTGATGGGCGGGAGGCCGGCGCGGTCGGGTCGCGCGCCGATCTCCGTGACCAGCCGCTGGCAGTTGAGCGCGGCCTTCACGGCGTATTCGCGCTGCCGAGGCTCCGGCGCGAAGGCGCTCCAGAAGGCCAGCAGACCGTCGCCCAGGAACTTGTTCACGTACGCGTGCTCCACGGTCAGCTCGCGCGTCATGGCGCCCATGTACAGGTTCAGCGTCTTGACCACCTCAGCGCCGCCCAGCTTCTCGCTGATGGTGGTGAAGCCCGCCAGGTCGCCGAACAGGATGGTGGTCTCGCGCTCCACGCCCTCCATGGAGAGCGCCTTCGGGTTCTCGGAGAGCAGGTCCACCAGCTGCGAACTCACGCGCGCACGGAACTGCTTGGCGATGCGCTGCTTCTCGCGCCGGTCCACGATGGCCACGCCGGCGGTGGCGAAGACCCAGCTGCCCAGGCCCGCGGAGACGGGCGCGGCCATGGGATACACCACGTCGAAGCGGTCGAATCCCACCACGCCCAGCGCGCCGGCATAGCCCGCCAGCAGCGCCATCAGCGCCGCAAAGCCGGCGCCCGCGCCAAATCGCGCGGCCACCACGGCGGCGGTCAGACCCAGCACCAGCACCGCCACCGGCGAGATCCACGCAGGAACGAACCGCAGCGATCGCGCGTTCAGCAGCATGTCGGCCACGGCCACGTGACTGAACACGCCGGGCGTGCGAGGGTCGAAGATGGTGCCCACCATGTCCGCCATGGTGCCGGTGGCGATGAAGCCGAAGAAGACCAGCTTGCCCGCCAGGATGTCGTGGAACGCCGCCTCGTTCTGACGCACCTGGGCCTCGCCGTCCGCCAGCAGCGGCTCCAGCGCCAGGAACTCCTTCATGCCGGACGCCACCTTCAGCTCCTCGGCACCCCACTTGGGGCGGCCATCGGCCTCCTTGGCGTCACGCGTGTCCCAGACCTCGTGATAGTCGGAGTTCCAGAACTCGCGGATCTCGCGGGCCACGGCGCCCCCGTCGAAGCTTCCGGCGAAGTCCGTCCGCAGGCGCTCCGGCAGCACGTTCCCCGTGAACACCACGTCATGCGCCAGCTCGCGGAGCCGGGCGCGCTGCCCCTCCACCCGACGCCGCATGTCGGCCATCTCCACCAGCCGTCCAATGCGCACCACCGCCAGCGGGTCGCCCTGCCAGCGGCCGAAGCCGTTGAGCAGACGCGTGGGCCAGTCCAGCGTCAGCTTGTCGCGCTGCAGCTCGAACGCCTGCTCGCCCACGCGCAGCCAGCGTCCATCCACCACGGCCTGCGAGGCGTCCAGTCCCTGATGCGCCAGCGCGGCCGCCACGCCCAGCTGCGGCGCCCAGCCGAAGTCCGTGGCGAACATGGGCGTGATTCGGCGCAGGCGGCCGTCGAACCGGTCGGGCTCGGCGTTCACCACGCCGAAGAGCGCACCCGCCTCCGCGAACCTGGGGATGGGCGGAAGGTCCTCGGGTGATCCACGAACCGTGGCATCGGCGTGCAGCTTGGGCGCGATCTGGCGCCAGCTGTCGCCCCGCTCCCAGACGCGGTTCAGCAGCGTGCGCTCGGCGAACTCCCCCATCTGCGCGGCATCCGGACGCCCGCCCAGCATCATCCGCACGAACGCCTCACGGCCGGGGAAGCGTCCTTCGCGAAGCTCGCGCTGCAGCACCAGCCACGCGGCCAGGCTCTTGAACGCGCCGGGCCGGTCCAGCACGCGCGACCTCCACGGTTCGCGCAGGCCCGCCTGCTGCACGATGGCGTCCATCGGACGGTCGATGCCGTCTTGCGCAGCGGCCGCCAGCGCCTCCAGGGCGCCCCGCCCCCCCGACGACTGCCACTCCGGTCCCAGCTGCTTGTCCTGCAGGACGTTCAGGGCCACCACGGTCTTCAGACCGTTCGCGCGCATCGCGGCCGCCAGCCGTTCGTCACCCGTGGACCCGGTCTCCGGCTCCAGGAACAGCACGTCGAAGACGGCCACGCGTGCACCGGCCCGGGCCACTTCGTCCAGCGCGTCGGCGATGCGCTCGCGCGGCCAGGGCCAGCGCCCCACGTTGTCGATGCTCGCGTCGTCGATGCCCACCAGACGCAGCTGGTCTCCTGGCGGCTCGTCCTGCCATCGCGCGTCGCGAAGCCGGATGTCCACCGTCCAGTCCTCCATCCAGCGAAACAGGCCCAGCAGATCCGCCAGCAGCACCGCCGCGGTCACCGTGGCGCCGATCAGGAAGGCGGTTCGCTGGAAGGTGCGCACGCGGAAGTTGTACCGTGCTCCGACGCTCGGCGTGCGTCAGGGCCCGCGGGGCGGGAAGGCCGTGTCGTAGGCCTGCTTGCCCGTGGTGTAGTCGGCGTGGATGGCCTGCGCATTGCCACGGATGCTGTCCCGGAGGCCGGTGGCCTCCAGCAGCTGCACGGCGGCACGCGCGTGGGCGTCGGAGGCCGCCGAGAAGAACACCCGCTGTCCGTAGGTCTGCGCGGTCTGCACCGCCGCGGCGGCATCCACGCTGGCCTGCATGCCGGCGCTGTAGCCGCTCAAGACCCCCTCCAGATCCGCGCGCGCCTGCGCCACCTGCTGCGCCCCAGCGGAACCACCGCGACCCAGCTCCACCAGCCGCTCGTAGTCCGCCTGCAGCGCGTCCAGCTTGCCCTTGATGGTCTGCAGGTTCTGCGCCGCCTCGCTCGCGCCGTCGCGCCGCGCCTGCGCCAGCGCCAGCCGCTGCTCGAAGGCCTGACGCGAGCCGGACGCCGTGCCCAGCGCCGCATCCACCGCGTCCATGTGCGTCTTCACCTGCGTGTGGATGCTCTCGGCCTCCGCCAGCAGGCCGCCGTCCACACCGTTCCATTTCTGGTGCATGGCGAACATGTCGCTCAGGAACAGGGACGCACCCGTGGGATCCTGCACGCCGATCGACTCCTGGAGGCTCTGCAGCATCCCGGACATCGCCTGACGGTCCTCCAGGCTCAGGGCCGCCAGCTGCTGCATGCGGCCCTTGCGCGAGATCTCCGAGTTGGGTCCCACACCGGTCCAGAAGGCGTCCATTGCGTCGGCCAGCGTGACCACCTCCTGGATGTCGCGCTCGGCGGTGTCGGCGTCGCTCTGACTGAGGCTGGACAGCGAGATGGCGTCGCCGCCACGCGTCTGGGCCTTCCCGGACCAGTCCTCCAGCCCGGCCACGCCTGCGGACGCCGTGGCGTAGAAGGCGCTGAAGCGGGCCGACTCGATGGCGTCGATGTTCTGGAGGATCTCGTCGTGAAGCCCCGTCGCCTGGGCCAGGATGTCGTTGCCGCGGATGGTGGCCGCCAGCGCGGCGGACAGCAGCACGCGCTGTGCGATGCCCTGCGCCTGCGCCAGCTTGGTGGCCAACGCGTCGATGTCCTGCACCGCCTTGGCCACCTTCGCCTCCGACTCCTGCAGCAGCTCCACGGAGCGCAGCAGGTGACTGGTGGCGTCCGACCCCACCTGCCCGGACTGCACCGCCGCGGCCACGGCCCTCTGATAGCCCACCACCGACTCGTGCAGGCTGGAGAGCGGTTCCGCCATGGATTCGGCCAGCGAACGGGAGGACGAGGCGGTGTCGAAGAGCGCGTTGAAGCCTGCGTCGGCCGCCTCGGCGGGCGACATGGCCGCCTGCAGGGTGGCGTTCAGCGTCTCCAGGGTGCCCAGCACGGACTGCACCTCAGCCTTCACGCCGGCCTGCCAGCCGTCGTCGATGGCCTCCATCGAGTGGAAGGCCTGATCGATGCCCGCGGCGGAGCCTTCCTGGATCGCCAGGTCCAGGGACGCACGAAGCGTCGTCATGTCGACCTGATCGGACGCGCTGTCCGTGCGCAAGGCCTGCAGCCGCACCTGCGCCGGGTCCGGCGTGCGAGCGTTCAGGCTCTCGCCACCACCTTGACCGCCGCCGTTGCCGCCGCCCCCGCCGCCGGACCAGGCCACCTCCAGCGCATCACCCGCCGAGACCACCGCGCCGATGGCGCTCTCGCGCTGATTGGCGGCGGTCACCGCCTCCGTGGCGGTGGCAAGCCCGTCCACGGCATGTCCGCTGGCGCCGTCGGCGTGGAATCGGACCTGCCCGAGGGTGTCCTCCTGCATGCGGAGCAGGTCTCGGATCGGCGAGTCGTCGGCCAGCTGCCCCATCGACTGCGCCGCCGCCTGCTGCTGAAGCTGCTGCGGGTTGGTGGGGTTGTTGCCGGCCTGCCCCTGCGACGCGGCCTGCTCCAGCTGCTTGGGATCCGCGATCAGTCCGGCGATCTGCGGCGGCCCCAGCGTGCTCAACCAGGCGTTCTGCACGGGATCCGGTCGGGACGAATTCGACGAGGCGGATCCCGACAGGAAGTAACGAAGGTTGGCCGCCACGTAGCGCAGCTCGATCGCACCGATGGCGTTGGTGCGGGCCCCGGTCACCTCCACGCCGGCCAGCGGACCGCTGCTCACCGCGAAGCCCGTGCCGCGGACCGAGAGCGTGGTCTGCGGCGTCACCACCTTGAAGTCGTTCGCGAAGCCCACCTTGTCCACCTTGAAGTCCACGCGTCCGGACTTCACGGCGGCGAGCGTGCGCAGGGTCTCACCCTCCTGCACCACCGTCGGGATCTGGAAGGTGGTTCCGGCGTCCACCAGCACGGTCGCGTTTTTTCCCACGCGCAGCGCCGCACGGCTCTTGAGCCCGGTCCGCACTTCGGCTCCCTCGGTGAGCAGGTCGTTCACGGCGGCGTCCTTCCACGCCGCCTTCTCTCCCGTCCGCCAGCGCACCTTGCCGTCCACCTCCAGGAAGATGGCCTGCAGGCGAGCGTCCGCGGCGGTCGGGGCGTTGGAATCCTGCGCGCGCGCCGGATCTCCCACCAGCCCCGGCAGCGCCAGTGCCGCAGCGAGCAGCAGGCGGATGGCGAAGGGCGTGCGGAAACGGCGGCGCATGGTGTTCAGTCGTGCACGTTGCGACCGCGATCAAGGTCGGGCGGAAGCTGGCCGGCGCTCCGGACACGCTCCTTGGCGGTTCGATAGCGCTCCGTGATGGACACCGAGCGGTTCAGGATCTCGAGCGTGTCCTCCTGGCAGGACATCGCGATGTCCGCGGCCTGGCTGATGTAGGCGTTCTCGACCGCCTGCAGGAACACCCGCTGCCCCTGGGTGCGGGCGTTGCCGGCGCGATTGGCGGCGTCCACCGCCGCCGAGAGCGCGCTGTCCACGGCGGCCTTGGCGTCGCTCACGATCTGCGCGAATTCGGTGCCCGCCTGCGCACTGGCTTCCGTGTTCTCGATGCTCGCCACCTTCGCATACTCCGCCAGGTAGTCCGGCAGGACCAGCTGGGTGTCGCCCAGGTTGTCGGAACGCAGAGCGGTGATGATGCGGTCCATCCCCCGCGCCACGTCCCGCTGCGCGGCACCGGCCGAGCCGGGACCGGCTCCCAGCATGGCGGACACGGCCGAATCCCAAGCCGACTGGATCGCCTCGTTCATGCGCAGCGCCAGGATCACCGGCGTCTGGGCGCCCGTGCCCTGCTGGTTGGCGTCGAGCACGTAGCTGTCCGGACGCCAGCGATGATCCAACGCGGACATCTCGCGAAGCATCCCGGCCGCCATGCCCGGACTGGAGTCGGCATCCGCAAGGAAGCCTTCAAGCGTCGTGGACGAGAAGAACATCAGGACGTCGTCCTGCACGGCCCATGTGCGTGCGTTGTGGAGCGCGTTCAGGATGCCGAACGAGCTCGCCGTCGTCAGCGCGGTGGTGCCGCCACCGAAGCCGCCGTCCCCGCCGGTGTTGCCGCCCCGCGCCGGCGCCGTGAACAGGCTCGCGCCCAGCGCCGTCTCCGTGGCCGCGATCTCGGTCGCAAACATCCGCGGCATCTCCTCGATTCCCTGGTTGATCACGCGGTCCAGATGCGCCATGGCGCCGCCATCCGTCGTGACCGAGGGGATGTCGTTCCAGGCGGATCCGGTCTCGCCGTAGACCGCGTCCAGCTGGTCGGCGGCGTCGGAGAGTTCCGACGAACGCCGGGACAGCCGATCCATGTCGGCCATGAAGGGCGGAGCCTCACGCCGGACGAACTTCAGTTCGTCCCGGAGGAACGGATCCTGGAGCTGCGCCAGCAGCGCGTCGCCCGAGGGCGGCACCGCACCTTGGTTGCCGGTTGCGTCGCGCGCGAAGTCCTTCAGGTCGTCGGACGCGCCGTCCGTGTTGGCCGCCTGGATCAGCGCGTTGCCACCGGTGCCGTTGGACTCGGCGGCGTTCTGCTGCTGGTACTGCTGCGGGTTGGTGGGCGCGTTGCCCGCGGTGCCCTGGGAGGCCTGCTGCACCAGCTGCTGCGCCGTGGCGATGGTGCCCACCACGGGCGGCGGCCCGATGGTGCTCATCCAGGCGTTGTGGACGGGATCCGGCCGATCCGTGCTGCTCTGCGCGTTGCCGCTCAGGAAGTAGTTGACGTTCTGCTGCACATAACGCAGCTCGATGGCGTTCATCGCGTTGGTGCGCGCCCCCGTCACCTCGAATCCGTTCAGCGGCCCCGTGGCCAGGCTGAAGCCGGTGCCGCGCACGGCCAGCGTGGTCTGGGGCGTGACCACCTTGAAGTCGTTGGCAAAGCCCACCTTGTCCACCTTGAAGTCCACGCGACCGGTCTTCACGGTGGCCGTGGTGCGGAGGGTCTGACCCTCCATCACCACTTCCGGCAGCTCGAAACTGGTGCCCGAGTCCACAAGGACCGTGGCGTTTCGACCCACGCGCATGGTCACGCGACTGCGGAGTCCGGTCCGCACTTCGGTGCCCGGATCGATGAGGTCGTTCACCTTCGCGTCGTGCCACTCGGCATCCGGACCCGGACGCCAGCGCGCCTTGCCCTGCACGTCCATGATCACCGCCTGCAGCGACTTCGTGGGCACAGCGTCCGCGGGCCCGTCCGCAGCGGGCGCGGCCGCCGGAGGGGCCGCGCTGTCCTGACCAAACGCCAAGGGCGCGGCCAGAATGACCGTGATCAATGCGAAACTTTGGGCGGTTGCCATGCGCATGGGAGTCGATCTCGGATCTGGAGCCGATGGGCTCCTCGGAAGGTACGGTTCCACCTCTCGAATCGTGTCACCGGATGACCCAGGTCCGGAAAAACGCGGGTTTCAGGACCCTCCGGTCCCAGGCGGCGGGGTCGGTGACATGCTGCCCGGAATGGCGGACGGAGACGACGGTGTCGGCGGCGGGGTGGCCGGGAGTTCACGCGGCCCTTGCTGCGGCAGGGGGCCTTCCTGGATCGCGCCCTCGTTGCCCGGCGAAGTGGCCGCCTCACCGGCCGGAACGCCAAGCGGCGAATCCTGCTTGGCGCGCCGGCTCTTCCCCGCGATGCGGTCCAGCCGGTTCAGGTAGTCCACAAACTCCGCACCCGTGAGGATCTGGTTCTCCGTGCGCAACGGCAGCACTTCCATGAAGACCAGTTCGCGCGTGGCGTAGCGCGGAAGCGGTCCCACCAGCGGGTCGAACAGCCGCATGGTCACGCCGCCCTGCACCTGCATCACGCGGCAGCCGGCGGAGGCCATCCACCCCACCTTGGCCGCCTCGTTGGCAGACTTGGCGTCCCAGTCGCGGATCCACCGCCGGCGCAGGCCCTCGGCGCGACGCGCCTGGAAGTCCGCGCTTGGATCCTGACCGTCCTGGAGCATGAGCAGCGCATGGAAGGCGTCGTTGTTGGTGACCGCGGGCATCTTCTCGACCGCCGCCAGGAAGTCCAGTTCCTGATCCGACTTCGGGAACTGGTCCACCGCCGAACTGGTCATCACGTACGGACGGCATCCGCCCAGGACCAGAAGCAGCAGCGCGAGCGAGCCTCGGAGGGCGTCAGAACGCATAGGTGATCCCCGCGTAGACGAAGTCCCGTGCGCCGCCCTCGCCCGGGAAGAAGACCGAGCTGTTGGGCATGAAGATGCCGTAACGGAAGTTCAGGTTGATGTCGCTGGTCAGGCGCCAGTCCAGCACGGCGTCGATCTCGCCGCCCACCAGACTGCTGCCGTTGAGCCGCGTCTGCACGCTGATCGGCGCGTCGTTCTGGAGGCGAGTGAACAGGAACCCCGTGACGCCCACGCGGAACTCGCTGAACATGTCCGTGGTGGGCAGCACGTTGGAACTCCATCCCACCGACGGACAGAACAGGTTGGCCGGATCCGGCGCCAGCGCCAGGCCCGTGTTGATGTAGCCCAGCGAGTTGAAGCTGTGGTCGGTGGCGCCCGGCGCGATGCCACCGAAGGTGGTGCCGCTCTCCAGCCGCTGCGAGGAGCCCGTGCCCACCAACGCCTGCACGTCGATGCGCGTGTCGCCCGCGTCACGCGCCAGCCAGGTCAGGCCGGCCACGCCGGCGAAGGCGCTGATGTCGTCGGTCACCTGAGGCCGCGAGATGGCCACGGGATCCAGGGGATCGCTCAGGGTGGTGCCGTACTCGTAGGTGAACTCGGAGCGGTAGATCAGGTTGGCTCCGAGACTGCCCGAGGAGCCGCCGCCCACGTAGGCGCTGTTGTACTTGAATTCGGTGGGCACCGAGAAAGGAGGCACCCCCAGATCGGCCGTCTGCCCGCCGTTCAGGTCGTTCTGCCACAGGTAATAGACGTACGGCTTGTGCCCGGCGATGCCCTTCCACTCCAGCTTGCCGCCGGAGAACAGGCGATTGGTGTCGGTGTTGTAGCCCGGTCGCGAGTAGTCCCAGTCCACGGTGTCGTAGCCCGCCGTGTTGGCCAGCAGACCGGTGACCGTCAGGTCGCCAAGCTGGAGGTCGGCCTGGATCGCGTAGACGTAGTTGCTCAGCACCAGGCCTTGGGCCCAGATGAAGTAGTTGCGGCCACCCTGGATGATCAGGTTGGTGTCCGCCGTCTTTCGACCGGTCTTCGATTCCGTGAGACCCGCCAGGTCGAAGGTGCCCCAGTAGATCTCGCCCACCGGCCACTGCATCCCGTCCTCGCGCGGGTCGGGGCCCAGCCCCGCGGTGCCCGTGTAGCTCCAGTCGTTGTACTGAATGCGCAGTCGTCCGAAGAAGCGGAAGCCGCCGTCCAGTTCCGCTCGCACGAAGAGCCGCAGGTCGGGATCGAAGAGCTGCTGCTCCTGGCTGCGCGCGTTGTCGATCAGGCTGTAACCAAAGCGGAAGGTTCCACCCGCGTCCAGCAGCAGGCGGTCCGCGATGGGTGTGTTGGCGAAGAACGACTGGCGGAACTGCGCGTCCTCGACGTTCAGCTGCCGCTGCAGATTCTGCGCCAAGGCGTCCGCGGTCTGGGCGTGTGCCCCTGCGGTGATCCCGAGGATCCCTGCCATTCCCACCAGTGCTCGGACGGGCGAGGCCACGCATCCAGAGTATCCCGAAACCGCCGTCCCCGGGCAAGCACGAGTGGTAGCCTGAGCCCATGCGCCTCCTCGTGCTGGGAACCGGCGACGCCTTCACCTGCGAGCGATTCGGCTCCTCCGCCGTGATCGAGGCGCCGGGAGGCCATGTGCTTCTGGACTGCCCGGACTCGATCGGCCGCGCCCTCAAGCAGGCTCGGCAGGTCAGCGGCTGGAACGTGGGACCGGAGAACCTGCGGGACATCGTGGTCACGCACCTGCACGGCGACCATTGCAACGGACTCGAGAGCATCGGCTTCCGCCGCTGGCTCATGCACCGCAATGACGGAAGCCCCCTGCCGCGCCTGCACTGCTGGAAGCCCGTGGCGGCACGGCTCTGGGAGCGGCTGGCTCCGGCCATGGACCAGGGCGGTCGCGCCACGCTGCGCGACTACTTCGAGCTGCACACCCTGGATCCGGATCGGCCCGCGCACATCGCGGGCATGAACGTGCGCTGCCGTCCCACCGACCACCCGGTCCCCACCATCGCGCTTCGGTTCGAGGCCGCCGGCCGCACGCTGGCCTGGAGTTCGGACACGCCGCTCGATCCGGACCTCATCGACTGGCTGCAGCGCGGCGCCCACCTGATCGTGCACGAGACCAGTCCGCCGCCCGCGCACACGCCCATCGAGCCCCTGAACGCGCTGCCTGCGGAGGTGCGCGCGCGGATGCGCCTCATCCACATGCCTGACGGCTTCGATCGCGGATGCACCGACATCGCCTGCCTGGAGCAGGGACAGGTGCTGGAGGTCTGATCGGGATCAGCGCTCGGCCACGGGCACGTACGGCTGGCCGTGTGGCCCCACGTACGCGGCCGCGGGACGGATGAGTCGGTTGCCGTCCAGCTGCTCGATGCAGTGCCCCGCCCAGCCGGCGATGCGGCTCATGGCGAACATGCAGGTGAACAGGTCCAGATCGATGCCGATCGAGTGGTAGGTGGTGGCCGAGTAGAAGTCCACGTTGGGATAGATGCCCTTCGCGGCCACCTCGCGCGCCATGATCTCCTCGATGCGGCGGCTCATCTCGTAGAGCGAGAGGTTGCCGGTGTCCGCGGCCACCTGCTTGGCGAAGGTCTTCAGGTAGGTCGCGCGCGGGTCGTAGGCCTTGTACACGCGGTGGCCGAACCCCATGATCCGGTCCTTGGCGGCCAGGCGAGCCATGATGTACGGCTCCACCTTCTCGATGCTTCCGATCTCGCGAAGCATGATCATGACCTCCTCGTTGGCGCCGCCGTGCAGAGGGCCCTTGAGGGTGCCGATGGCGGTGACGATGGCCGAGTACAGGTCGCTCAGCGTGCTGATGGTGACGCGGCCCGCGAAGGTGCTGGCGTTGAGTCCGTGGTCCGCGTGCAGGATCAGGCACACGTCCAGCGCCCGCGCCACCGCGTCGGTGGGCTTGGCGCCGTTGAGCATCCACAGGAAGTTGGCCGCCATGGAGAGCGAACGGTCCGGCGCCACGAAGGGCTTCCCCTTGCGATGACGGTCGAAGTTGGCGATGAGCGCGGGCGCCTTGGCCAGCATGCGGATGGCCTTGCGCTCGTTGGCCTCGGGCCCCTCGACGTCGGCCTCCGCGTCATGCAGGGCCAGCGCGCTCACCAGCGTTCGGAGCGCGTGCATGGGGGTGGCGTCCCGGGGCAGCGTGCCGATGAGTTCCAGCATGCCCGCGGGCAGTTCGTACTCGGCACGCAGGTCCTCGGTGAACGAGGCCAGTTCCGCGCGCGTCGGCAGGCGGCGGTTCCAGAGCAGGAAGACCGTCTCCTCGAAGGTGCTGTTGCGTGCCAGCGAATCGATGTCGATGCCCACGTATTCCAGCACGCCCTTCGCACCGTCGATGAAACTCATCTGCGTCTCGGCGGCGACGGTGTTGGCAAGACCCTTGTCGAACGTGGGGGCGGGCGCGGTGGCGAGGCTCATCGGTTTCTCCTGGGGGATCGCCTAGTCTAGGGACCATGACCCTGCCGGAGAAGAGGCAACGCACGCTGGTGAAGATCTGCGGGGTCCGGACGGTGGAGGTGGCCGCCCAGGCCCTTCAGGCTGGCGCCGACGCCGTCGGGGTGGTCGCCGTCCCGGGCTCCCCTCGCGAGGTCTCCCCGGCCGAGGCGTGCCGCGTGGCCGGCGCCGACCCCCTTCGAACCGTGCTGGTGCTTCGGGATCCGGATGCCGAACGACTCGAACTGGCACGAAACTGGGCAGGTCCGGTGCAGATCCACCCCCCATCGCCCATGCCGGACCGCGGCCATGTGCAGGCGCTGGCCTTCCATTCCATCAGCCAGCTCTCACCGACACCTCGCCAGACCGCCTGGCTCCTGGACGCCCCTGTGGCCGGCGCCGGGGAGGCCTGGTCCTGGCCCAGATCCCACCTGCTCCCGACCGGACTGCCCGTGATCCTGGCGGGCGGCCTGACGCTTCAGAACGTGGCCCATGCCATCCGGCACGCCCTCCCCTGGGCGGTCGACGTCTCCTCAGGGGTGGAACGCGTTCGCGGGACCAAGGATCTTGAGCTGATCCGCGGCTTCATCGACGCCGTCCACGCCTGCGACCGATCCGACGGACGGACACAGCAGCCCTCCCCGACGGGCTTTGAAGCGCTGCGCTGAACGCGTCACTCCGCCAGAGCGGCCACCTGGGTTATCCGGGGCTCGCTCTCGCGCATCCAGCGCGCCAAGGAACTCCGCGCGCCGCTCCAGGATCCGCCCAGCCGCTCGCGCAGGAACCCCTCGTACAGCCCGCCCAGCGCCCGCTCGAAACTCCGGATGGACGCCAGGCGCGTCTCGATGGCCTCGCGTCGCGTGGCGGGCGTACCGGCCGGCGGATCCAGCCGAAGACCGGAGACTTCCCAACGGTCGGCCTGCAAGCTGAACTCCCACGCCTCGCCCTCGCGGGACAGGATCAGGCCCGCCCGCCGCGGCCACTTGCCGCATCGCATGGCGGCGCGGGCTTCGCGACGCGCGGCCGGATCGTCGGATCGCACGATCACGGTGCCGCCGGAATCCCAAGGGCACGCAAACTCGATCGCCTTCCGAAGGATCACCACGCCAGACTCGGGCTCGGGACCGTCGCGCTCGGCGGCCCACCACGCCCAGAGCAGGAACGCGTTGCCCAGGAAGTCCATCGGATGCCCTTCGTCGCACCAGGGTGGCTGCGGACGGTCACCTCGCCCCGCGTCCGTCTCGACGGGCGTCGGCCCCAGAGCCTCCGGCTGCGCATCGGAGGCGGCGGCCGACAGTCCAAGCTGGTCCGCCAGCCGCACCGCGAGCGACCCCGCGGTGAGTGCCGTGACGGAGCAGTCGAAGGTCTCCTCAAGCAGCGTGCGCGCGGACGTGGTGACGGCGTCGCCCTTGGCGGGCACCAGGGCGCAACGGCCCGCGAAGCTGGCCAGCACCGGCACCAGCTTGCGCCGACGCCATCGACCTTCCGCGATCTCGGCGTCGCAGCGCCTGAGCGCGGTCTCGCGTGCGCGGCGTCGCGACTGCCGATCCGCGTCCGCCGAGGCCAACTCCTCCGCCATCGCGGAGAGCAGGTACGCCTTGCGAACCTCGGAAGGCACGCGGTCGCTGTCGATTCGGATGGCGGCCAGCACGTCGCCGTCGAACAGGTTGCGCTCCGCCGCAAATCCGGCGTCAAAGAGGTGTTCACCGGCGGTCCAGCCTGCGCCGCCGCCCTCGCCCTCGTCCACCAGGCTGGCGCGCTGCAGCGCCTCCAGAAGGCCGGCGCCCGGCGGCGTCTTCCAGCCCTCCATGGAGAAGCGACGGTACGAGACGGTTCCTCGGTCGAACGGCATGCGTCAAGGATCGCCGCGACCGCACGGCCCCTCCCGGAACCGACAGGTTGTTCAGGCGGCCGACTTGCCCAGGTCCTTGGCCAGACCGAGCTGCACCAGATGCGCCACCGGTCCGTGGGGCTTGCCCTTCTCCTGTTCCAGCCGCCGCGCCGCCGCGGGGTTGGCGTAACGGTTGAAGAGCGTGGCCTTGGCGGTGGCCCACAGCCCGCGGAACCCGCTGAAGGTGTGATCCACCGCGGTGGCCTCGTATCCGGAGTGAACCATGCAGTTGGCGCACTTGGCGTTGCCGCTGGCGTGCCCGTACTTCGACCAGTCCACCTCGTCCAGCAGCTCCGCGTAGGTGTCGGCGTAGCCCTCCTGCAGCAGGTAGCAGGGCTTCTGCCAGCCGAAGA
>CAZKHO010000020.1:15373-24789 GCA_964552505.1 uncultured Bifidobacterium sp. | reverse complement strand
GGAACGGACGCCCGCGGTACACCTCGGCGTCACGCGTGCTGGCCGCGTAGAACTCCGCGCGCACGCCCTTGAGCATGCCCGCCAGCATCTGGCGCACGCCGATGGGCGCCAGGCAGTCGGTGGGCGGCGGGGCCAGCTTGGCCTCCTGGAAGGCCTCGAAGAGCTTTTCCGCCATGGGCGGTTCCACGTCCGCCACCTTGCGACGACTGGTGAGCCCGATCTTCTCGCACAGCGCGCCCGCCGTGGACGCGCTCACGCGGCAGAATCGCTCCTGCAGGAAGTTGAAGAGCGTGCCCTTCTCGCTGGCCTCGTAGTCCTTCAGCATCTGCAGCAGCGTGCCCAGCTCGATGCCCTTCGGATGCGGCTGGATCTCCTTGGTCTCGGGCGGCAGCTCCTGCACGCCACGCGGGAACACCGTCACGCCCTGCGTCTCGGTGGTCACCGCCGCCGCGGCCGCGGCGCCCGCCTCGGCCTGCGCCAGGATGGGCGCGTCGCCCTCGTCGTCGGCGCTCACCCGGCTGGGCGGCACGAAGACGAAGCGCCCGTGCGGGTTGGCGATGGCCGTCAGCTCCAGGAACTCGTCCACCGAACCGCGACCGCGCTGGTAGCGCCCCTCCAGCTCGATGCTCACGCAGGTGCCGCTGCGATAGGCCTGCGCGTCCAGGAAACCCCCCGCCTCGGAGCTCAGCGCGCGCGTGCCTGGCGTCAGCGTCCGGAACCGCTGCGGCGGGAAGTCGCCCGTCTCCTTGTCCAGCGTCACCTCCGCCCGGTTGGTCTTGGTGTTCATCGCCAGCTCGATGTGATGCGCTGGCTGCTTGGCGCCCGGCTTGGTGTGGATCACCATGGGCTTGCCGGTGGTGATCAGGCCGTACATGCCGGCCGCACTGATGCCGATGCCCTGCTGGCCACGGCTCATCTTCAGGCGGTGGAACTTGCTGCCGTAGAGCAGGCGGCCGAAGATGTTCTCCACCTGCTTGCGGACGATGCCCGGCCCGTTGTCCACCACCGTCACGCGATAGCGCGAACTCTTGGCGGTGGCGGGCCGATCTGGCTGCAGATCCTCGATGATGACCGTGATCTCGGGCAGGATGCCCGCTTCCTCGCACGCGTCCAGGCTGTTGTCCACCGCCTCCTTGACCGTGGTGAGGAGCGCCTTGCGTGGGTTGTCGAAGCCCAGCAGGTGGCGGTTCTTGGCGAAGAACTCGCTCACGCTGATGTCGCGCTGGCGGCCCGCCATCTCCTCCGCGGTGGCGCCGCGCTTGCGTGGCGCCTTGGCGGGCGCGTCGCTCTTGGGTGCGTTCTTCCTGGTCGAATCCATCACCGCGGCTTCCGTGCCTTGCATCGAACCTCCATGGAACTCGGGCGGCGGAGTATGCCACCCTTTCGGCGTTTCGAGGCCTTGAGAGCCTGTTTTCCCGTGGCTTCCGCCCCGCCGGACCCGCCTCCGCTACCATGGGACCCCCAAATCACCCCCGCACCCCCACAAGGAGCAAACGCCATGGAAACCACCCTCATCATCCTCAAGCCCGACGCCGTCCAGCGCGGCCTGATGGGCCGCATCATCAGCCGCTTCGAGGACAAGGGCCTGCAGATCGTCGGCTGCAAGCTCATGCAGATCTCCCAGGAACTGGCGGCGCAGCACTACAAGGATCACGCCAGCAAGCCGTTCTACGCGGGTCTGGTGCGATTCATGACCAGCAGCCCGGTGCTGGTGATGGCCATCCGTGGCAACGGCGCCATCGCCATCTGCCGCGGCATGATGGGTGCCACCTTCGGCAGCAAGGCCGCCGGTGGAACCATCCGCGGCGACTTCGGCGTTTCCAACAGTTTCAACCTGATCCACGGCTCGGACGGCCCTGAGGCTGCCACCCGGGAACTGGGCCTCTTCTTCAAGTCCGGTGAAGTGCTCGACTTCAAGCGGGCGGGCGACTGCTGGATCTACGACATGTCGGGCGGCAAGCCCGAATAAGTCTTATAACTAATCTCCGCGGCCCTTTCCAGGGCTTGCAGGATCCAAGCGAGAGGCCCCATGTATACGGGGGCCTCTCGTTTTTTCTATTTCAGTGTGTCCTGAAACCAAATCCAGATTCCTGCCGAACGGGCCCCTGACGCAAGCGAAGTCGACTGCGTCGTCTGTCCCGCATGCCTGAGCCCAGGCGCCCCCACCGCCTCGGCACGTCGTTTGCCGCGTCTGTCCGGTCCGAGACCCCCCCCACGCACCGTTCACCGGCCCGTTTCATTGGCCTCCGTCGCCGGCGGGGGCAAGGAACCCCATGATCGACTCGCTCTTCGGATCCAATTCGCCCATCGATCGCGTCCACCAGCGACGGCGACCCGCCGTGCGCGAACGGTCGCGCGCCACCGCCGCACGCGGCACGCACGCCGCCCTGAGCGCCGAGGACGAGGCTCTGCTGGCCGAGGTCATGGCCGAGCCCATGGACTTCATGGACTCGCCGGAGTTCCGGAAGCCCGGTGCCGAAGCCGCCATCTACGAGAAGCCGGATCCCATCCGTCGACCGGACGTGACGTGGTACCGCCCTCTCATGGACGATCTGGGTGGCCGCGAGCGCAAGGAACGGCAGGCTCGCAATGGCAGCGTCCTGCTCACCGCGGCGCAGGAGCGCGTCATCTTCCTTCAGTACAACTACGCACGCTTCCGCGTCCGGCAGATTCAGGACGCCATGGGGGGCCGGACACCCACCGTGGAGGAAGCGCGCGAGATGCTGCGATGGCACCGCACCGCGCGGCGCTACCGCGAGCAGATCTCGGAGATTAACCTGGCGCTGGTGCTGGCCATGGCACGCCGTGTCCGGCTGGGCGAGAGCGACTTCCCCGACCTGATCGGTGAAGGAAACATGGCGCTCATGCGCAGCGTGGACAAGTTCGACTGCGGTCGCGGCTTCAAGTTCAGCACCTACGCCTGCCGAGCCATCCTCAAGGCGTTCAGCCGCTTCGGCATCAAGCTGGTGAAGCACCGGCAGCGCTTCCCCAGCGAGTTCGATCCCGAATTCGAGCGTTCCAACCATCTGGAGACCGTGCGCGAACAGCACGCCCGCGACAGCGCCGCCGAAGTGCGCTTCCTGGTGGAGAGCGACCGCGCGGAGCTCAGTGACGTGGAACGAAAGGTCATCGAACACCGCTTCGGCCTGGTGGCGCCGCAGGGCGCGCCCGCGCTGACGCTGGAGCAGGTGGGTCAGATGATCGGCGTCACCAAGGAGCGCGTTCGGCAGATCCAGAACAAGGCGCTGGAGAAGCTGCGTCTGGCGTTGGAGGAGGTTCGAGGCGAGCCCCTGCCTCCGGCGATGCGCAACTGAGTTCCGGAACCCGCGGGTCCGGCACGCGACCCAGCGTGGCAAGCGTGCACGCCAGGTGGGCCACTGCAAAGCCCACCATCAACGCCTGCTGGGTGCGCAGGAGATCCCCGTCGGCCCACGCTCCGACCACCACCACGGTGAGGATTCCCACGAAGTAGCCGCCGTCACCTGCCGCCCGGAAGGCGGCCAGCCCGGCGGTCCCGCGCCCGCTGCGGACGGTCAGCGCCAGCGACGCGGGCAGCAACGGCGCGGCAGCCAGTCCCAGGAGAAGCAGCACTGCGCTCAACGCGACGGTGGACGATCCAAGCCAAGCCACCTGTGCAAAGCACGCGGCGTAGACGAACGCGGCGACGGTCCGGAACCGCATCGCTCCCAGGCGATCCGCCAGCCATCCCGCGGGAGCCGCGCCCAACGCCATGAGGAGCAGTGGCAATCCCACCAGACGGCCCCGTTCGGCGGGGTCGTAGCCCAGGTTCCGCGCCAGGAAGCTGGCGAACACCGCGGTCAGCGCAGCCCCTGTGGCGCGATCGGAGGCCGCCATCAGAAGCATGGGCCAGATGCGACCCCCGCCACCGCCGGGAGCCCGCTCCGGTCGCTCGCTCGCGGGCGCCGCACGATCCAGGATCCTTGATCCAAGCAACGCCCCCAGTCCCGTCGCCAGACAGCAGGCGGCACCAAGGACGAACGCCACCGTGGGGCCGGACGCGCTGGCTCGAACCGCCTGCCCGCCCAGCACGGCGCCACCCCCCAACCCGCCGATCAGGACGCTGGCGCCCACGCCCATGCGCCAGGCGGAGCCTCGACCGCCGACCGTGCCGAGCATCTGAAAGAGCGCCGCAAACGTGGCGACATCGGCCACCCCCTCCACCAACCTCGCCGCCAATGTGGCGGGAAATCCGATGGGCAGCCACATCAGCCCAAGCAGCGCAGCGTCCGCCACGGCACCCACCGCAGCCACCGTCCAGGCGGGCCAGCGGCGCCTGAGCCACCGCACCAGCGGGATCGCCAAGGCGGCACCCAGCAGATTCACCGCCAGGAACGCCTGGGCGGCTTGTGCGGATGCTCCGTACCGCTCGACCAGCAGGTCCCGCAGCACCGGCACCAGCATGGCGTCAGGCAGGGCCGAAAGCAGGATCAGCAGAAGCACCAGCGGCACAGCCGCAGGCTAGGGTCTGGCCGAAGGGTTGACGAGCGGCGCCGCAGGGAACCGAAGGGGTTCAGGCCTCTACACTGCCGACATGGCGTTGAACAAGGTCTTCCCATCCCCCGCTCAGGCCCTGGAAGGCCTGGCCCGCGACGGCATCACCGTGGCTGTGGGCGGCTTCGGCCTCTGCGGCATCCCAGAGCAGCTCATCATCGCGCTCCGCGACAGCGGCGCCAAGGCCCTCACCTGCGTCTCCAACAACGCGGGCGTGGACGACTGGGGCCTGGGGCTGCTGCTGCAGACCAGGCAGATCCGCAAGATGGTCTCCAGCTACGTGGGCGAGAACGCGGAATTCGAGCGCCAGTTCATGAGCGGCGAGCTGGAGCTGGAGTTCTGCCCGCAAGGCACCCTGGCCGAGCGCCTGCGCGCCGGTGGTGCGGGCATCCCGGCGTTCTACACTCGGACCGGCGTGGGCACGGTGGTGGCCGACGGCAAGCCCACCGAGCTCTTCGACGGGGAGACCTTCGTCATGGAGCGCGGCATCCGTGCCGATCTGGCCCTGGTGAAGGCCTGGAAGGCGGACCGTTTCGGCAATCTGGTGTTCCGCAAGACCTCCCGCAACTTCAACCCCATGGTGGCCACCTGCGGGCGCGCCACGGTGGCGGAAGTGGAGGAACTGGTGGAGGTTGGACAGATCGACCCCGACCACGTGCACACCCCGGGAATCTTCGTGGACCGGATCGTGGTGACACGCTCGGAGAAGAGGATCGAGCAGAGGACCGTCCGCCCGGGCTGAATGAGCCGACCAAAGATTATGGGCTGATCTCGCCGCGTTGCGCGGATTTTGCCGATCTTCCACCCTGTTGAAGCGAATGCCGATCTTCCTGCCCCGTTGCGGGGCGCCCCGCCTGATCCAGGTGAACCGAACCATGAAGACCCTTCTCCGCCGCCTTGTCCTTGCCGCGCCCCTTGCCCTGCTCCCGATGGCCTCCGCCCAGTTTGGAGGCAAGGCCGGCTTCAACGAAGCCTTCAAGCCCGACATCCTCCCGCGCGACATGACGCTGATCACGGAGACGCTGAAGCTGGAGGACTGGCAGCGCCCGATCGTGGAAAGCCTCATCGAGGACTACAGCGCCAGCTTCAAGACCGGGTGCGATGGCGTTCGCGAGAAGATGGTGGACGTGGCCAAGTCCCAGAAGGGCTCGCCCAAGTCGATCAAGGGCCTGCTGGAGCCGGTGGGCCAGTGGATGCCCGAGAAGCAGCGCCTCTACCGGGAGTTCATGGACAACCTGAAGGGCCAGCTGAGCGACGTGCAGAAGGAGCGCTGGCCCAAGCTGGAGCGCACGCTTCGGCGGGAGCGCGGCCTGGCGGACGTGGATCTGTCCGGCGAGGGCGTGGACCTCATCGCCATCGCACGCCAGATGCAGCTGTCTCCGGACGCCATGGGCACCGCGCAGGCGGCCTTTGACGAATACGAGGCACGTCTGGACGAGGCGCTGGTGGCCCGGGATCGGCACATCGAGGCGGTCATGCCGGAACTGACCCGTTCCATGGAGGAGATGGACATGCAGCGTGGCGTGACGCTGCAGATGCAGATCATGCAGGACCGCGTGGCCGTCCGGACCGTGCAGGACGAGTCGATCGACAAGATCGCCGCCGTGCTGCCCGCTCCCACCGGCGCCGAGTTCCGCCAGCGCGCGTTGGCCGCCGGATACAAGGAGGCGTTCCAGCCCGATCCGCTGGCCAGCTTCTTCCAGGTGGTGGGGCAGTTGACCGATCTGACCGCCGAACAGCGCGCCGGCATCGCCGCGGCGCGGGACAAGTGGGACACGGCCCTGCTGGGCCTCCGTGAGCGCATGCTCCAGACCATGCGCTCCGACGAGCCCAACAAGCCCGTCCGCGCCACCAAGGCCGCCCAGGCCCGGCTGGCCGCCAAGCAGGGCAAGTCGGCCGATCCCGCGCCGGCGGACGCCATGGTGCCGCTGCGCAACGAGAAGAACCGTCTCACGCAGGAGACCCGCGACACGGTGCTGGCCCTGCTCACCGACGACCAGAAGGAGAAGATCCGCGCCGGCGTGCCGGGCCTCCGGCCGATGAACTCCCAGACCGACGCATCGCTCATGGAGGGCGGCGCGCGTCGCGGAGCGTCCGACGCCGCGGGCGCCAAGGGCGACGCCGAGGAAGACAAGCCCGCCAAGAAGGAGGCGGCGCCCTGAGGCGCCGCACGGTCCGTGACTGACGCCGTCCGTTCGGAGACGCGGGCGCTGGGCGCCGTGGAGCGGCTGCTGCGCGCCGCCGCCGCCGGCGCCGGCACGCCCCGGGAGCGCTGCGAGGCGAGCGGCTTCGACTGGCTGGAGAAGCCCGTTCCCACCGACGCAGCCGCGGTCCGGCTGATCGCGGCGGACGTGGCCGTGCGCCTTCGCGTGGTGCCGCTCAGCGTGGCCTCGGGGCGCCTGCGTCTGGCGATGGCGGATCCCTTCGACCTGTCGGGCGTGGACGAGGCGGGCGCCGTGGCGCGCATGGCCATCGAGCGCGTGGGCGTGGCGGCGGAAGCCTTTGGTGAACTCATGCGTCAGGCGTACGGCGTCACCGCTGCGAGGATGGCCGAAAGCCTGGCCAGCGACGGTGATCTGGCCAGCACCGCCAGCGAGCACAACCTGGACGCCATCGAGGCCGACGACGTCCACCGGATGGCCGAGCAGCCCACGCTGGTCAACCTGGTCAACCTGCTCATCCTGGAGGCCATCCAGAAGCGCACCAGCGACATCCACATCGAGCCCTTCGAGGGCGAACTGAAGGTCAAGTACCGCATCGACGGCGTGCTGGTGGAGCAGCCCAGCCCGCCCAAGCACCTGCAGCCCGCCATCATCGGCCGCATCAAGATCATGTCGCAGATGAACATCGCGGAGCGCTATGTGCCGCAGGACGGCCACATCAGCCTGCGATACGAGGGCCGCAAGGTGGACATCCGTGTCAGCACGGTGCCCACCATCTACGGCGAGAGCGTGGTGATGCGCATCCTGGACAAGAGCAGCCTGCCGCTGGAACTGCGCAGCCTGGGCATGGGCGACCGCCACGTGGGGATGATGGACAAGCTCATCTCCAAGCCGCACGGACTGGTGCTGGTCACCGGGCCCACCGGCAGCGGCAAGACCACCACGCTGTACGCGGCGCTCAGCAAGCTCTACGACCCTCGCAAGAAGATCATCACCATCGAGGATCCCGTGGAGTACGAGCTGACGGGCATCAACCAGATCCCGGTGAATCCCAAGCGCGGCCTCACGTTCGCCAGCGGGTTGCGCAGCATCCTGCGTCAGGACCCGGACGTGATCCTGGTGGGCGAGATCCGCGACGCGGAGACGGTGGACATCGCCATCCGCAGCGCGCTGACCGGCCACCTCATCCTCAGCACCCTGCACACCAACGACGCGCTGAGCAGCGTGGGCCGTCTGGTGGACATGGGCGCCGAGAGCTTCCTTGTGGCCAGCGTGCTCGAAGGCCTGCTGGCCCAGCGTCTGGGCCGCCGCATCTGCCGCCAGTGCCGCACGCGGATCCCCATGACCGACGACCAGCGCGTGCGCATCGCTCCGGCCGAGGTGGAGCGTTTCGGCGGACAGGTCACGGTGGGCGCCGGTTGCGAGGCGTGCTCGGGCAGCGGCTTCCGCGGGCGACTGGGCTTCTTCGAGCTGGCGCGCATCAATCCCCCGCTGCGCGCCGCGATCGCGGAGGCGCAGAGCGTGCTGGAACTGAAGCAGCTGGTGGACGCCGACTTCATCACCATGCGCGACGACGGCATGACCAAGGCGCAGGCCGGCGAGACGACCATCGAGGAAGTGCTCCGCGCCACGCAGGACGTGGACGAGGGCTGACGCGTGGCGAACTGGCGTTACGAAGGGCTGGACCGGGCCGGCGCGGCCGCCAACGGATCCGTGGTGGCCCCGGACCGAGGCACCGCGCTGCGTCTGGTGCTTGCGCGCGGACTGACGCCGCTGCGACTCGAGAGCGACGAGGGGGCGGAGGCCCCCGCCCGCAAGCCCGCCACCACGACCGCTTCCACGCAGGTGGAAGTCCCCGCATGGATGAAGCTCTCCGCAGGGCGCCCCACCATGGGCAAGGCCGAGTTGGCCACCCTGATGCGCGAGTTGGCAACCGCCGTGGAGGCGGGACTCCCGCTGATGCAGGCGCTCCGCACGGTGCGGCGACAGGCCAGCGGCAAGGCGCAGCCCGCCGTCCTGGACGCGCTGATCGAGAAGGTGGAGGCCGGCCAGCCCCTGCATGAGGCCATGCGTTCCTACGGCGCGCCTTTCGACGACATGACCATCGGCATGGCCCGCGCGGCGGACGCCAGCGGCCGCATGCCGGAGGTGCTGCACCAGCTGGCCGACCTTCTGGACCGTGCCGTGGAACTTCGGCGCGAGCTGATCGGCGCCACCATCTATCCCATGATCGTGGCGGGCCTGATCCTGGCCAGCGTGGTGCTGCTGGTCACCGTGATCCTGCCCCAGCTGATGGCGCCCATCGCCGGCCAGCCCGGCATGGTGCTGCCGCTGCCCACGCGCATCCTGCTGGGCTTTGCGGAGTTCATGAAGCACTGGTGGTTCCTGGTGGTGATCGCCGGATTCCTGGGCGTGGGCGCGGCGCGGCGCTGGATCGCCCGACCGGAGAACCGGATGCGCTGGGACGGACTCCTGCTGCGCCTGCCGCTGCTGGGGCCGCTGCTTCGCGACGTGGCGGTGGCCCGCTTCACGCGCACGCTGGGCACGCTGGTGAGCGCCGGCCTTCCCATCCTGCAGGCCCTGCGGATCACCCGGGACACCCTGGGCAACGCGGTGCTCACGCGCGCCATTGACGAGGTGCAGGAGAAGGTGACCACCGGCCAGGCGCTGGCGGACCCGCTGGAGCGA
Organism: uncultured Bifidobacterium sp.; assembly: GCA_964552505.1. Lineage (GTDB taxonomy): Bacteria > Planctomycetota > Phycisphaerae > Phycisphaerales > SM1A02 > SYAC01. The sequence continues at coordinate 15,427 of CAZKHO010000020.1, read as the reverse complement.
TGCGGCTTCTTTCCGCCGCTCCTGATCCAGATCGTGAACATCGGCGAGCGCTCC
>CAZKHO010000020.1:0-15363 GCA_964552505.1 uncultured Bifidobacterium sp. | reverse complement strand
GCCGCCACCGCCTTCGACCGCCAGGTCAACGCCAGCATCAAGGTCTTCACCAAGGCCCTGCCGCCGGTGCTGCTGGTGTTCATGGCCATCATCGCGGGATTCGTGCTGGCGGGCATCCTGCTTCCCCTGCTGCAGCTGCAGTCCGCGCTGGGTGGCTGAGCGGCGCCGGGAAGCGCCCCTGCGGCTACGCTATCGGACAGGTGGGCGCGGGCCTGCCGATCGAAACTTCCCCACTTGGCCGCATGGATCGAGCGGCTGCCCCGTTGCAGCCGTCCCTCCTCCCACGAGACCCTCAATGACCGACCGCCGACATCGTCTCCGCCAGATCCGCAAGGGCTTCACCCTGCTCGAGGTGATCATCGCCGTCACCATCGTTGCGCTTCTGGCCACCATCCTGGTGCCCAACGTGACCCGCTGGCTTGGCGTGGCCAAGGCGCGCAAGGCCAAAGCCGACGTCAACAGCCTGGCGCAGCAGGTCCGCCTCTACATGACCGAGGCCGGCCTGAGCCGTCTCAACGACGACTTCGAGCTGGTCGTGCTCTGCCAAGGCGACAACCCCATCATCCAGAACGCGAACAATCTCAAGGATCCCTGGGGCCACGACTACGTGGTGGCGATCCCGCCCTCAGTGAACCGCGACTTCGACGTGGTGAGCTACGGCGCCGACGGCCAGCCGGGCGGCGAGGGCGACAACCGCGACATCATCAACGGGGCCGACTGAACGGTCGGAAGGGTGCATGCGACGCGGCTTCACCCTTCTCGAACTCATCGTCGTCTCGACCCTGCTGGCGCTGGTGGCGACCATGGTGGTGCCGCGCCTGGTGGGGATGTCGCGGCGTGAGGCCGACGTGGCCACCGAGCGGATGTCCGAACTCCTGTCGATGTTCGCCTTCCGTGACAACACGGGGGTGCAGCAGTCCGCGATCTGGATGAATCCTGACACCAGCTGCGTGGAACTGTGGACGCTGGAGCCGGATCCCGAGCGCCCGACCGAACGCCCGCAGTGGGTGCCCGATCGTCACGTGCAGCCTGTGCGCCTGCCCGCCGGCGTGGAGCTGGCCGAAGTGCGCGTGGACGGCCAGTCGCTGGGCGGAGACGAGTGGCGCATCGTGGGAAGCCCCGGGGGCAAGCGGCCGCGCGTGGAGATGCGCCTGGTGGCGGAGGGATTCGAGTCGGTCCTGATCCTGGAGCCCGGAGCCGGCGTGCCCACCCGTGAGGACAACGGCCAGGTACGCGAGGGCGCGCGCGCCGCGAAGGACCTGGATCGCGCCGGGATGGATCGAGAGCCATGGTGAGAGCGCGTTCCGGCTTCGCGTTGCTGGACGCCATCCTGGGCGGCGCGCTGCTGGCGCTGGGGCTGGCTGGGCTGGTGACGCTCTCCCAGCGGAGCCTGGCCATGCTGCAGCGTGGCGAGCACGAGGCCATCGCCGCCGCCATGCTGGATGAACTGCTGGCGCAGGTGGTGACGGAGGGTCCCGGCGAGTTCGCGCGGCAACGCGAGCAGGCGGGTCGCATGCCCGCCCCGTGGCCGGACTGGGAGTTCGAGGTGGAGATCCACGCCGGCGGCGCGGGCGATCCGGCGGACGTGCGCGCACTGGTCCGCGATCCGCTCGGAAACGAGTACCGCTGCGCCACCCGTGTGGCGCCGCACGACGACGAAGCGCTGCCCGAGGAGCGGGCGCCCGGCGATCCCATCGACCGCCCCAGCCGATACGACGCCAAGGAGAACTCCAATGCGACGCCGTGAGCGCGGCTTCACCGTCATCGAACTGATCATGGCGCTGGCCATCGCCGCCATCGTCACCACCGCCGTGTCCACCTCCCTGAGCCAGCTGGGGCGTGCACGCGAGGTGTCCAGACTGCGGATGACGGCGGCGCGCCGTGCCACGGACGCGTTGGAATCGATCCGCCGCGACGTGCAAGGCGCCCTTCGCAGCGACGACCTCTTCAACACGCGCTTCCGGCTGGCCCCGGAGAGCGTGCGATCCTCGGCCGGCGAACTGGACCGCGACCAGATGCTGCTCTTTGCGGAGAGTCTGCGGCCGATTCGACCTGTGGACTACGCGGGCGAAGGTCAGGAATTCGAGACGCAGTACCGCATCGAGGTGGACGGTGACGGCCCGGCGCTGTGGCGCCGGCGGGACGCCGTGCCGGACCGCTACGAGGACGCCGGAGGCGTGGCCGAGCCGGTGGGCGATGGCGTGGTGGGTCTCCGCCTGGAGGCGTACGACGGCAAGTCCTGGCGCCAGGACTGGGACAGCGACTCCGACGGGTTGCCCTGGGCGGTCCGCGCCACGGTGACCGCCAGCGGCGCGCGGGTGGGAGAGGATCCCTTGGCGGACCCACGAGCGCTCATCACCATGCGTACGGAGATACCGCTCGATCGGGTGACGCCGCCCAAGCAGGAGCCCTCGCCCGACGACGCGGCCGCCAGCGGCGATGCGGCCGCCAGCGGCGATGCGGCCGCCGGTGGTGACGCCGGCGCGGCCGCCAGCGGTGGCGGTGCCGGAGGCGGCGTGGACGCCGGCGGCGGACCGGGTGGTCGCCCAGGCGGGCGGCCCGGTGGAAAGGGCGACGGCGGCGACATGATCGACGGTGGACGCGGCGGACCCGGCGGTCCCTCCAAGGGTGGACGCGGAGGCGGCGCCAACGGTGGCGGTCGGGGCGTTCCCTTTGTGCCCCCTCCCAGCCAGAACGGCGGCGGACGAGGAAACGGCGGCGGCGGAGGGCGGGGCGGATGAGGCGCTCCGCACGTGGCGTGGTGACGCTGACGGTGATCTGGGCGATCGCGATCGCCGCGGTCATCGTGGCCGCCACCCAGGTGCTGGCCTTTCGTCAGGCCACGCTGGGACGCGAGACGCTGGCCCGCACTCAGGCCCGCTGGGCGGCCCGCGCCGGCGTGGAGACCATGATCGCGATCATGGAGTGGCACACCGCCAATCCGGATGCCAGCGACCCTCAGGCACTGCAGCGCGATCTGGAGGCCTTCGCGACCGGCGAGCTGGAGACCGGCACGTGGGACATCCGTCACTCCATCGACGGCCGTGAGTGGGCCGGCCCCATGGACGAGCACGCCAAGTTGAACATCAACACCGTGAACAAGGCGGTGCTTCAGAACATCCCCAACATGACCCAGGACGTGGCGGACTCCATCATGGACTGGCGCGACGCCGACAACGACGTGCAGGGGATGGGGGCCGAGCGCGACTACTACCGCAACCGCAGCCTGGGCTACGAACCGCGCAACGGCGACTTCCGGAGCGTCGCGGAACTGGAACTGGTGGCAGGCGCATGGCCGCACTACGTGCGCGGGGAGGACTGGAACCTGAACGGTCGCCTGGATCCCGGCGAGGATGACGGCAAGCGCAGCCCCCCGGACGACAACGGCGACGGACGGCTGGACGCCGGGTGGAGCGGGCTGCTGACCGCCGTGAGCAGACCGAGCACGCGCACCGTCAGCGGCGAGGAGCGCCTGGACCTGGGCAAGACGAGTCCGGAGGACCTGGTCAAGCGCACCGGCGTGGACACCCAGCAGGCGTCGGCTCTGATCGCCTACGCCCGAGGCGCCAACGCCTCGATGGGACAGATCCTGTCCACCCCGCTGGGCCAGCTGGGCAACCGCCGCGGCGGTGCCGGCACCCCCCCGGGAGGCTCCTCCGCCACCACCGGTCGGAGCAGCGTGGGAAGGGCCGGTGGCGCCACCACCGCGGCGGGTGGAACCAAGAGCCTGGATGCCCGCCAGCTGGCCGCGGTCATGAACGAGTGCACCATCAAGGACAACCGGACCGCCGGCAATGTCAATGCAGGGAAGCTGAACCTCAACACCGCCAGCCGGGCCGTGCTCCGGGACGTGATCCAGCTGGAGCCCAGATTTGCGGAATCGATCCTTTCCCGCCGGGCCGCCAAGAGCGAGGGACTCACGAGTCTGGCGGATCTGGTCGATCTACCCGGCGTGACCCAGGCTCAGCTGATCACCCTGGCCCAGATGGCGGACGTGACCAGCAACGTGTACACCATCGACAGCCGGGGACGCTCGAAGGGATCCTCGGCGGAGGCTGAAATCCTCGCCGTGGTGGATCGTTCGCAGGTCCCCGCCCGAGTGCTGGAGTACCGAGAACCGTGAAGCGCCGCGTCCGCGTCCAACCCGATCCCGAACGACTGGTCGTGCTCCCGGAATCCGGGGAGCCGATGCTCTTCGTGCGGATGGAGGCTGGAGTGGGCCTGGAGGGCGCGTGGGCGCCCGGTCCTGAAGGTTCCAGACCTCCCGGCGCCAGCATCCAGCTGATGCCTCAGGGACGACTGCTGTGTCGGACGTTCGAACTGCCGGACGCCGATGCGGCCCAGTTGGAGACCGCGCTGCGTCTGCAGGTGGAAGCTCAGCAGATGGGATCCGTGCCGGCGTGGCGGACCTCGTCGATCGTGCTTCCGGGTGGTTCCGGCAAGGGCCGTCTGGGCGTCTGCGTGGAGTGGCCCGCCGCCGACGCGCCCACCCACGTGCGTCGCGACCTCCCGCCGGACGGCGATCCGATGCATGCAGGCGACGTGGGGTGCCTGGCCACGCTTCTGGCGCAGGGCCTGACCGGTCCGCTGGTCTGCGTGTCTCGGGAACTGGATGCGCTCACCTTCGCCTTCAGGGCCGGTGGCGCGGCGGTGGTGCGATGCGCACGGCTGGATCCGTCCATGGGCCCGGCTGGCGCCGAGGCTGCGGTGCTGGAGAGCGCTCTCCGCGCCGGCCTGGACGAGCCCGGCATGCGGGCTCTGCTGCAGAAGCTGCGTCAGGCGATGTCGATGGCGGGCGCGGGCGGATTTGGCTGCACACCGGACGATCTCCGGGCACTCGTCCAGCGGACGGGCGGGAGCCCGGGACCGGATCCCTCGTGGTGGAACACGAAGGGGCTGGCCGTGGCGGCCGCGCTGGGCTGGTTTGGTGCGGGACGTTCGATGGTCTCCTTGCGCGACCAGGCGCCGGGCGAACGCCCGAGCCGGCTGGGCGAGTTCCTGAACCGGATCGCGGATCCGGCCTTGGCCTCCAGACTGCTGGTGGCGGCGCTGGTGGCGATCGCGGTGGCCCCGCCGCTGGTGACGGGAGCCCGGCTGCTGCTGCTGCGCTGGAAGGTGGGAGACCTTGCGGCGCGCGAGCAGGCCATCCAGGCGCATCGGCAGCGCGTGGCCATGTATGGCGAGATGCAGCGACGCACCTGGCCCATGGGCAAGCTCATGGGCGATCTGGCCTGCGTGACCCCCGAAGGCATCGACTGGCAGGACGTGAATCTCTCGCAGGACCGGAACGTGACCGTGCGCGGCACCGCACGAAGCCAGGACGGGCTGAGCGGCACCGAAGTCATCCTGAAGATGGAACGCCAGATGCGCGACAGCCGCATCTTCGACAAGGTCACCAAGAAGTGGGACGCCCCCGACGCCAAGGGAACCGTGGATTTCACCATCTCGGCCGTGGTGGCCAAGCCCACGCTCCGACCGGCCTTTCCGGTCGATCAGGACTTCGGCAAGAAGACGCTGGCCGAGCGCCGCTACGGTCCCGAGAAACCCGCGGAGCCCGAGCCTGCGGAGACCTCCGAACCGGCCGCAGTGTCCGTGGCTGCGCCGGAGCCGGCGTCGGTGGGTGAGGAGCCTTCGACCACCGCTCCAGTGGTGCCTCCGCCCTCCGCCGCCCCCGCGGTTGCGGCCGAGGAGAAGCACGCCTCCAACGGCAAGGGCTCCAAGAAGGCCGGCGGGGTCTCCACCAAGCCGTCGAACAAGCCGCAGGGCAAGTCCTCCGGCAAGTCCGCGGCGGCCAAGGAGGGATCGCCGGAAGCGCCGGCGGCGCCCACCGATTCGGTGGATGCGGGTGGCGGCGACACGGGCGAGGCTTCCAAGGGCGCTCGTGGCCAGCGCCGCGGATCACCGGCCACCGCCGGCGGTGGACTGCCGCGTCGATCCGATCGGACGCCAGGATCCTCCGACGCCAGCTTCACGCCCCCGCCGCCACTCTCCGATTCCGACATCGAGCACATGACCCGCGAGGAGGCGCTGGCGGCGGTCAGCAAGGTCAGCGAGGCGCGCCAGCGCGTCCCGGCCGACGACACCGCCACCAAGGATCGCCTCAAGAAGGAGTTCGACAAGTTGATGGCCAAGATCCGCTCCACGGCAGGCGGCGGAGGAGGCGGCAAGTGAAGTGGCGACTTCCGAAGTTCAGGCTTGGCGCAGGGCCCGCATCGTCCGCCGCACGAACGGATCGGTGGCGGATCGACTTCGACCTGGACCGGAACCCAACGCTGGCCCGGTTCCGCGCGCTTCCGCCTGCGGGAAAGATCGCGTGTGTGGCGCTGGCGCTGCTGATGACGTGGCTGGCGCTGGAACAGTGGAGCTGGAGCTGGGCGCGTTCGTGGGCGGACGAATGTGAACGCATCGAGCGCGCGCTCTCGGACTCCAGTGAGCTGGCGTCGGGCAACGATCCGGTGGCGACCACCGGGGCGGAACTGTTCGGCCTGGTCGATCCGCCGGGCGGCGAGTCCGAGGGCTCCGAGGCCCTGGCTGGTGCCGTGGTCGAGGTGGTCAAGAAGCACGCCGTCAGCCAGTTCACGTTCAACGCGCAGCGCGCAAGCACGCGCATGAGCGGCGGCGCGGCGCTGGGAAATCAGAAGCTGTCCAAGGTGACCGGCGAGGTCCAGTTCGAGGCCACGCCCGCCGAGACCGCCAAGATCATCGCGGAACTGGAGGCCAGCCAGGCCATCGAGTCCGTCAGCGCCCTCAGAATGCGGCGAGACAACGAGGGCAAGGTCTCGGTGCAGCTGGTGGTGGAAGCCTGGGTCTTCGCGTCCCGCTCCGGCGGCGGGAGGACAGGATGATCCAGCTGCCGCCCTGGGTTCGGCTTCCACGCGGGGTCCGGTGGTCCCGCACGCTCGGCATCGCCTCCGCGGCCACGCTGGTCCTGGGCTGTTTTGCGCTCTGGGCGCTCTCGGGCCTGATGGGCTCCATCTTCACCTTTGGCAGCAGCAGCGATCCCTCCCAATCGTTGGCCGACGCACTGAAGCGCCACGACCAGCTGGCACTGGCGGATCTGAAGCGATTCGACGGCCGCAGCGCGTTCTACATGCCGTCGGCTCCCGTCCGGAAGGCCCCCAAGCCGGTCAAGCCGCCCGAACCTCCCAAGCCACCCCCGCCGCCACCGCCGCCGGCCGCCCCGCGCGAGTACACGGGCCCCAAGGTGGCAGGAGCCATCGGGGACACCGTCTACTTCGCGGATTCGAGTCAGGCCAAGGTGGGCGAGGAGCACAACGGCGTGAAGGTCCTGGCCTCGTCTCCGCCCTGGAGCGTGCGCCTGGCCCATGCCGGAGGCGAATATGACGTCCCGCTGTGGACCCGCTGGAAGGCGGATTCGCTGGATCAGGACTGGCGCTCGACCAAGGCGGCCACCCCCGGGGTGGAGGTGATTCCGGGCGACAAGAAGGGCGCAAACCAAACTCCCGCAGGTACTTCCGCAAGCGCGTCGCCTGCCTCGACCCCTCCGGGCGCCCCTGCCGTTCCACCACAGCCCGTGGTGGTGCCCCCTCCCGGCCCCGACACCGCCGACCCAGCCACTCGGTCCGGGCCCGGCATGGGCCCGCCCGGAGGGCGCGCCCCCGCCGCTTCGAGCGGAACCTTGACAGGTGACGCTCCCGTGCCGGCTCCGCTGGCGCCGGACCGCATTGCGTCCATGACCCGAGGAGAGCTTCAGGCTGCGTATCGGGCCGTGATGGCTGCCAAGGGAAGCCGGATCATCGATGACGCCACGCGCGAGCGGCTGAATCAGGAGTCCCAGCAGCTGGCCGACCGATTGAAGGATGTTTCGAAGGGGCAATCCGGCCCCCGCTGAAGCGTTCCGGCGCAGTCCCTAACCTACGTCGGACCTCGCCGCCCCCCACCAGGTACCTCTGGAGATCTGACTTTGCCACGCAAGCGCGATCTGCACGACGGCCTTCGACTGATGCCCCTGGCCGCCGTGCTCGCGCTGGCCCCCGCCCCTGTCTGGGCTCAGGCCGCGGAAAATCGCCCACCTCGGCCGCAACCTGCGCCGCAGCCTGCGGTGGCGCCGCCACCGTCAGGAGCCTCCGCGCCGGCCAAGACCAAGCCTGCCGATCCCGTTCCCACCGCGCCGACCACACCGCCGAGCGAACCCGCTCCGACCATCCCGCCCACCGACGCGCCTTCGAAGGGCCCCGAGGCTTCCGCGCCCAACCCGCCCAAGACTGCGCCTGCCACCCCGACGGCTGAACCCCAGCCCGCACCGCCCGCAGCGCCAGCCGCTGCTCCTGCCAAGCCGGTCTCACCCGCGGCAGCGCCCGCCACCAACGCCCCTACCGGGGAGGCAAAGCCTGCCGTCACCCCCGCTCCGGCCGCTGGTCCGATGCCTGCGGGAACACTTCAGCTGGAGGGCGGTCTGCTTCGCGGAGCTCCGGCGGAAAAGATGCGCGCCTCGCGCCGCCCGGGCGGCGACGAGATGGTGAAACTGGCGTTCAAGGAGCAGAAGATCGAGGACATGCTGCCCTTCATCGTGGAGACCACGGGGAAGGCGGTGATGGTCCGCCTGCAGCAGGTGCGCAACACCGTGATCACGCTGGTGATGGATCACGCGGTGAGCCGCCAGGACGCGCTGGACCTGCTCTTCCAGTCGTTCCGCCTGGCCGGCATCGGCGTGGTGGAGACCGACAAGGTGGTGATGATCGACCTGCTCACGGAAGTGAGCAAGCTGCAGCCCGTGACCGTGCTGGGGCCGGAGGTGAACGTCTACGACCAGCCCGAGGACGGGAACATCTGCATCAAGATCTTCAAGATCCGCAACACCAAGGCGCAGAACGTCTACGACCGGCTGCAGGACAACGTTCCGGACTACGCGCAGGTGAGCCTGGACGCCAACTCCAACCAGATCATCATGGAGGGCGACGTGGGCCTGGCCAAGCGGTTCCAGCGCCTGATCGACCTGCTGGACGTGCCCGCCTATCTGGACGTGCGCACCGAGACCTTCAAGCTTGAGTACGCCGACGCGCAGCAGATCTCCACGATCATCCAGGAGCTCTTTGCGGCACGGACGGTGGGCGGAGGCGGCGCTGCGCAGCCCGGACAACCCGGACAGCAGCGCCCCGGCCAGCCGGGCCAGCCTGGACAGCCGCGCAAGGCCGGTGGTGCGGGCGGCGAGGGCCTGATCCGCGGCACCAGCGAGCAGCTGGTCTGCACCGTGCTTCCCGCCACCAACTCGCTGACCGTGCGCGCGGAACCGGACGTGCTCACCGAGATCCGGCGCCTGATCAAGACCTCCTGGGACGTGCCGATCACCAAGGACGGCCAGCCCTTCCGTCTCTACGACCTCAAGTACACCGATCCGCTCAAGGTGAAGGAGCTGCTGCAGTCGCTGCTGGAGGGCGGGTCGCGCGGCGGCACCTCGCGTCCGTTCTCGGGTGGCGCGGGTGGCGCGGGCAACCGCCAGACCGGCGGCCGGCCCGGCGGTGCGCCCGGTGGTGGCGGCGGCGGCGATTCCAGTGGCGCCGACGTGGCGGTGGCCAACGTGTTCCGCATCGAGGCCTATCCCGATTCCAACCGCCTGCTGGTGGTCACCAAGACGCCCGACAACTTCAAGTGGCTCGACCAGCTGGTGAAGTCCATCGACCAGCCGCTGAATTCCGGTCTGCCGCTGCAGGTGGACCTGAAGCACGCCAACGCCGTGCAGGTGGCGGAGATCCTGAACGCGCTGCTGGCCGAAGCGGGCACCGGCACCGGCATCAAGGCGCCGCAGGAAGGCCTGAGCGGCATCGACTTCCAGACCGCCGGCGGCGGCACCACCGGAGCCCAGTCCACCACCAGCAGCAGCTCCCTGGCCGGCGGACCCAACGGCGCCACCAACGCCGGGACCCCGGGCGAGATCAAGTTCCCGTGGCAGAACAGCCGAGGCGCCGGTCAGGCGGACCAGACCGAAGTGAGCTCGCTGGTGGGCAAGACGCGCGTGGTGCCGAACGCGGGCCAGAACAGCCTGCTGGTGCTGGCGCCACCCGAGATCCAGCAGAGCATGGTGAAGGTGATCGAGCAGCTGGACCGCCCCGGCCGCCAGGTGATGATCAGCGCGGTGCTGGCCGAGGTGAAGCTGGGCGACGAGTTCGCGTTCGGCGTGCGCTTTGGCCAGGCCGGCCAGGTGCTGCCCGCCAACCCGAACAACGCGGTGGTGATCAACGGCAACCTGAACAACAGCCAGATGTACTCGGGCACGCGCGAGAACGTGGACTTCATCGGCGACCTGACCACCAGCATCCTGTCGTTCGGCGTGCCCGCCACCGTGGTGCTGCAGGCTCTGGAGGAGAAGACCAACGTCCGCATCCTGCAGCAGCCGCGCGTGTTCACCAGCGACAACAAGGAAGCCAAGTTCTTCGACGGCTCCGACGTTCCGTTCCAGACCGGGCAGACCACCGGCGGGACCACAGGCGGCGGCACCACCGCCAGCTTCAGTCAGATCGCCGTGGGCATCGGCCTGAACGTGCGCCCGCGCATCACCAAGGACCGGAACGTGGCCATGGAGGTGGAGGTGCTCTACAGCAACGTGGCCCGTGTGGCCACCACCAACACCCCCGGCAACAACCCGACCATCGACCGTCGGCAGACCAACACCAGCGTGGTGCTGAAGAACGGCCAGACCATCGTGTTGAGCGGCATCCGCACCGAGAGCGAGGCGAAGAACAAGACCAAGGTCCCGCTGCTGGGTGACGTGCCCCTGCTGGACTGGGTGTTCAGCAACTCGGAGCGGACCACCAGCACCAGCGAACTGGTGCTGTTCATCACGCCCATCGTGGTGGACAACCCGGACGAGAACGACAGCAACTTCAACGTGGGCGAGATCGAGCGCCTGCGCGCCCTGGAGCGTCCCATGGACAACAAGGTCCAGGAGCTGCAGCGTGACGCCGGACTGGATCGCAAGTCCGAGCGGAAGGTGCCGCCGAGCAATCCGGACAACCAGCCGGTGCAGCCCATCGAGACGCCCCTGCCCAACCCGGCGGCCGCCCCTGCGGCCAGCCCCGCGGGCTCCAAGCCGGATGCGAGCAAGCCTGCGGCCTGACGCGGTGCACGGGTGGGTGGCGGCGCTCGCCCTGGCGTTTGGCCATGGCTGCGTGCGCACCACGGAGACGGAGGGCACGCCGCGCCTGATCCTGGGCGCGGGCCCGGGCACCAGGGTCACGCGCAACCCCGACGGGACGGTCACCCGAGACGCCACGCTGCGGATCGTGCTGGACCCCCTTCCACCCGTGCGCACCGACGGATTTGCCCTGCCGCTTTTCTCGCCGGACGGCTCCATGATGGCGGCACAGGAGCGGAGCAATGCCGACTGGCCCACGCTGCTGGCCGCACCCGACTCCACGCGCTCCCTCCGTGCCACGGTGGCCCTGCGGGAGACCTCGCGGGATGCCACCCGAGCCTTGGAAGGCGCGCTTCTGGGCCGGATGGCCACCGAGCAGGGCGTGCTGGTGGAGTCGCCGCGGGAGGACGGATCACGCTGGATCGGGATGCTGCCGTGGAAGTCTGGCGATCCGGTGTGGATCGCTCAGGACGCCACGGTCCAGGCCTTCGCCGCGTTCGGGCCTCGGCGCGAAATGGCCGTGTGCCGGCGGCCGATCGACCGAGCGGAGTTCGATCTTGTGGTGTCCAGACCGGAAGGCGTGCTGGAGTGGCCTCGACGCGACGGTGAGAGCTGGCTGCTGCCGGTGGTGGCGGCGGACGGGGTCTACGCGTGCAGCCTCCGCGACGGCGTGCTGGAGCTGACCTTCCTCCCGGTCCGGCCGGGCGAGTCCCTGACGCGCTCGGAGGCGGAGCCGGCCCTGCTTCGTCGACGCCTGTCGCTGCGAGGAACCTCGCGCATGGCCTTTCAGGCCTTCGCGGCCGTGCCGCCCGATCGCGCCGCCACGCCGCTAGGGCTGCTCTTCTTCCACCCGGACCTGCGGCGCATGGCGATCTGGAATCCGCGAACCGACTCGGTGACGCTTCTGGCGGAACGCTCGGTGGCCGCGATGCTCCAGACGGACGGCACCGCGCTGGTCAGCCTGCCCGACCGTCTGGTGATGCAGGAAGTGCCGCCTCAGCCCGGCTTGGGGCCGCTGCAGCTGCTTCCGGGGATGTGGCTGGTCCGAGGCCTGGAGCCGGGCGGTGCCCTGCTGGTGGGGCCACGCGGCGACGAGGCGCAGGTGAGTCGGCTGCGGCTGGGTCAGCCCGGCCCCTGATGCGGCCGGGCAGGACGATCAGTCGTCCTCGTCTTCGTCGTCTTCGTCGTCTTCGTCCTCTTCGACATCTTCGTCTTCGTCTTCGTCGTCTTCGTCTTCGTCTTCGTCCTCGTCTTCGTCTTCGTCTTCGTCCTCGTCTTCGTCCTCGTCGTCCTCGTCTTCTTCGTCATCCTCTTCGTCGCCACCGTCCTCTTCCTCCTCTTCCTCTTCCTCCTCTTCTTCCTCTTCTTCTTCCTCTTCGTCCTCGTCGTCGTCAAGGAAGTCGTCGTCCTCGAACTCCTCCTCCTCGACCTCGTCGGGGTTGGGCTCGCCGCTCTCCTCGTCCGGGAAGGACTCGTCGTCGTCGCCGAAGTCGTCGTCGTCCTCCTCGTGCGGATCGAAGTCGTCGTCCTCGTCGTCATCGGGACCGGCGACCGGCACCGCAGGCGGAGCGAGCAACTGCCACGGAAGTTCGGTTTCAAGAATCGACATGGGGTCTCCCAAGGGGGCGCGGGGGTTATCCGCTGCCGCGCCCCGTTTGTCAACGGGGGGAATCCGGCCTCGTGGGCGCCGCCACCGCCAGCGTTCGGTCGTCGCAGCCGATCAGGACCCAGCCGTCGACCGTCTCGAGCGCACGAGGCCGAAGGCCCTCCGTCCGGAGCACCAGCGGCGGACCCGCCTGTCGAAGGCCTTGCGACACCACGTAGCGCCGGACGGCCAGCCTTGGAACGAAGACGCCGCCCCGGTCGTCGACGGCGTCGAAGGGACGCACAGGATCCGGCTGCACCAGCTCGACCGAGAGCACCGCGTCGCGCGCCATGGCCACCTGGTCATGACGACGCGACGGCGCTCCCGCAGCTTCGCCCACCAGGGCGCCGTCGGCGTCGTGCAGCGTGAGGGACAGCAGTCGGTGGCCCAGCCAGCGACCGTCCACCGCATGCAGTCCGGCGAAGGCGTTGGCGTCGGCCGCCTCGCCCGGACGGAGGAAATCCGCACGAAGGGCGCCATCCAGCAGCGAGAGTTCGCCCACGCGACGCTGGGGTGCGTCGCAGAGCAGCAGCGAACTTCCCCCGACCGCCATCAGGTCGCACATGCGCGTGCGCGGATCCTGCTGGATCCAGCGGACGGGAAGTGCTGGCATCAGATCGAGCACAGCCACTCCCTCGCTGCCGCCCACGGCCACGCCCCCCGGCACCGCGCGCACCCACTGCGGCTTGCCGACGGACGCGGGGCATTCCCCCTGCAACCGTGGGGAACCGTCGTCCACGCCGAGCACCTCCACCCGCACGCGATCCGATCCCACCTCCGGGAATCCGGCGCACACCACCTGACCGGACGAGGGATGGGCGGCTTCCAGCTGTCGGATCTCTCCCGCGGCGCGGCGCCAGATCACTTCGCCGCCCTTGGAGGCGTCCAGTGCCACCACCTGGCCGTCGCCGCGCCAGACGACGACCCGTCCATCCGTCACCGCGGCGTCCACCCGCCGCAGATCGGTGCGATCCACCACGTCCACGCCCGTGGGAACCTCCACCGGTGCGCCGAAGAGCTGCGTGACGTCGTCCACGTTCCAGCGCACCGCGCCGGTCGCAGGATCAAGACCGATCAGCCGCCCTCGATCGGCGCCCATGGCCGACCACACCACCAGCGACGGGGCCCAGGCCAGCACCGTGGAGTCCGATCCCACGAAGTGCGCGCGCCATGCCACCTCCATGGACGGCCCTCGACGCATCGCCAGCGCCTGCGCTTCCTGCAGCAGCACGGCGTGGGTGGGGCGAAGACCCTGGACGCCCTCCGCTTCCGGCACGATGAATCCCGCGAACACATGCACGGGGCCGCCAGGCGTGCCCACCTGAGGCTGCACCGACTGCGGCATGGGCGCCCACATGGAACGGATCCGCTCACGCGCAGAAGCGTCACCGGCGGTGGCCAGTCGCTGGAGCGCCAGCATGCCGGCGCAGACCTGACGACCCGCGTCCATGCGGACAGGTGCCTGCCGGACCGCGGCGTCGGCCAGCAGCGCCTGGAGCGTGGCTTGGGCGGCGGCCTGAGCACCAGCGGCGGACTGCCGCTGCGCTCGACAGAGCATGAGCTCGGCCCGCTGGGGCGGCGTGCGAGCCAGCTGGCCGGCCAGATCCAGCAGGCGAGCCGCGTCGGCGTCGTCGATGGCGGTCAGCAGCTGCGGATCCAGCAGCGTGCGAAGGAGACTCTCGCGGACCTGGGCGCCGGCAGGCGTGTCCGGTCCGCCCAACGCGGACAGCGCCGCGACGGCGCCGTCCAGCAGCAGCGGTGCGCGGCGCCACGAACGCCCCAGCTCCACCAGCGCCAGCCCTCGTCGAGGGTCGGACGGATCGGCCGCCAGGCGCTCCCGCAGCAGACGTTCGCCTTGGGAGCCCTGCATCACCAACGAGAGGGACTGCGCCCCCGCCACCGCCAGCTGCCCGCGCTCCAGCGCCAGGTTGCCGCCGCCGGGGACCGCCGCCTGACCCACGATGGAGCCGTCGTCCGGCGAGAGCAGGAGCAGACGCAGGGAAGTGGGAATGGCCAGTGCCGGCGAACCGTCGGCCAGCGTGCCCAGCGCGGCCTGACCACGCACACGTTCACCGGCCTCCAGCCGCTTCGCCAGCGACCACGCGATGCGCGTCGGGTCACGACGGTCCACGGCCACCACGTCGTCGCCGATGGCGTAGAGCAGTTCGGTTCCCAGCAGCAGCGTGCGGGCCGCGCCGATGGGCGTGTCCACGCCGACGGGTGCCTGGAAGAGCGTGCGGCCGTCCGCAGGATCCAGCCCGACCAGCGTGGCGGTGTCCGGCGCCAGCCAAGCCACCAGACGCTGGTCCGCCACCGGCGACGGCAGCTGCCACGCGGGCGTGGCGGTGCGCGGTTCACGGTTGGGCGCGGGCCATCGACGGAGCCAGCGGATGTCGCCCGTGGCGGCGTCCACACGGGCCACCACGCCAAGGCTGGTGGCGGCGATCAGATCGTCGCCCAGCGCCGTGGGCGAGCCCAGCGGGCGCGAGGCGGCCAGCCGCACTCCGCCCGCGGCACCCAGCGAAAGCGCCCAGCGCACGCGGCCGGAGCTTCGTTCCAGCGCCAGCAGCCATGCGGCGCTCTCGAGGCGGCTGTTGCTCTTGCGCGCCTGCACCACCACCAGGTC
>CAZKHO010000019.1:0-25701 GCA_964552505.1 uncultured Bifidobacterium sp. | reverse complement strand
CGCGGCCCCCACCCTGGAGGACCTGCTCCGCCGCATCGACGGCCTGGAACGCCGAAACAAGGCCCTGGAGACCCAGGTCACCGAGCTGAAGGCGATCGAAGGCGAGAAGTGGCTCAGCCAGGAGCGCGCCGACGAGATCCGGTCGATCGTGGCGGACGTGGTGGCGGACTCCGAAGCCCGAGCCAACCTTCGTGGCGACGGAATGAGCGCCGGCTGGAACGACGGATTCTTCCTGGCCAGCCCGGACGGTCGTTTCAAGCTCTCGGTGGGGGGGCTCACGCAGCCGCGCTTCATGTGGAGCCATGTGCGCAACACGCAGTACGACCCCACCACGGCGACGTACTCCACCCCGTACGTGATCCCCGACCTGATCGAGGACCGCTACGGCTTCGACAGCAACTACAACGAGCTGGTCTTCAAGGGCCATGTGTTCAGCCCGTCGGTGGAGTTCATGGTGCGGACCAACGTGCAGCTGGGGAACGCCCTGGCCTTCGGCACCCCGCCCGACTACGCCACCGGCTTCGTGGAAGGACCCAGCACGGGCCAGCTGTACCTGATGGACGCCTGGACACGGATCCAGTTCAGCGACAACTGGAGCATGCGCTTTGGTCAGTACCGCTCCCCGTACGCGCGCGAGCAGCTGGTCACGGAAGCCAACCAGATGGCGGTGAACCGTTCCACCATCGTGCGCAACTTCGGCCTGTGGTACACGCAGGGCATCGAGTTCCAGTACCAGGGCGACGACTTCCGCTGGAACCTCTCGATCGACGACGGCGGCTCCGCGGCCATCGCGGGAACCACCGTCAATCTGGTGGGCACCAACCCGCAGAACAATCCCTGGTGGGTGCAGCCGGTGAGCTACAGCGTGACCACGCGCCTGGAGTGGAAGCCCTTCGGCGCCTGGAAGGACTTCACCAGCATGACCAGCGAGCCCGGCGGGCAGCAGGGGCTGCTGATGGGTGCCGCGTATCACACGCAGGCCACGCGTCCCAACCAGACGGTGAACCAGCAGACGAGCGGCCTTCCCGAGAACTACTGGGACGCCTGGACGGTGGACATGCAGTGGAACCACGGCGGCGCGTCCATCTTCGCGTCGGCGTTCTGGAACTACGTCAACTCGCAGTCCACCTACTTCTACAACACCAACGGCACCACCAACATCACCAACCTGGGCGACACGGGCATCGTGAACGCCTACGGCATCGTGATCCAGCCGTCGGTGTACTTCCTGCCCAAGTGGGAGTGGTACACGCGCTACGAGTACGGCTACGTGGGCTTCAACAGCGCGTCGGCCATCGCCGCCTCCGCCGTGCCTTCCGTGCAGGCCGTGCAGTACCAGAAGCCCTACAGCGTGATCACCACGGGCGTGAACTGGTACATCGACGGACAGGACCTGAAGTGGACCTGGGACATCGGATTCGGCATGAGCGACGTCAGCTACTCATGGCAGAACATGAACGCGGGCTGGCGCATCAGCGGCACCGACCAGATCGTGATGCGGACGCAGCTCCAGCTGCAGTTCTGAGCGGGAAATCACGCTTGTGCGGGGCGAAGAACGCCGAAAGGCGGCCGTTATCCTCGCCGCATGACCGTGGTGCACAGGATCGAGGTGCGATCGAAGGACGGTGTGCCCGACACGCGCGGTGCCGCGTTGCTGCGGCGAGCCCAGGCCGAGCCGGGGCTGCCCAGTCCCTCCGCGGTGCGCAGCGCCCAGGTCTACCTGATCGAAGGCAAGCTGGCGTCGGACGCGGTCCGACGCGTGGCCGAGGAACTGCTGGCGGACCCGGTCACGCAGCATGCCACGGTGGGTGCGGCACCCGGCGAAGGGTGCGTGGTGGAGGTGCTGCCGCTTCCTGGTGTGGCGGACCCGGCCGCCGAGAGCGTGGAGGAGGCCGTGCACCGGCTGGTGGGCCAGCGCGTTCGCGTGCTCACCGGTGACCGGTGGGACCTGCAGGGCGTGGACCGCGCCGCCGCCGACCGCATCGCGCAGCGACTGCTGGCCAATCCGGTGGTGCAGGCGGTGCACGCGTCACCGTGGACGCCCGACCGGTTCCCTGAAGCCAAGGCGCGTGCGGCCGAGGTGCGTCATGTTCCCGTGCGCGACCTGGACGACGCCGCGCTGGAGCGGCTGAGCCGCGAGGCGCACCTGTTCCTGAGCCTGGACGAGATGCGGGCCATCCGCGACGAGTACAGGCGGCAGGGTCGCGAGCCTCGAGAGATCGAGCTGGAGACCATCGCGCAGACCTGGAGCGAGCACTGCGTGCACAAGACGCTGAAGAGCCGCGTGCGCTATCGCGAGGCGGGTCTGGCGCCGGGTTCGCCGTCGCTGCTGGCACGGGCCGGCGGCATGCCCGGTCACACCCTGCAGGACGGCGCGCTTGTGGTGGACAACCTGCTCAAGCACACGGTGGCCGCGGCCACGCACCGACTCATGGACCCCGCCACGCCGGGCGCCGTCGACTGGTGCCTGAGCGTCTTCGTGGACAACGCGGGCGTGATCGCCTTCGACGAGCACCACGCGGTGTGCATGAAGGTGGAGACCCACAACCACCCCAGCGCCATCGAGCCCTACGGCGGTGCCGCCACCGGCGCGGGCGGCTGCATCCGCGACGTGATGGGCACCGGTCTTGCGGCCAAGCCCATCGCCGCCACCGACGTCTTCTGCGTGGCGCCCCGGGACCTGGCCGAACCCAAGGGCTGCCTGCCGCCGGCGCGCATCCTGCGGCAGGTGGTCAACGGGGTGCGCGACTACGGCAACCGCATGGGCATCCCGACCCTCAACGGCGCGGTGTGGTTCGATCCGCGCTACGTGGGCAACCCGCTGGTGTACTGCGGCGTGGTGGGCCTGATGCCGCGCACCCTGATCCGCGGACAGGTGCACCAAGGCGACACAATCGTGGTGCTGGGCGGACGCACGGGTCGCGACGGCATCCATGGCGCCACCTTCAGCAGCGCGGAACTCACCGACTCGCACGCGGACGAGTTTGGTCACGCCGTGCAGATCGGCGACGCCATCACGCAGAAGCGCACGCTGGACGCCATCCTGGCGGCCCGAGACGCCGCAGGTGGACCGCTCCATCACGCGTTGACCGACTGCGGCGCCGGCGGCTTCAGCAGCGCGGTGGGGGAGATGGGCCGTTCATTGGGCGCCGAGGTGCATCTGGAGCGGGCACCCCTGAAGTACGCGGGCCTGACGCCCACGGAGGTCTGGATCAGCGAGGCGCAGGAGCGGATGGTGCTGGCCGTGGCCCCGGACAAGGTGGCCGCGATCCGCGCCATCGCCGACGAGCACGGCGTGGAGATGTGCGAACTGGGCACCTTCGGCACACCCACCCGCGACCTGGTGCTTCGCTGGCACGGCGCGGAGATGGGTCGACTCTCCACGGCGTTCCTGGAGGACGCCATTCCCATGCCCGTGCGCGAGGCCGTGTGGGAACCGGCGTGGGCCGCGGCGCAGGGACCTGCGCTCTCCAACGAACCGCCCGCTGGTGGGCTGCTGGATCGCCTGCAGTCCCTGCTGGCGCATCCCAACATCGCCAGCAAGGCATGGATCGTGCGCCAGTACGACCACGAGGTGCAGGGCACCAGCGTGGTGAAGCCCCTGGTGGGCCGTCACGGCGCGCCCGGTGACGCGGCGGTGATCCAGCCGCTGGCGTCCAGCGCGCGCGGCGTGTCCATCGGCAACGGCCTGGCCACCGGTCTGGCCAGCGACCCGTACTGGATGGGTCTGGCCGCCATCGACGAGTGCGTGCGCAACCTGGTGTGCGTGGGAACGGATCCCTCGCGCATCGCCATCCTGGACAACTTCTGCTGGCCCAGCTGCCGCGATCCTCGCAACATGGGCAGCCTGGTGCGTGCCGCCGAAGCGTGTCTGGACGGCGCCACGGCGTATCGCACGCCGTTCATCAGCGGCAAGGACTCGCTGAACAACCAGTTCACCACCGAGGACGGTCGCACCATCCAGATCCCGCCCACGCTGCTCATCTCGGGCCTGGGCATCGTGAGCGACACGCAACGATGCGTCACCATGGACGCCAAGCGCGCGGGCCATGCGCTGGTGCTGGTGGGCATGACCCATGGCCGCATGGGCGGCTCGCACCGTCGCATGCTGGCGGGCATGCCGGGTGCCGACGACTCGCTGCCGCAGGTGGACCTGCGTGCCGGTCCGGCCGCCGCGCGGGCCGTGGCCGGATGCATCGCCGAGGGACTGGTGGCGTCCGCGCACGACTGCAGCGAAGGTGGCGTGCTGGTGGCGGCCGCCGAGATGGCCTTCGCCGGCGACCTGGGACTGAAGCTGGACCTGCACGCCATGCCGTGCGTCGGTGCGGTTCCCGTGGAGGCGCGCGCCTTCGCGGAGGATCCTTCGCGCTACCTGCTGGAGGTGAGCGACGCCCACCTCACCGCCGTCCAGCGTCGACTTGGATCGGTGCCGCACGCGGTGATCGGTCGCTTCGACGATTCCGGAACGCTGGCCGTGGCCGGCGAGTGGGTGTCCGTGGAGGCGCTTCGTCAGGCGTGGAACCGCGGCGGGGAGGGATGGTGACATGAACGGCAAGCCACGAGCGTTGGTCATCACGGCCCCGGGCATCAACTGCGACGGCGAGCTGGCGCAGGCCTTCGAGGCCGCCGGCGCCGCGGCGGAGCCCGTGCTGCTGAAGGCGCTGGAACGCGAACCTTCGCGCATCGACCGCTTCGACCTGATCGGCCTGCCCGGCGGGTTCAGCTACGGCGACGACGTGGCGGCGGGCCGCGTGATGGCCGTGCTGATGCGCGAGCGCGTCTATCCGGCGCTGGCGGCGGCGGTGGCACGCGGCGTGCCCATGATCTGCCCCTGCAACGGATTCCAGATCGCGGTGCAGGCGGGACTGCTGCCGGGCCCGGCGTCCGGGGTGTGGCCGTCCACGCCCGATCGCCCCACCGTGGCGCTGTGCCAGAACGAGTCGGCGCGCTTCCATGACGCGTGGACCCGGGTGCGCATTCCGTCCGCCACCCGCTGCATCTGGACGCGTGGGCTTCCGCTGGACGACCAGACTGGCCTGCTGCCCAGCGCGCACGGCGAGGGCCGCTTCATCACCGACGCGGCCACGCTGCGTGCGCTGCATGCCAATGGTCAGGTGGCGGTGCAGTACGGCGACGGCGAGAACTTCAACGGCAGTCAGGACGCCGTGGCGGGCATCTGCGATCCGTCCGGCCTGGTGCTGGGTCTGATGCCGCATCCCGAGCGCTTCACCCGATGGACGCAGCACCCGTGGTGGACGCGGCTGTCCGCGGAGCAGCGGCAGGGCGAGCCGCTGGGGCTCCGCATGTTCCGTCAGGCGGTGCAGTGGGCCACGGCCCCACGCCGCGATCGCGAGGCCGTGGGCGCGGCATGAGCGCCGACGAGGGGGTTCCGAAGTGCCGCCAGTGCGGCTACCTGCTGGTGGGATTCCCGCCTCCGCGTCGCTGTCCGGAGTGCGGTGCGCTGCCGGTTCGGCGAGCGGCGTGGGTGGAGAGCGAGCTGCATCTGGAGGGGCCGCGGGTGGTGCTGCCGGTGATGCTGCGGTGTCTGACGGCGGCCATCCTGATGGTGGGCGGGCTTCTTGTCACCGGCGTCCTTGGTCCGGACTTCCTGCAGGCGATGAAGGTGCCGCTGAAGGTGGACCAGCGCTGGACACGCATCACGCTGGATCTGTGCATGGTGCTCACCACGGTCCTGTGGAGTCGACCCATGCCCGTGGCGGCCGCGCGCGACTTCGGGCTGGATCGTGCCTCGCGTGCGCGTCACTGGCTGGTGCCCTTGCAGCTGCCGTGGCTGGTGCATGTGGCGCTGCTGCTGACGGCCATCGACGCCACGCGCCAGGGCAAGCCGGTGGACGCGATGACCGTCCGTGTCACGCTGGTGGTGGGCGTGCTGGCGCAGGCAAGCTGGCTGCTCTCCATGCGCCATGCCGCCAGGATCGCCGACTACCTGAAGGACGGGCTGGTGCGTCGGATGGTGAGCGTGTGGACCTGGGTCTGGCCGATCGTCTCCCTGCTGGTGCTGGGAGCGGGGTGGGTGGGCTCGCGCTACGGCACGGCGGACTGGCCGGACGGCACGCTGTCCCGTCTGTGGACCTTCTCCAATCTGGGTGTGCTGCTGGGCTGCGGCGTCTCCGTGATGCTGGCCTGGACCATGGCCCAGTGCCTCACCATGGCCCACGAGACCATGGCCTCGGAGCAGCGCCGCGCGCGCCGGGAAGCCGAGCGCTACCACACGCCGAAGTGAACCGGGCGACTATTCTCGCGGGGTGAAGACCTCCACGGGAACCCTTCGGTACGGCGTCGTGGGCACCGGACGCATGGGCAGGCACCATGTGCGCCTTGGCACGCAGGTGGAGGGCCTGGACCTGGTGGGGGTGGTGGACCAGAACCCCGACCGCCGCGCCGACATGGTGCAGCAGTTCGGAGGCAAGGGGCACGAGAGCGTGGATTCGCTGATCGAGGCGGGCGTGGACGTGGTGGTGATCGCCACCCCCACGGTGCACCACCGGGCCGCCGCCGAGAAGCTGCTGGCTCGCGGCGTGCACTGCCTGATCGAGAAGCCCCTGGCACCCAGCGTGGAGGAGGCTCGGGCCATCGCGGACGCCGCCGCGCGAAGCGGTGCGCTGCTGCAGGTGGGTCACGTGGTCCGCTACGACCCCGTGATGGTGGCCATCCGCAACCTGGGCCTTGGCATGCCGCGCTTCGTGGAGGTGGACCGCATCAGTCCCATGACCTTCCGCAGCGTGGACGTGGGCGTGGTGCTGGACATGATGATCCACGACATCGACGTGCTGCTGATGCTGATGGAGCGCGAACCCGAGCGCGTGGACGCCAGCGCCGTCAACGTGCTGGGCGACAGCGAGGACGTCTGCAACGCTCGCCTCACCTTCCCGCCAGGTCCGGGTGGACATCGCTGCGTGGCCAACGTCACCGCCAGCCGACTGGCCATGAAGACCGAGCGCAAGATGCGACTCATCTCCCCGGACGCGTACGTCAGCGCCGACTTCCAGGAGCGCAAAGGCACCGTGGTCCGCAAGACCGCCAACAGCGCCCGCATGGAGGAGGTGCGCGCGGACCTGAAGGCCGGCAAGGACCTCAGCTCCGTGAACTGGCTGGAGCTGGTCTCCATGGAACCGCTGGACGTGCAGGCGGGCGAGCCGCTCAAGCTCCAGCTGCTGGACTTCCTGGACGCCATCCGCACCGGCCGGAAGCCGTTCGTGGACGCCGAGGCCGGCTTCGCCGCCGTGCGAACCGCCGAGCGCATCGTGGCCGCGGCGCGCGCGCTGGACGCCGGCAAGGCCTGAGCATGCCGCGCATCGGCAGCCACTGCAGCGCCGCGGGCGGACCGGCCAACGCCGTGCGCGAGGCCGTGGCGCTGGGGATGGACTGCGTGCAGGTGTTCACGGCCAACCAGCGGCAGTGGAAGCCGAAGCCCCCGGGCGACGCCCAGGTGCGGGCGTGGTTCGAGGCGCTGGACGCGGCCGGCTGGAGCGACCCCGACGACCACCGCGTGGTCAGTCACAACAGCTACCTGGTGAACCTGGCCAATCCGGACGCGGGGGCGCGTGAACGCAGCCTGACGCTGCAACGAAGCGAACTGGAACGATGCGAAGCCCTTCGGATCCGGCTGTGCGTGATGCACCCTGGAGCGCATCTGGGCGCGGCGCGCCGGCCCGGAGATCCCAACGACCTCTCGTCGGAACCGGCGGGCGACGAGCTGGCCGGACTCAAGCGCATCGCCGCGGGGCTGGATCGCCTGCACCGGGATCTGCCCGGCTACCGCGTGGTGACCTGCCTGGAGAACACCGTGGGCAGCGGCACCAACCTGGGCTACCAGTTCCGGCACCTGGCGCTGATCCGCGACATGGTGAAGGCGCCCGAGCGCGTGGCGTTCTGCATCGACTCGTGCCACGCCGTGGCCGCAGGCTGGCGGATGGACACGCCGGCCGCCGCCGCCGCCACGGTGAAGCGGCTGGTGACCGACCTGGGCGAGCGCCAGGTGAAGGTGTTCCACCTGAACGATTCCGTGGGTGCGTGCGGCAGCCGCAAGGACCGCCACGCGCACATCGGCAAGGGAACCTGTGGTGACAGCGCCTTCTCCGCCATCCTGAAGCGCAGGGCCTGGTCACGCGTCCCGATGATCCTGGAGACGCCCAAGGAAGGTCTGTGCAGGGGCCTTCCGTGGGACCGCGTGAACGCCGATCGTCTTCGCGCGCTGGCCGGAGGCGCATCCCGCAAGGCGCTGGCCATGGCGCTTCTGGTGCTGGCGTGCCTCTGGCTCCCGGCCTGCAGGACGCGGACACTGGAGCAGATCCGCGGCGAGGCGCCCGTTCCCGGTCCCGCCGAACGCGCCAACGAGAATCGACCCTCGGACGAGCAGGCCTCCACGCTGGAGGATGCCCGGGCCAGGATCGACCGTGGGGACTATCAGGCCGCGCTCGCCCTGTTCCAGGAAGTGCTGCGCGAGAACCCCAAGCTGCCTGACGCATGGGTGGGGGTGGGCGACGCCAAGTCGGGGATGAAGGAGTGGTCGCAGGCGGAGAAGGCCTACGGCAACGCCGTGGACCTGGACGAAGGCAACTTCGACGGACACTTCGGTCGTGGCCGCTCGCTGCAGATGATGAACCGGCTGGTGGACGCGATCCGCAGCTACCACCGCGCGCTGCTCATCAAGCCGGAGGACTTCGAGACCAACTTCTCCATGGCCACGGCCTACCTGCAGCTGGATCAGGCGGGAAGCGCGGTGACCTTCGCGGAACGGGCGGTCAAGCTGAAGCCGGAGTCGGGTCCGGCCCGCATCAACCTGGGCGTGGCCTACGAGCGCGCCGGACGATCAGTGGACGCGGTGCTGCAGTACGAGACTGCAGCGGAACTCATGGAGCCCACACCGCAGCTGCTCACCAATCTGCTGAACGCCTATGCACAGAGCAGGCGCTATCGGGAGGCGGTCAACACCGCCAAGCTGCTGGTGCGCATCTCGCCAACGGCCGTCAGCCAGGAGCGTCTGGGGTGGGCGTACTTCCGGCTGGGCGACTTCCCTCGAAGTCTGGAGGCGTATCGTGAATGCGTCCGCGCGGATCCTCGCCACTGGCCGGGGTGGAACGGCGTGGGCGTGAACCTCATGAACGCGTGGCTGCAGTCGGGGAGGAAGGACGCCGGCCAGCTGGAGCAGGCACAGTCGGCCTTCCGAAGATCGCTGCAGGTGAATCCCGATCAACCCAAGCTGCAGAAGCTGTTGGCCGCGTACGGAAGCACGGGGAAGCCCGCATGACCGACGCACCTCCGGCGTTTGCGCACGCACTGGCGGCCGTGGAGGGCGACGGCTGCATGGACATGGACCAGGCCGAGACCGCCATGCGCTGCGTGATGCGCGGGCAGGTGCCCGATCAGGAGTTGGCGCGGTGGCTGGGCGCGATGGCGCTTCGCGTGCCGACGCAGCAGGAGCTGATCGGCTTCGTGAAGGCCTTCCTGGCGGACATGGTGCGCGTGCCGTGCGCCACGCCGCCTGAGCGCATCCTGGACACCTGCGGCACCGGAGGCGCGCCCAAGGTCTTCAACGCCAGCACACTGGCCGGGCTGGTGGCTGCAGCGGCCGGATCGCCGTGCGCCAAGCACGGCAATCGATCGCGCACCGGCTTTGGAAGCGCGGAGACCATGGCCACGCTGGGCGTGGATCTGGACGCCAGCCCGGAGCGTCAGGCGCAGTCGCTGGACACGCACGGCTTCTGCTTCTGCATGGCGCCGCGCCACCATCCCGGTGCCGCGCACGCCGCTGCGGTCCGTCGCGCCATGGCAGTGCCCACCGTGTTCAACGTGGTGGGACCGCTGGTGAACCCCGCCGGCGCGCTTCGTCAGGTGGTGGGGGTGTGGGACGAACGGCTGCTGCAGCCGGTGGCCGGCGCCCTGGCCGCCATGGGAGCGGTGCAGGCGATGGTGCTCCACTCGATGGACGGCCTGGACGAGGTGAGCGTCTCCGCTCCCACGCGTTTCGTCCGCGTGGAGCGCGGCAGCGTGGTGGAGGAGGGGCGGCTGGATCCCGCCCTGTTCCGCCTGCCCACGCACACCGCGGTTCCCGAACGGTGCCACGACCTGGCGCATGCCGTCTCGGTGGCCACGGCGCTGCTGGAGGGTCGGGAGCGCGGGGCCCGTCGCGACATGCTGGTGGCCAACGCCGCGGTGTCGCTGGTGGTGTCCGGACACCGGCTCTCGTGGGCCGACGCCGCGGGCCTGGCGCGCGACACGCTGGACAGCCGCCGTGCGGCCGACCTGCTGGTGCGCCTCACCTGGCGCTGACTTCGCCCAGCAGCAGTCGAACCACCAGGTTGGCCTGCATGTGGGCGGCGATGCCCACGCGCGGCGCCATGAGGCCGCGCCCGGGCTGCGCGGCGCTGGCAAGATCGCCCACGATGAAGACGCTGGATCCGGCGCGGTGCACGCGAACCGTGGATTCGTCGCCGTGACCCGCCAGTCCGGACGCGCCCACGTAAGGCACACCAGGGAAGGACTGTGTGAAGCTCTCCAGCAGCATCAGCTTCTGATCCGCCTGATCGAAGGCCTCCACCATCACGTTCACCTGGCCGAACAGCGTGGTCACGTTGGACGGCGTCACGCGAGTCGCGTGCAGCACGGGACCGCCGTGCGGCTGGATCCTGCGGAGGTTGGCTGCCAGCGCCTCCGTCTTGAGCATCCCGATCTGATCCACGAAGTACTGCTGCCGGTTCAGGTTGCTGGGTTCCACCACGTCGAAGTCCGCCAGCACCAGGCGTCCCACGCCGATCCGCGCCAGCGCCACCGCCACGGACGAACCCAGCCCGCCCAGACCGGCGATGCCCACGGTGGCGCGCTGGAGCACGGCGTGCACCCCCGGCGTGTGTCGAGCCACCATGCAGGCTTCCAGCTCGTCCCGCGAAGGCGTCTCGCCCCGCCGGATCAGGGTCACCACGCTCCCCGGCCCCGGCATGTGCGAAGGCTCCACCACGGCACCGTCCGCGATGAGCACGTCCGCACCCGGCTTGTGCAGGTCCCGAAGTTGACCCATGGTCAGGCGCTCCGGCAGCACGACAGGTCTTCCTTGGATGACGAGCGGGATGGACATGGTGGCGGAGCGGTGGATTATGTCAGCCCCCACCTCCGCCATCGCCTGGAATTTCCGGATGAAGCCCACGCCCGCCCGGGGGCCGGCCGCACCATGCATGGATGCGGGACGGTCGGGTGGGGCTCTGGTGCGCGATCGCCTTCTTCGCGGGCTGCGTGCTGTCCCTGCAGCAACCCGTGGAGGCACCCCAGGACAGGCTGGTGGACGCCGCCGCCGTGCTGGGGGTGTCTGGATTCCTGAGCGCCTGGTGTCTGCGAAGACGCTGGCGATGGGCCTTGAGCGTCACGCTCCTCTCGGTGGCCTTCCTTGGATGGGCCCATGCCGGACATGCACGCCAGCGGGAGGCCGCCGTGTCGGTGGTGGGGCGACTGGATCCGCAGCCCGAGTTGGCGCGGTTTGAGGCGGAGCTGCTGGAATCGTTCCTTCCGCCGGATGCAGCCGACGCGGATGTGCTGGACCGCTTCCAGCCTGATGCCGACGATCCACCATGGCGTGCACAGGCGATCCTTCGCTGTCTGGATGGAAGCGACGGGCGTCATCCGGTGCACGGGATGATCACGCTGGTGGCACCAGCCTCCGCCGCCTCGCTGGAAGCCGGCGACGTGGTCACGGGCGTGGGATGGATCTCCGGCGTTGCGTCACCGCGAAATCCCGGGGAAGCGGACCAGGTGCCGTCCGCGTGGCGACACGGGCTGGCTGGGCGGCTGAAGATGGATGTTCCGCCGCACCGGATCCAGGCGGCTCCATGGTGGATGCACCTCCGGAACACCATGCGTCGATGGGTGGACGCCGATCTTTGCGCTTCGCTGCAGCCACATGCCACACCTGAGGTCCAGGCGCTTGTGGTGGCCATGACCACCGGTCGTCGGCTGCCGGGATATGCCTGCCTGCGGTCCATCTTTGCAAGGACCGGACTGAGCCACTTCCTGGCCATCAGCGGATTCAATGTGGCGGTGCTGTTTGGCATGGGAGTGGTGCTCATGGAACTGCTGCACGTGCCGGGTGTCGTGCGTGGACCGGTGCTGCTGATCACCGGAGGGCTTTTCCTGGCGCTGGTGGATGTGGAGGTTTCCGTGCTTCGCGCCGGCATGGCAGGCATGCTGGCTGGGGCGTCACTCTGGTTTGGCAGAGGCTGGCGAGGTGACGGCACCTTGGGTGTGTCCGCGCTCGTGACCCTGGTGATGGATCCGTGGTCCGCGGTGCATCCGGGCTTTCAGCTGAGCTACGCCGCCGTGCTGGCTCTTCGAAGAGGAACGGAACCCGTGGACCACGCTCTTGTGCGGGTGATGCGATCGGCTTGTCGTCTCGCGGGAGTGCTGGAAGCGGGCGTCGTTCGCGCTGTCCGACTGGCCTTGGCGGCCAGTGTGGCGGCATGGATGGTCTCCACACCCATCACCCTGGCCTGCATGGGAAACGCCAGTCCCTGGTGCGCCGTGGCCAGCACCATGCTGGGACCACTGGCCGCCGCCATCACCGTGCTGGCGTCGGTGGCCGCGGTGCTGGGCGGCCTCCCGGTGCTTGGTTGGGTGCTGGGAGCGCCCCTGGCATGGCTGGCTGCCTTGTTCCTTTGGACGGTGGAGCGGGTGGGTGAATGGCCCGGATGCAGCGTGCACACCCAACCCATGGATGGCTGGTTGGCCGCGCTGGTGCTGGCGGCGCTGTTCGGTGCATGGAACACGTGTCTTCGTCCAGTGTGGCGGTTGGCAAGTCTGGGTGGGGCGGTGGTGATGCTGGGTCTGGCGCTCCGGCATCCACCGCCGGCGCCCATGCTGCCATCCGATGGTGCATCTCCGGCATTCCACTGGATCAGTCTGGCTGTGGGAGACGGCAGTGTGCATGTGCTGCAAGCTGAAGATCAGGCCGTGCTCTTTGATGCAGGCACCATCTCCAGACCGGGTGTCGGAAGCGGGGTGGTTGTTCCAGCATTGCGATCACTTGGGGTGCGGGATCTGTTGGCGATCGTGGTCAGTCATCCGCACCTGGATCACTTTGCCGCCATTCCCGAGGTGGTGGACTCCATTCCCACGCGCGTGGTGGTGCTGACGGAGGCGTGGCGTGGCGCCCGGGATCGACCGGGCGCCCCTGCCGAACTTCTTCGGTGGCTTGCTTCACACGGGGTGCCGGTGGAGGAGGCGTCCGAAGGATGGACCTTGCGTCAGGGACCTGTGCTCTGGATGGCCGTGCATCCGCCCGCCGGATTCCGGGCGGCGGCCGTCAACGACGGCAGCCTTGGATTCCTGCTGCACCATGACCGGTTGCCCGGACGCCCGTTGGCCCTGCTGCTGGGCGACGCGCAGGACGCCGCCGTGGCGCGATACCTCTCCCGTCGAGATCTGCTTCGGCCTTGGGTGATGGAACTTCCCCATCATGGCGGCTGGAGACCACTGGCGCAGACCCTGTGCGAGTGGGTCCATCCATCCTTCGTGATGCAGAGCACCGGCCAACGCAGGTTCCGGCGAGACCGCCTGAGTCCCTCGTTGGGAGACGCCACGCGCGGCGTGACCTGCCGCGACGGGGCGCTCCGGTTCACTTGGGATCCGGACTCGGACGGCTCACGGGGGTTTCTGGAGCACTGGACGAAGGGGGGGTGGCGATGGCTGGAGCCGTGATCCGGTCCAGCACCAATCCGTCCGAAAGACGGACGGACGAACCGAAGGCTCCGCGTGGTCCGGCATCCACCCGCACGGTGAGCTGACCCGAGTGAATCGTGTCCCGCACCGGGGCAGGCTTCATGGAACCGTCCACGGACACGGCAAGAACCACCCGTTCGCCATCCAGCAGCGTCACCTGACAGACCACGTCCTGCGCCCGAGAAGGAGGCGGCTCCACCCGCATCACCACGATGGAACCCTTGGGAACGTCCACCAGGAACCGGCCGGGGCCGTGCAGATCCAGCGCCCGAACTTCCAGCGGACCAGGAAGATCCGCCGGATCCACCGACGCCGGCGAAAGCCTGGGAGAGTCCGGAACATCCTGGGAGGTCCATGGTCGTGCCGCGATCGCGTGCACGGCATGTCTTGGATCCGCGATCGCACGGACGGACTTCCACGGGATGGAGACCGAGGGCGCCACACCCGGCAGGTGGCAGCCTGTGATCACCAGGCGCTCGCCCACGCGTTGCCAACCGTCCATGTCCAGCACGCTTCCATCGCCGAGCCAGCAGCGCCATCCCGTGGAGGGGTGCCCGCGTGGAACCAGCTGGATGCAGGCCAGGCCCTTGGCAAGGTCGTACCAGGTGCGCTCCGGCGCGGCGCCGGGTGCGGTGGTGGGCTGCTCGATCTCCACACCACGATCGGCCCGCAGCGCGTTCACGAAGCCCTCGATCCGGTCGCCGTTCATCAGGATCAGCCGGTCCCGGGCGGGAGGCGCGACGGCGGCGAGCGTGGGTGGTCCGATCCACGACAGCCGCTCCAGATCGATCGTGACGGCCCCCAGTTCCCGGTGCCTCCAGCGGAGCTCGTTGCCCATGGCGGTGGACTCGAACTCGCCGGCCACTCGTTGTCCGTCGTCCAACGCCAGCATGCTTCGGGTGTCGGCTTCGGACGAGCCGTCGGACGGGGCCCGGAACGCGAGCCACCCGGGCCATGCCGTGGACTGCAGGGACTGCACATCGGACGCGTCCACGGACCTGGAGGATCCGTCCGGCAACCACGCGGTGCCGCCGTCCGCCAAGGACCGCGACGCCACAAGCGTCATCAGCAGCATGCACGCCTTCACCATCCGAAGGATCCTCATTTCTGGAAGATGGGCAGGTAGCGGTTGGGCATCTGCAGCACGATCAGCCCCATGGCGGCGCTGTAGGCGGGACCG
This sequence comes from uncultured Bifidobacterium sp., assembly GCA_964552505.1. Classification (GTDB taxonomy): domain Bacteria; phylum Planctomycetota; class Phycisphaerae; order Phycisphaerales; family SM1A02; genus SYAC01. The sequence continues at coordinate 10,796 of CAZKHO010000019.1, read as the reverse complement.
GCCTGGAAGTCGGTCCAGCCTCCCTGCTCGTTCTGCTTGGCCACCAGTTCGTCACGGATGAGCGGCCACCACACGGCCCACCTTCGGCCACCCGCCAGATACATGCTCTGCACGGCGTAGTAGTGCCCGTAGAAGTAGTGCGCCTCGGCGGTGGGACCAGCACCTTGCGGTGTGGCGGCGCCCGTGAGGTAGTCCAGCCCCCGGTCGATGGAGTCGTCGGCGTAGATGCCCGCGTAGAACAGGCTGGCCACGCCGGCCGCGGTGCGCGGCCACGCGCTGGGACCCATCACGCTCATGTAGCGGAACCCGCCGTCGCCGTTCTGACACGCCCGCACGTACGCCACTGCGCGGTCGACGGTCTCCTTGGGAACCTTGATGCCGGCGTTGCGCGCGCTGCGCAGACCCATGATCTGGCAGATGGTGACGCTGACATCCGCGTCGTACGGGACTGGGTTGTAGCGCCAGCCACCTTCCTCGTTCTGGGCGTTCACGATCAGTTCCACCGCCCGCACCAGCGCGTCGCGCACTCGCGTGTCCTGTGGGCACATGCCGTACACCTCGCCCAGGAACAGCGTGGCGAATCCATGACCGTACATGGGGCCGTGACTGTTCTCCGCGGCCAGCAGTCCCGTCTCGGTGGCGTTGGCCAGCACAAACTCCAGCGCCTTGCGCACCACCTCGCCGTACGGTCCGCGCCCCGGCACGTTGCCGTCGGCCATGAACGCCAGTCCGCAGAGCGCGGTGATGCCCACGTGCCGGGCAAAGCGACCACGACCAAAGGTGCCGTCCTCGTTCTGCATGGCCGCCAAGGCACGAAGCCCTCGCCGGACGGCCTCCTGACTCTCGGGGGTGATCTCCATCCGGGAGGGCGCGTTCTGTGCGCTGGCTCCGGCGCGTCGCGGTCGAGACGGTTCCACGTCGCCTCTGGGGATCTCGACCGCCGCAGCCGGTGTCTGTGTGGCGGGCGCGGCAGGAGTGTTCGTCATGCCTGGCGGCACCGGCGCCGCCTGCTGCGCCACGATCCAGAGGGCCATCGCGGGCCAGAGGTTCATGGCTTGCGATCCTCCGCCAGGCGTCGGTAGTACGCCTCGGTGGCCTGCTGGTAGAGCGCACTCACGGGATCACGTCGGGCCTGCGACATGATCTCCCGAATCCGGCGGGGCAGGTGTCCCCACTCCGAGCGACCTTCCATCAACGCGCCGGACGCCGCCTCGTCGCCGCCCATGGGCGGCTCGACCTGGTCGCCGGTGGTACCCGCGGCGTTCCGTCGTTCGCCAGCGGCCTGCGTGGACGACTCGCCCTTGCCTGGCTGCGCTTCCGGCTTCTCGCCACCCGCCTGCTCCGACGAACGGTCCTTGCCCTGCTGCTTCGAGCCGGAAGACTGTCGAGAACTGGAGCTTCGAGAGGCGTTCTGCTGCTTCTGGAACCGGGTGGCGGCGTCGATGAGCGCGTCCAGGTTTGCAACCGCATCCGCCTGCACTCGCTGCGTCCCCACGCCGATGTCCTGCCGTTCGCGCAGCTGCGCCGTGGCCACCTGCATGCTCTCCAGGGCCGCCTTGGCCAGATCGCCCAGATCCTCCTCCTTCAATGATCGTTCCAGCTTGCGATCCCGTTGGGCCTGCGCGGCCTGGTCGTCGGATCCACCGCTGATTCCAAGCAGTTCGTCCAGCGTCCGAGGTGCGGGTCTGGTCTCCGTGGTGGGTGGTGGCGTGGCTGGTGCGGGATCCGTGGGCCTGGTGGACACGGAACCGTCCGCAGGTGGGTTGGACTGTGGTGCCGCGCCCTGCCATGGGAACGACAGCGGCATGGAGGGTGGGGCGGTGGTCGGCGCATCGTCGCTGTTTGGAGTCCGCCGCTTCCGCCGCTCGCTCATGCGATCCACCCAGTCCTGCCCCAGTCGACGCCCCTCCTCCTGCATCACGGCAAGATCCTGCGTCTCACGATTCACGGACTGACCCGACTGGCGAGCGGCGTCCAGCGTGCTGGTCAACCGCTGCACCTGCGCCTGCATCTGCCGGACCAGCCGAAGTTCCGCGATGGGCGGCAGCGCCTGCTTGCCCTCCTGATCGCCGCCACCCGCACCGCCGCCGCCACCATCCTGATCCTGCTGCTTGGCGTCCGCAAACGGATCCTCCGGCTGATCGGGATCCGTGAGGCACGCCGCGAGCGCCAGGAACCCTTCCGCCACGATGTCCAGCCGCCGAACCGTGGCGGCATCGCCCTGCGCGCCTTCGAGTGCCGTCCGCGTGGTCGTCAGGTCCTGGGCGATCCGCTGGTGCAGCGCCTGGAACGTGGCGGCACCCTTCAGCAGTTCGGACTTGCGTGGACCCTGCTCCAGAGCGCGCTCGATCCCCGCCAGACGCAGGGCCTGCTCACGCTGGACGGCCGCTCCACGACGGTCCACGCGTCCACCGTCCGCCGCAAGCGTTCCGGCGGTGGCCTGCCGGACGGTCTGCGTGTCGGCCGCCAGCTGCCGATACTGCCGGGCCAGTTGCGCACGCTCCTGCTCGGACTGGCGGGCCTGCTGCTCGCGCTGGGCTCGCTGCACCTCCTGCAGGCCTTCCCGAAGCAGGTCGATGCCTCGGGTGATCTCGTCACGCGCAGTCTCGTGGACGGCCGGCACGGCACGAAGCGCCACCACCGACGCCTCGAACCGGTCGCCCGCACGCACCAGAACACCGGGCGCCTTCTGCGACGCGCCGCCAGCCTGCCTGGCCTCTTCCGCCGCGCCCACCGTGTTGCGAGCCAGACGCGACAGGAATCCACAGGTCTCGTCCACCGGCTTGGTGGGCAAGGTGGCCAGCGCATCCACCTGACGCGCGCCTTCCTCCGCCTGCCGCAGCAGCGCCTGCAGCGTCTCCGCAAGGCTGGCCAGTCGACGCTTGAGGTCCTCGGTGCGCGCCCGTCGGTCCTCGCGCAAGGAGCTTCGGACCTTGTCCACCGCCTCCGCCGCCGCCTGCATCGCCTCGTCCGCCGCGGTGGCCTGATTCCGGTCCGTGCGCTCGGCGGCCTCGTCCAGGCGTCGAGAGGCCTGACCACGCTCTCCCTCGTCCGCCGCTTGGCGCAACGCGGCGGCCTGGGAGCGGTCCCGAACCTGCGCACGCTCCGCACGACCACGCAGCTCTTCGATCATGGCGGCGGCCTCCTCGGCCGCGGCGCGCTGGCGGGCCGCCTGCTCCTGCATGGCCTGGCGTTCCTGCTGCGAGAGATCCTCCGGGTCCTTGCCCATCCCGGATCGGGACGCCTTCTTCAGGTCCTTGCGAAGTCCATCGATGGTCTCCGCCAGCCGATCCGCCCGACGCTGCGCACCAGCCGCGTCGTCGTCCCGATCCAGCAGTTCCACCATCCGCTGCAGGGCTTCACCAGCCTGCCGCTGCGCCATCTTCGCCTGCTCGCGCGCGCCAGCCTGGCCCTTGTCGGCCCGCTGCAGCGCGTCCCCGGCCTGTCGCGCCTGCGCTTCCGCCTGCGAACCCAGTTCGGTGGCCTCCTGCAGCGTGTCGGAGAGCGTGCCCTGGGACAGTCCGTTGCGCCGAAGTCGCTGGACCAGCTTCTGGCCGGACTGTGTGGCGTCGCGCACGCGCTCGGCCAGTCCCACCTGCGATCGCGCGGCGGTCGAGAGGTCGGTCTCACGCTCCACCTCACGTTGCGCGGACTCCAGCCGTGACGCGGCCTCGCGGATGGTGCCCGCCTGCTGTCGTGCCTGACGCTCGAAGGCTTCGCGCTCGATGACACGCAACCGCCGTGGCTCACTGACGGTCTCCGACCGATGCACGCCCTGACGCTCGAACCGATCCGACGCCAGGCCGCGAAGCTGGAGCACGTCGCCCACCTGCGCCTTCAGGGCGGCCACCGACAGCGTGTCCTTCACGCGCGCCTCGGATCCGGACGCTTCCTGCCGCGACTCGCCAAGCACCACCGGCGCCGGTTCGCCGGAGCGCTGCTGGCGGTCGATCTTCCATCCCACCCTGGCCAGCGCCAGGTCGTCGCGCGCCTCCACCTGGAACGGGACGGTGGCCTCCATGGTCACGGACTCGTCGGTTTCCGGTTCGGTGACCGACACGGTGGGTTCGATGTCGGCCGCCACGCGCCATGCGATCCGGAGCGGTTCGATGGCCGCCACGCCGTCGGTGTCGCGTGGAAGCACATCCAGGCGTCCTGATGCGTTCATGGACACCTGGATGGTCCAGTGTCGTGGATCCTGCGCCACCACCAACGGTGTCGTCGTGTTGGCTTGGCCCTCCGTGAACACCCGCACCATGGGTTCGCCGGACGAAGGATCCGACGCGGGTGCCGCCAGCTCCAGCTGCAGGGTGGCCACGCTTCCCTCCAGCACCATGCCCGGATCACCCGCCGCCACGCCCTGCCACGACAGGTGCAGCGCCGGCCGTTGGTGTGCCGCGTAGGCGGGAGGCTGCACATCCAGCTCTCCTCGTGCGATGGCCGGTGGCGTGCGAACCTGGATCTCCTGGGGATCGCTCTCGGCGTCGCCCGCGGAGACCCGGATGGTCATGCGATCCCCCTCGGCCGTCACCGACCGCCGGAACGATCCGTCCGGCTGTCGCATCAGGTCGAATTCTCGCTCGCCCTGCGCGGATCCGTCCAGCACGCACAAGGCGCGCACACGAAGGCCGGGGTCGTCGCCTTGGGTCACCCGCACGGCGATGTCCACCGACGCCCCACGCGCCACCGCGCCAGGAAGCGGCTCCGACTGCAGCGTCACGCGTGCAGGCCATCGGTCACCGGTCCAGGGTGTGAGCGTCCGTCGAAGACCCACCTGCGTCCCGGTGGGATGCAGGCAGGCCGCCACGATCCACGCACCAAGCGCAACAAGCGCGCAGGCGACGGTGGCCATGGGCGCACCCGCTCGCACGTGCCGCTCCAGCCGTCCGGCCGGAGCCTGCTCCTGGGCGCGTTGGATCACCGACGCTGCCAACGCGTTGTGCCGGTCCTGTCCAGTGCGCGCAAAGTCGTAGGCGGAGGCCAGTGTTCCCTGCAGGGACGGTTCCACGCGCTCCAGTCGAAGCGCCAGACTTGCGGCTCCGGGCACGCGCCGCCATCCACGATCGGCGGCCCTGCGCGCCAGACGGACCGCGCCCACCAGACCTGCAGCCAGCAGCAGGAACCTCACCACGGCCGGCCACCGCACCAGTGCGTCCAGCGCCACCGCGGCGGCCAGTGCCACCAGCAGGATCGTCACGGTCATGGACAGGACACGCCACCGCTCCAGCCGCACGACACGGCGATGCAGGGCTTGAATCCTGTGCAGGATGCCTGTTTCCACGCGTCCAAAGCCTAGCAATCACGGGGTTGGATTCCCGCGTTCACCGGCCGTTTCCAGCGTGATTTCAAGGCAACCGAAGCGTGCGACGACCCAGCCACTCGGCCAGCAGCAGCGACAGCAGCAGCAGATAGGCGGGCCATCGCTGCCACAACGGCCACTGCACCGGCTGACGGACGGTGATCGACCTGGACGGCACCAGCGACGAAAGGCTGGAGACCTCCGAAGGCTGGATCATGCGCCCTCCTGTGGCGTCCGCCAGACGCTGCAGCAGCCCATGATCGGGCAGCGTCTCCAGCGTCTCCGGATCCTCGGAACGCGCCTGCACGCGAACCTCGCCCCAGCCTGAACCGGGCGCACGCACGGTCCACACGCCTTCGCGTGGTGGAGACCAGGCGGCTCCAAGCCTGCCACGACCGTCGGGTCGGAGCTCGATCTCCACCACGTCGGCGTCGTCGCCGTGCCGCGCCTCCACCACCAGCCGCTCCTGTGGCTGGCCCGAGGCGTCCACCGAGATTCGCGTGGGCTGCTCCACAGCCACCAGCGACGGCTCGGCCTCCAGGGTGGGACGCTCCGAAGCGCCGCGCAGAGCCTGCCGGGCCAGGTGCCGGATGATCTGGATCCAGAACCGCTCCGGCAGCGTCTCGCCCTGGCCGTGTCGCCAGCGCCAGGTCTCGTCCGTTCCCACATACGCCACCTGCCCCGCGCCAAACCGCATCGACAGCACCAACGGGCGTGGCGTGGCGCTGGAGCTGGCGCGTCCGGATTCCGCCATGGCCCACGTCTCCACCGCGGGCTTGAGATCTTTGGGGTCGATGCGCTGCGCCCATTCCAGCCTGGACCAGGGCGGCCCGGCGCGCGTGAGATCCTGTGGCCACGACCGACCCTGTTCGCCCAGTTCCAGCAGTCCCAGTCGCGTGGCGAGCGGCGTGGGTGTCATCACCACCGGTTCGTCCCAACGACCGATCTCCGTGCCGCCGCGGAAGGGCAGCAGGTCCTCCATGGGCATGCCATGCCAGCCGTTGGGGGTGGCGCGCTCGCCGCCGATCCACAGCAGGCCGGCGCCGCGACGCCCCACCAGTTCGCGGAGAGCCTTCTGTCGCGCGTCGTCCAGGAATCCTCCGGGCACGTCGCCGATCACGATCACGTCGAAGGCTGAAAACTCCGCGTCCGTGACCGGCAGCCGGGCCAGGGGCGCCGTGCCTTCCTGCGCAAAGTCCCGGTCCGCCGACAGCAGCATGACGGAGCTCTCCACACCCTCTTCGCGAAGCAGCAGGTTCTTCAGGTAGCGGAACTCCCAGCGTGGCCATCCGTCCACATAGAGCACGCGCAACGGCCGGTCGATGAAGGTGACCTGCACCGGTCGCGTGTCGTTGGAAGGATCGGCGTCCTGTCCCGCCGGCAGGAGCGTGACTTCCCAGTCCGCTTCTCCCGCCTCCACGCGGCGTCCGGTGAGCGTGACCCGTGCACGACGATCGGCGTCCAGTTCCACGGTCCGTTCATCCAGCACACGACCATCCGCGCGGTCACGCAGCGCCACCCGCACGGATCCCGTGCCTCCACCGAACACCGTCACCTGCACCGGCACGGCGTCACGAGGGAAGGCGCGGCGTGGGTGCTCCACCTGCGCGATGCCTCGATCCTGGGCGCCCGCCGGATCACCGAGCGCCACCGGAAACACCGGTGCACCCGACGCCTTCAACGCCCGCAACAACGACGCGTCCGGCTGGTCCTGACTGCGACCATCCGTCACCAGAACCACGGCGGCCAATGGACGCGCTCCCGCCTCGCGCAAGGCCTGCTGCAGCGCACCGGCCACCAGCGTGCGCCGACCGTCGGCGGGTCCGGGAGCGGCCGGATCCGTCACCGGCGACAGCCGACCGGTCATTCCCAGCCATGTCACCGCATGCGAACGCCCCAGTTCGGTCCAGACGGGATCCTGAAGCATCCGACGAAGTTCCTGGTCGCGCGTGCTCCGCGAACCGTCCGCCTGCAGGGCGTCACGAACCTGCATGCTGGCGGACCGATCCACCAGCACCTGCACCAGATCGCGCTCCTGCCGCTCCCTGGGCCACTCGACGGCCGGTCCCATCCACAGAACCAGCGCCAGCGCCAGGGTGATCATCCGAAGGCACGCCAGCCCTGCACGTCGCATGCGTGAACCACGAAGACCGGCGTAGCTCCACCACGCAACCGCGACGATCGACACGGTGGCCAGCACCAGCACCCAGAGCGGCCACGACCGCGCCACGGTGAAGTGCCACGCCTCGCTCCGGAGAGCGGCCGGAATCTCGAACCACCGCGCCAGCAGGTCGTTCACGGCGCGGCCTCCGTCATGCCGGTGGCGCGCGGACTTCCCTGGCGTGCAAGGACCGACTCCAGGAGCAGCAGGACCGTCAACGCCGCGAACATCCACAAGACCCACGGCGCGGTGGTGGCGGTTTCCACGCCTGCGTCGGACCCTGCCGCAGCCGGGTCCTGCCAGGGCGCGAGTCCGGATCGCCAGGCCTCCAGCACCGCGGGCTCGGTCGGTTCGATGCGTGCGGCCGATGGATCCAGCCGGACCGCGATCCAGCGCTCACGACCGTCGCGCATGCGGAGCTTCCACAACCCGGGCGAGGGCACCGGCTGCACGGTGACGCCCTCGGCGTCCACCTCGATGGCCGCGCCCTGCGACACGTCGGTGGGCTGCAGAAGCCCGCCCGCCGCCACGGATCCAAGCTGCGCCACCTCGCCGGACCGCGCCTGCCGCCCTGTGGAGGCGAGCCAACGTCCACCGCGCACGATCTCCTGAAGCAGCGGAACCATCATCGGCTTGAGTGGAAGATCGGTGCATTCCAGCGCGGTGGCGGTGGCCAGCGTCACCACCACGCCACGACCGTCGCGCGGCCTGGTGACGGTCATGGCGGGAGTCCCGTCCTCGAACACGATCACCGGCGTCGCGTCGTCCCCGTCCGCCAACGGCCACCTTTGCGTGACCAGCACGGGTTCGGCCAACGCATCCACCTCGGCACCCAGCAACGACAGCAGCGGCGAGCGGGGCTGTCGCGCCGCAAGCTTGAACGAACCCTCCTGCGAAGCGCCCGGACGCAGCACCGGTTGTCCGATCGAGCGTGTCAGTTCCTGTGCCCACGCCTGTGAGGTCGCTTCCGGGACCGGCATCACCAGCAGCGTGCCTCCGTCCTGGACAAGGCGCTCCAGCCACTGCCATCCTGCGCCGTCCAGAAGATCAGGTCTGCACGCCACCACAGCGTCCACGTCCCGCATGGGTCGCAACGCCAGCGTGGTGGGATCCACCTCCTGTGGTCGAAGACCCGCCGCCTCCAGTGCTCGCATGACCCATGATGCGGCCGGAAGACGCTCCAGTTCCGTCTCCTGCGGACGCCTCCCAAGCACCAGCACCACCGGATCCCTTGCGGGAAGCGAGGCGATGGGCACCGCGTCATCCAGCGGCTGCGCATCCGACGACGCCTCCACGAGCATCGCGTCCCCGTCCACCGGCCGAACCGGCACCTCCACCTGCGTCTCGGTGGCGTCCGCCGACCATGTGGCGTCGCGTCCTCCCACCGTCTCGCCACGAGGCGAACGCACCGTCACCGGATCCACCGTGGAACCCTTGCCGGTGCGGACCATCTGCACGCGCACGGGCACCTGACCCGATCCCGAGGGATCCGAGACCGAGCGGGCCATGCCAACGATGCCCAGAGCGCGATTGGGCAAACCGCCGGGCGGCGGTGTCACGCACCACCGACGAACGCCCGTCAATCGCTCCGCCCATGATGCCGGAAGGGGTGCGTCCGGATCCACGCTGCCACGACGGAACGTTCCAACCAGGATCAGCTCGTGGACCTGGTCCATCCGTTCACCGACGGCGGGAAGCGCACGATCGATGGCGTCCTTCCAGTCCGCGGGCACGGCATGCACCTGAAGGGCGTCCACCTCACGGAGCGCGCGCTGCAGATCCGGCGTGGGTGGCAGCGCCACACGGGCCGGCTGACTGGCCAGGACGATCGCCACACGATCCCCTTCGTGCAGTTCAAGCACCGCCGCGCGGACCTGTGCGCGGATCCAGTCGATGGCGGGTCGACCGTCCGGAAGCCGCTCCGCCGCGGTGGCGGCGTCGTCCACCACGATCCAGCGCTCCCGCGCCTGCCAGGCGCCGGATCGAAGCAGGGGACCGGCCATGGCCAGGCCTGCCAGCAGCAGTGCCATGGATCTGGAGAGCAGCAGCAGCCATCGCTCCAGCTTTCGCCTTCGCCGAAGCCGCTCGACGGCCCGCTGCAGCAGCATGGTGCTGGGCCACGCGGTGGGTCGGGGCCGCCGGAGCAGCAGGTGCAGCAGGAACGGGATGGCGGCGCAGGCCAGCGCCGCCGCCGCCAGCCACGGCTGCGCAAAGATCACGACTTCCTCCGCGCGCGCCACGCCGCCTCGCGCCGAGCCAGCATGGCCGCCAGCGCCGGACCCACGGAGTCGTGGCTGTCCAGGCAGATCAGGTCGAAGGAGAATCCACGCACCAGCCGTTCCAGCGCCGCGTCGAACGCCTTCAGTTCCGCCAGATACGCCTGCCGCACGGTCTCGGCGTCCGCCTCCAGCGGCGCACCGGCCTCCATGTCCTCGAAGCGACGCAGTCCTTCCAGCGGAAACCGGATCTCCTGCCGATCCAGGATGCGCGCCAGCACCATGTCATGTCCACGGAATCGCGCCTTGGCCAGCGCGTCGCGCAGCGGTTCGGACGGATGCATGAAGTCGCTCAGCACGAAGAGCAGCGATCGTGCGTTCAGCGTGGAGATCACCTGATCCATGGCGCGTCCCGGATGGGCGGTGCCTTCCACGCGCACGCTTCCCAGCGCCTGCACGATGCTGCGCCACTGTCCGTGGGAGCCGGCCCGCTTCACCTGCGCCCGGACGTCGTCGGCGTAGGCCACCATGCCCACGCGATCGCGCTGCTCCAGACAGAGATGCGCCAGCGCCACCGCGATGGCGGCCGCGCAGTCGAACTTGGTCCACTGCAGCGCCGTGCGACCGGCGTCCGTGCCGCCCCAGCCGGACTTCACCGGCAGACTGCCGAAGCGCATGCTGGCGCTGGCGTCCACCAGGATCATCACGTCCAGGTCCGTCTCCTGCTCGTAGCGCTTCAGCACCAGCCGGTCGCTTCGACCGAACACCTTCCAGTCCAGGTGCCGCAGCGACTCCCCGGGCACGTACGGTCGGTGCTCGCTGAATTCCACCGCCTGGCCGTGGCGCGGACTGGCGTGCAGACCGCTGCCCAGTCCGTCCACCAGCATGCGAGCGCGAAGTTCGAAGGGGGCCAGCTGCGCCAGCGTCTCGGGCGCCAGGTAGGCCTCGGCCCGAAGCGGCGCCGTCACGAGACCAGCCGGTCCAGCGGACGGCCCTCGGCGGCCGCGTCGATGGGCGTGCTGTCGAGCAGCTTCTGCACGATGGCGTCGCTGGTCACGCCGTCGGCCTCGGCGTTGAAGTTGGTCACGATGCGGTGACGCAGCACCGGCAGGGCCACCGC